>JBBQLI010000017.1:0-35313 GCA_038327765.1 Candidatus Limnocylindrales bacterium | reverse complement strand
CACAAGGGCGAGGCTCGTGCAGGCGGGATACGAGGGGGTCACGGTCCGAGGCGAGGAGTTCGTAAGCGTGTGGCTGGCGGCTGAGGCCTACGCCCACTACCTAGCACTCGCCCTGCCGGAGGAGGTCTCCGTCCAGGCCATCCCTGCGCGCGGACGGTCTCGTAAAGCCATGGCAGTGGCGCGCCCGACAGGACTCGAACCTGCGACCTTTGGGTCCGGAACCCAACGCTCTATCCACTGAGCTACAGGCGCGCGAGGCGTCAGGATACAGGACGCTCCGCCACGGCTCGGCGGGGACGCAGACCGGCATGCTGCGATGATCGCGACACGGACGCCGCGAGTCGACCGACAGACCCAGGACCTCAGCGGCGATCGGCCTCGTCGGACATCCGGGGGATGCTGGGTGCCGGAGCGGCGAGCAGGCGCGTGCGCAGTTCGCTGAAGCTGGCCGTTGCGAGCGCGACCGACGTATCGGCGGCGCCGTAGTAGAGCCGCAGCTCGTCCTTGGCCTCATCGAGGATCCAGCCGCACGGGAAGACCACGCGACCTACGTCGCCGGTGATCTCATACGGTTCGCGCGGCCCGAAGACCCACTCATCGAGCTGACGCAGCACCTTCGTGGGGTCATCGATGTCAAGGAGCGCCAGACCGGCCCGGTAGATCGGTCCGTCAGACGTGGTGCGAACACCGTGATACATGATGAGCCAGCCGTCGGCGATCTCGAGCGGTGGCGGACCCAGGCCGATCTTGCCAGCATCCCACCATGCGCCATCGCGGGCCTCGAGCATGAGGGTGTGATCGCCCCAGTGCCGGAGGTCCGGCGAGAACGAGACCCACATGTGGGCGCCGCCACGCAGCGGCGACGGGCGATGGACCATCGCCCAGCGACCATCGAACCGGCGCGGGAAAAGCGCCGCGTCCTTGTCCTCCGGCGGCATCGCCGGACCCAGCCGTCGCACCGTCCGGAAGTCGCGGGTCATCGCCAGCGAGACCAGCGGCCCGCGGCGGCTGTACGCGGTATAGGCGATGGCCCATTCTTCACGCTCGGGCAGCCAGGTGAGTCGGGGATCCTCGCAGCCCCAGATCTCCTCGGGGTAGTGCTCGACATCAGACCGCAGCAGCGGTTCGGGATCGAACTGCCAGCCCGTGATGCCATCGGCACTGCGCGCGACGTGGAGCTGGGAGATCCCGCGCATGTCCTCCACCCTGACCAGCAGGACGGTCTCGTCGCCGACCTTTGCGGCCGCGGGATTGAAGACCGAATTGCACGGGTACGGGACGTCGTCGATGGTGATGATCGGGTTCTCGACGGCTCGGTGGAACAGCCGCGAATCGACCGCACGCGCGAGGGTCACGAGCCCACTGCCGACAGGATCGATCCGGCGGGCGTCACAGCAGCGCTCGACCCGGCCGTGCCCCGGACGTCGCGGATGTGCTCGAGGGCGGTCAGCCACATGAGGGTCGATTCCGCTCCCTGGTTGTCGTTGACGCCATCCGGCGTCAGGCCATCGAAGCAGGCGCCATGGTCGGGATCGGCGACGGCGACACCAAGATCGTTCGCGCCGAGGAACCACCCGTAGGCTCGCTCCATCGCATCGCGATAGCGAACGTTGCCGGTGACCTTGTAAGCGGCTTCGGCGGCGAGCATCAGCGAGGTGGGCTCGATCGGCTGCTGGTCGAACTGGGCGCGGACGCCGTCGCGCGGCCACCAGGTGCTCCCGATCGGCGAAAGCTGCCCCGCAGTGTTGGTCTGGACCTCGAGCAACCAGTCGAGCCCGCGCAGGCCCGCGGCAACGAGGTCGGGGCTGTCGAGATATCGGCCGGCCGCGATCGCCGCGCGAGCCAGCAGGGCGTTCTCATAGGTGAGGATCTGCTCCGGCCACGGCCAGTCCTCGACCATCGGGGCTTCAAGGAACGCGATCTGGAGCTTCCCGCCGAGATTCCGCAGCGCCGACGAGGTCGTGCCGTTCGGGCTGGCCCGCATCGCCGAGTCGCAGCCCAGGAACGCGGACGACTGGGCGCGCAGCGCGGTCAGGCGAAGGGCCGCCGGGAGGCCTCGCTGGAAGAGGAAGGTGGCCTTGGTCACGAGGGCGTCGTCGGGCGCCTGGTCGACCATCTCGCCAAGGATCAACAGGGCACGGCCGTGACAATCCTCGGAGCCGATCTCGTCAGCCCAGCGGCCACCGACCGCCCGGAAGTTGCGGAACCTGCCACTGGAGCGATCGAACGCCTCGTCGAGGAAGCGCATGTTTCGCGTCGCGCTCTCGGCGACCGCATCCCAGCCGAGGGTCCGTCGATGCAACAGGTCGAGGCGCAGCGCTCGCGCGACATCGTCGGTGCAGTAGCCATGCGCCGGATCTGGCTCGGACCCGTTGGCGTGCTGCATGATCGCGAGGTCGTCGGTCAGGACCTCGAGGTGCGATCGGTCGACCGGATAGAGCGGAAGCTGCTCGCCGTCGGAGCGCGGCTCTGACCGCACCTCAGACATTGAGCGCAGCCAGCGTCGGGGCAGCGACGGGGTTGCGCGCCCCGGCGGCGATCCCTTCGAAGAGGCGGCCGTAGCGGGCGCCCACCTCGGACCAGACCATCCGCCGGCTGTATTCGTAGCCGCGCCGGCCGACGGCGGCCCGCAGCTCGTCGTCGGCGAGCAGTTCGTTGAGTGCGTTCGCCAGTGCCACGGGTGAACCGGGCGGCACCAGGACACCGCGGCCCTCGGCCAGCAGTTCGGCTGCGTAGGCGTACGGCGTCGACACGATCGCGCGTCCTGCGCCCATCGCGTACGACAGTGTCCCCGACACGATCTGTTCCAGGTTGGGATACGGCGTCACGAAGACGTCGGCGGCCTCGAGCCAGCGGAGCAGCTCGCTCCGTCCGACGAAGCGATCGACGAACAGGACGTGATCCGTCACTTTCAGGGCCCTGGCCCGCGCGACGAGTCCGTTTCGATAGGCCTCGCCCTCGCGTCGGAGAAGGTCCGGGTGCGTGGCCCCGACGATGACGTACGTGGCGTCCGGGTGTGCCGCGACGATCGCCGGGAGCGCCTCGATCGCGAGTTCGTAGCCCTTGCCCGGGCCGAGCAGGCCGAAGCTCAGGATGACGTCACGTCCCTCGAGGCCGACCGACGCCTTCACGGTCGTGGGTCGCACGAGCGGCAGGTCCGGGACGCCATGGGGGATGACCTCGACACGATCGGTGTTGACGCCGTAGACCGAGGAGAGGAGGGCGGCCGCGGACTTCGACATCACGACCGTGGCTGCCGCCCGACCGACGATCTCCGTCAGGATCGCGCGCTGCTGGTCGGTGGGTCGACGCATGATCGTGTGCAGGGTGGCGACCGCTGGCAGGTCGAGGGCACGCATGAAGTCGAGGGCGTAGATCCCGTCGTCTCCGCCCCAGATGCCGTATTCGTGCTGGATCGACACGACGTCGACGCAGGCGCTCAGCTCACGAGCGGTGCGGACGTATTCGCTGCGCTCGTCACGGCGGATCCGGTGGTGGACCTCGATCGGATAGGGGATCGCAGGTTCCGGCGGATGGAGTGCGACCACCTCGCGGTTGCCCGAGACCGACGCCAGTTCATTCGTGAACGTGGCGATGCCACAGTGACGCGGCGGGTAGGTGGAGACGAATGCGGTCCGGACGATGGCGAGGCTCCAGTCGGGACGGTCGGATCAACCGACCGCGCTGGTACGAGGCGCGGGTCATGCGCGTACCGGGACAGGCGAGACGGCCTGGGCCGGGGTGACGGGGAGCGGCGGTCGGTCGACGCTAGGTCGGCCGACCGCCAGCTGACGTCAGGCGGGGCGCACGTGGACGGCGCGCGGACCCTTGGGACTGGCTTCGATGTCGAATGTGACCTTCTCGCCGCCGATGAGGCGGTCGAAGTCAAGGCCGGACTCGAGCCCGCCGCGATGGAAGAAGTATTCCTTCTCGTCCTCGGCGGCGATGAATCCGAAGCCTCGGTCAGAAACGACCTTGTGGATGGTACCGGTGGTCATGCAAGACCTCCAACACTCCCGAACAGGGTTGGCAGATCGCACGGTCCGTTCGAAAGAGGGTCGACCACGCGGAGCATCGCCACGAGTCGCGGCGAGTACTCACCGTACCACACGTGTCATTTCCGCCCATGATCGGGCGCTGGCTCCACGCGCGTGCGCCGGAGCGTGGCCGCGTCCACCTGACCGAAGGTGTGACTGATCGCAAAGGTGTCGGAAAAGTTCGAAGCGGCTCCCGAAGGAGCCGCTTCGATGCTGTCCCGGTGAAAGTGTCCCCCGAGGGGAACGCTTCTGCCGCGCGTCAAAGGCATCTATCACGTCGGCTGCACCGACTACCCTGACCCTACCTACCCATGACCTTGACGCTGGGGCAGCTGGCTGACTGAGCAGCCCCCATATCCTATCTGGTGATGGGCCCTTTTCCAAGGGTTTTGTCAGGTTCCCGAGTGTAAATTCCTTAACCTTCGGGGCGTCACACCGAAACGTCCGTGCGCGGTCAGGCCGGATCCTCGAGGATCGTGACCTTGGTCATCGCCACCGGAGCGTCGGGCAGATCGCGCGAATTGCGCGGCGCGCTGACGATCTTGTCGACGATATCCATGCCCCGCGTGACCTGCCCGAACAGCGTGTAGCTCTTGGGGAGCTTGCCGGTCAGGTCCTGGTGACAGATGAAGAACTGGCTGCCGTTGGTGTTCGGTCCGGAGTTCGCCATCGCCAGCGCCCCGCGCAGGTAGTCGCCCTGGACCGGCTCATCGGCGAACTTGTAGCCGGGGCCGCCGGTACCGACGCGCCCGCTTTGGAGGTCGGAATTCTTGCCGTACTGCCCGTCGCCACCCTGGATGACGAAGCCCGGGATGACGCGGTGGAAGATCACGTCGTCGTAGAAGCCCTTGCGAGCCAGATCGATGAAGTTCTTGGCGGCCTTCGGCGCGCTCTCGTCATAGAGCTCGATCTCGATGTCGCCGAGATCGGTGGCGATGGTGGCACGGGTCATGGGCGGGAGTGCTCCTTTCGACGGGGGACGCTGAGGGATCGCGAGGTCACGGGGTAGCGATGGTGACGCTGGTCATCTTGACCGGGTCGAGGGCCTTGTTGTCTGGCTCGCCGCTGTTCGGCATCGCCGCGATCGCATCCACGACATCCATCCCCGTGGTCACCTCCCCGATGATCTGGTAGGTGTTGGCCGACGACAGGATGGAAGCGGCGCCATCGTCGAGCACGATGAAGAACTGCGACCCGACGGAGTTCGCCCGCGAGCTGCGGGCCATCGCGACGGTCCCGCGATGGTACGTCGCCGTCACCGGTTCGTCCGTGATGGTGTAACCGGGGCCACCGGCACCCGTTCCGGTGGGATCCCCGCCCTGGATCACGAAACCCGGGACCAGGCGGTGGAAGCCGATGCCATCGTAATAGCCGCACGTCACGAGCGCCGCGAAGTTGCCGACCGCCAACGGCGAGAGGTCGGCCTTGAGGGAGATGACGATGGTGCCCTTGCCCGTGACCATCGTGACCGTGCGCGTCTGACCTGCCGCCATGGCCGACGGCTGACTCGTCGGGCACGTGCCGTCGCCCGCGGATGGCGCCCGGGTCGCGCCGGCGAGGCCACCCGGCCGGAGCGCGAGGAATGCCGCCATGACGGCCACGATCACGACGGCAGCCAGTGCCAGGATCGTGCCGCGCGACGGCGCACCGGATCCGCCACCCAGGTCGTACTGCGCGTCAGCACGTCGCGACCCGGCGCCCCCCGTGCGACGCGTGGCTTCGGTCGTGCGCGGGCCTGCGGGGCCCGTGGGCCGGTTGACGGCGGTGGTCCGGCGGCTGCCGCGTCGATGCTTAGCCATGTCGTGCCACGTGGCGACTCCCGATCGGGGTCATGCGGCCGCCTCGAGGGCCGCTGGGTAGTCGATGGCGCCGGACAGGAGCGCCTCGCCGAGGATCACGCCCGCGACGCCGGTATCGCGCAGACGACGGAGACCATCGAGGTCGCGGACCCCTCCCGCGACCAGGATCTCGGCATCGTACGACCGGACGAGTGATCGCATCCGCTCGAGGTCCGGCTCGCTGCCGCCATGCGACAGGACGAACCGGCCGACACCCGCTCCCACCAGCTCCGCGACGAGCGCGTCGATCGTCGGTGGCGTGGCCCGCTTCCAGGGGAAGGCCGCCAGCCGCTCGGGCCGTGGGTCGAGACCGACCGCCAGCCAGTCGCCGGCCACCTCGATGCAGGCACGCAGGTCCTCGCTGCGGTCCGCGATGTCCGTGCCTAGGACGACTCGCGTGGCACCGGCCGCGAAGGCGAGGCGGATCGCGTCGGCCGATTCGATGCCGCCCGCCAGCTGGAGCGGGACCGCGATCCGCGCTGCGATCGTCCCGATCACCTCGAGCTCCGCCGGCGCGCCAGCGCGGGCACCCGCGAAGTCGACGACGTGGATCAGCCGGGCCCCCAGCGCCACGAACCGCTCCGCGATCCGGTCCGGTCGATCGGTGGGCGCCCCGAGGCCGGCCGCGGCGCCGGGCCAGTAGACGATCCGCGACCGACCGTTCTCAAGGTCGATCGCGGGGATGACCAGCACGCTCGGTCAGCCCTCGCCCGCGAGGAGGCGGCGATGGAAACTGATCGGAAGAGAACCGTTGCGCATAAGCGTGTCGTGGAACCCGCGGAGGGAGAACCGGTCGCCGAGGCGGCGCTGCTCGTCGGCACGGAGACCGAGGAGCAGGGTCCGGCCGAGCAGGTACGACATCGGGTAGGTCGGCCGATACGTGTACCACTGGACCTCGGCATGGGCGACGCTGCGCTGGAAGCCGGTCTGTGCCACCAGGAAGTCGGTCGCCTCCTCGACGGTGAGTTCGCCGCGATGCATGCGGACGTCCAGGATGATCCGGCACGCCCGCCAGATCGCGTCCGTGTGGAGCATGAGCCGGAACTCCGGGCCGGCGTCGAAGCCCTGCTCGCGCATCAGGAGCTCCGAATACATCCCCCAGCCCTCGACGAATTCCGGCGCCTCGGTCAGCAGCCGGGTCAGCGACGGGTGGCGGCGCGCGATATCCAGCTGGAGGTGGTGTCCGGGGTAGGCCTCGTGGATGCTGGTGTTGCTGATCGAGGCCGTGTTGTGCTCGCGCATGGCCTCCGGGTCATCGCCGACCGACGGCGTCACCACGTAGATGCCCTTGGCGTTCGTATCGAACGGCGCGGGCGAGAAGTAGGCGGCGAAGGGCAGGACGTTGCGCAGGTAGGCCGGGGTCTCGATGACGTCGACATGCTCGTCGGGTGGGACCGTGATCAGGTCGTGCTCGATGAGATAGGTCCGTGCTCGCAGCATCGCGGTCCTGTAGGCGTCGAGGGCGCCCGCGAAGTCGGCCGGACCGGCCGCCTTGACCCGGGCGAGGACCGTTGCGACATCGGCGTCGGGGTCGATCTCGCGGGCCGCCGCCGCACGCTTGTCGTGTTCGGATGCGAGCTGCTGCCAGCCGAGCTCCAGGATCTCATCGGTGTCGAGACCGTCGAACGCCCGGTGCGCCACCAGCTGATCGTGGTGGTCGCGGCCGATGGCCCAGGCATCCGTGCCGGTGGCGAGGGTGGACTCGATCCACCCGCCATAGAGTTCAACCGCGACCGTGGCGCCGGCGGCGGCTCGCTCAAGGCGACGGCGACCCGCGGTCGAGAGCACCCCCTCGCTCGCGGCCACGATCTCGGTGAAGAACCCGGGCAGGTCCGCGCCGGTCTCCAGCTCGATCTGCTGCCACAGGCGGACTTGCGGCACGACCGCCCGGGTCCGTGACTCATCGAGATAGGCGGGCGTCGCCTCCAGGCGACCGATGATGGCCTCGAGCCGTTCCGCGAGTGGCGCGTGATCCCGCGCGAACAGGAGGAACAGGCCATCCCCGATCGTGTCCAGGGCGAACGAGCGCCGTTCCCAGAGCCGCAGCGCGTCGGTCTCGAAGACGTCCTTGCGGACATTGTGCAGCTCAAGCTCGCGTTCGAAGCGCGTGGCCGCGGTCAGCTCCGCGGGATCGATCGCCTCGATCGCGCTCAGATGCGCCGCATCGGCCGCTAGCTCGGCCAGGACCGCGCCGCGCCCGCCGTCGCCGTAGCGGTCGTCGGTATCGTGCAACCCGAGATAGGTGGCCAGCACTGGATCGCGCTCGATCAGGCGTCGGACACGCTGCTCCACCGCGTCGTAGAAGCGGACATCGGCGGGACCAGCAGCGGGACCGGCGTCCGGTCGCGGGAGCGCGTTCAGGGTCGTACGCCCGCCGGATCGGGCCGGATCGGGTGTCGCTCCGTTTCGACCAGAGCGGCGCGGCTGGCCGCGATGACCGTCTCGATGTCCGCGGCGCTGACGCCGTGGTGCGTGGCAGCGCGGACCTGACCGTGGGGGTATTCCACCATCAGGATGCCCCGGGCTCGCAGCGCGCCAAGGAACGCGGCCCGGTCGCGTCGCACCTTGAAGAGCACGAAGTTGGTGCGAACCCGTGCGGGATCCAGGCGACCGGCCGACGGCTGCGCCGCCCCGCCAGCAGACTCGATCCCGTCCATGTCGGTGAGCGCCTCGGCGAGCCGGCGGGCGTTGGCATGATCGTCAGCGAGCCGATCGATCATCCCGTCCGCACCGTCGCTCAGGGCCACCAGACCGGCGGCGGCCAGGATTCCCACCTGGCGCATCCCGCCACCCACGAGCTTGCGTGCACGGCGGGCTCGCCAGATGACGTCACGTGATCCCACGACGACCGACCCGACCGGGCATCCGAGCCCTTTCGAGAGGCAGAACGTGAGGCTATCCGCGGGCCCGGCGAGGTCCTGTGCCGTCACGCCGTCCGCTCGCTGGGCGACGACCGCGTTCCAGAACCGCGCCCCGTCGATGTGGAGCGGGATGCCGTGCGCGTGCGCGATGGCAGCCACCTGGCGGGTGTAGTGCGGGGTCAGCGGCTGGGCCATCGAGTGGGCATGGGTGTTCTCGATGGTGATCAGGCCGGTGATGGGCTCATGCGGATCGGTCGCGTCGCGGAAGGATTCCTCGATCTCGGCGAGGTCGAGGGTGCCGTCCGGCTGATCCTGGAGGGTCCGGATGCTCGTCCCGACCACCACAGCATGCCCGGCTGCCTCGTCGATGACGATGTGGTGCTCGCGGCCGGCGATCGTCTCGTCACCGCGCCGGAGGTGCGCCATCTGGGCCACGAGATTGCCCATCGTGCCCGATGCCACGAAGAGCCCGGCCTCCTTGCCGAGGAGATCCGCGGCTCGCTCCTCGAGCGCGATGACCGTCGGGTCGTCGCCGAAGACGTCATCGCCGACCTCGGCCGCGGCCATCGCCCGACGCATCGCATCGGTCGGTTTGCTGACGGTGTCGCTGCGCAGATCGATCATGGACATGGGCGGCGAGTATAGGTGAGCCCGGCCGCTTCCCACCCGGAACCGAGCGACAACCCCCGGTCCACCTGCTATGCTCCGCCATCGCCGCACTGGACCCGTGGTGTAGCGGCCCAACATGCCAGCCTGTCACGCTGGAGATCGCCGGTTCGAATCCGGTCGGGTCCGCCAATTCGCATTCTTCCACGCCCCGTCCGCCCGCCCGGACGGGGCGTCCCTTTGTCCGGGGACAGGCGTACGGGGCGCCCCTTTGTCCGGGGACAGGCGTGTAGCGGGCCGCCGGGCGGGACCCTCGGTCAGACGATCCCGGCGAAGAGGTCCGTCTCGGGGAGGTCCTTCGGGATCCGCGACTCGCGGAGGATGTAGGCCTCCTTCGACCAGCCATCGCGCCAGCCCTCGAGGCCCATCAGCATGAACGGGCTCTCGTCGCTGATCTGGGTCACGTGCTCGTGGATCGCGGCCCACTTCTTCTCGAGCGGGTCGCCCGAGATATCGAGCCAGGTCGTGATGCTCTCGTCAGGAACCAGCATCTTTGCCGCGAAGGCCTCGAATTCGGCGATCTGCTCCGGCGTCGCGTCCTCGGGTGGCTCCCAGAAGCTCTTCTTGCCCTGGGCCTCCAGCCTCTTTGCCATCTCCGAACGTACCGAGGCCGGGATGGCCGTCTCATACAGCTTCGATGGCGTCCACGGAGCGAGCCCGCCCTCTTCCACCGACGGACCACTGCCGCCGTGCTCGGGAGCGAGCTGGTCGGGATACCAGGCCGGGTCGCCGGCGCGATCGAACGCGCGGATCGAGACGTCGTGGACCCGGATGTGGTCCGGGTGGCCGTAGCCACCAAAGGCGTTGTAGGTGGTGACGACGTCCGGCTGATAGCGGCGGATCAGCCACGTCAGCCGGCCGGCGGCCTCGTCGAGGTCGGCCTGCCAGAACGTGCGTGGATCGCGGTTGCCGGGCCGGCCCATCATGTCGGAGTCGCGATACCCGAGGTTCTCCCACTCGGTCACGCCCAGCACGCCCATCGCCCGCTCCAACTCCCCGGCCCGGATCTCGCCGAGTCGGCGATGGTTGTCCGGCGTGTCCATCGCGGGGACGACGATCTCGCCCTGCTCCCCGCGCGTGCCTGACACCAGCACGACGCGGTGCCCCGCGGCCACGGCCTTGGCCATGGCGCCCCCGGTCCCGATCGTCTCGTCGTCGGGATGGGCGTGGACGGTCATCAGGGTAGGTCGATGGGGGGCCGCGGCGGTGGCCGCGGCGGGTTCGATGGGTTCGCTCATGACGGGATGCTAGCGCGGCGTGGCCTCGGCCACCGGATACCATCGCGGGCATGACGCCGCCTACGACGCCGGGACCTCTCGCAGGGATGCGCGTCGTCGATTGTTCGACGGTCCTGGCAGGGCCGTACTGCACGATGCTGCTCGGCGATCTCGGTGCGGATGTCGTGAAGATCGAACCGCCCGAGGGCGACGCGACGCGTGGCTGGGGACCGCCATGGGTCGGGTCGGTTGCTGCCGGCACGCGGACCGCGGCGTACTACCTGGCGGTCAATCGCAACAAGCGAAGCATCGTCCTGGACCTGCGCCGCCCGTCCCACGCGGGGGTGCTGCGCCGACTGCTCGCGGATGCCGACGTGCTGGTGGAGAACTTTCGGCCGGGTTCGTTCGCCCGGCTCGGGTTCGACGACGACGCGCTCACGCGCCTGAACCCGGCTCTCGTCCACCTGGCGATCTCCGGCTACGGGACGGACGGCCCGGGCGCCGACAAGCCCGGCTATGACTTCGTGATCCAGGCGGTGAGCGGGCTCATGAGCATCACCGGCGCCGCCGACGCTGACGGTGGGCATCCGACCAAGGTCGGTGTGGCGATCAGCGACGTCGTCACCGGCATGCTTGGGGCGGTCAGTGTCCTCGCCGCGCTGGTCGGCCGGATCGGAGTGGTCGCTCCTTCGGCGGGCGGGCGTCGCGGCGGTCAGCGCATCGACGTGTCGCTTCTCGGCGCGACCCTGGCAACGCTCGTCAACCAGGCCCAGAACGCGTTCGCGACCGGCGTCGCGCCCGGTCGCCGTGGCAACGCGCACCCGAACATCGTCCCGTACGAGACGTTCGACACGGCCGATGGCGAATTGGCCGTGGCCGTGGGCTCGGAGCGTCAGTGGCAGCGATTCTGCGTGGCGCTCGGGCAGCCGGAGCTCGCCCTCGACCCGCGGTTCGCGACCAACGGCGACCGCGTCGGCGAGCGGTCGACGCTCCGCACCATCCTCGCCTCGCGGTTCGCGATGCGGCCGACGGCGGCCTGGCTGGCCACCCTCGAGGAGGCCGAGATCCCGTGCGGCGCGATCGCTGATATCGCCACCGCGTTCGCATCGCCGGAGGCCGTGGCGCGCCACATGACGGTCGAACTCGACCATCCGGCGTGGGGCCGCATCCGCCAGGTCGGGGTGCCGTTCGAACTGTCCGCGACGCCCGCGACGATCCGGACGCCGCCGCCGCTCCTCGGTCAGGACACGGACGCGATCCTGGACGAGCTCGGGTATGGGTCCGCAGAGCGCGCGGCGATCCAGGCCACGGACGAGGGTCCTGTGGGGACGGTCTAGCGATCCTCGCGATCCGCACTCATGCCGAGCGCTTTGCGGGATCGAGCTTCCAGACCCGGTACGAGTAGACCAGCAGGATCACGACCATCAGGACGACGGCGCTGACGACCGCGATGGCGAGGACGAGGGGCGTGATGCCCAGCGCGCCGAGGAGGAGGAATGCCAGGCCTTCGATCACGAACACACGCCCACCGATGCGGTGGGTCTTGACCCACGACAGGTCACTCGCGAGCGTCCACGGCGTCCGGATGCCCATCAGGTAATTGGGCCGGATGGTGGGGAGGTAGTTTCCGACGACCACGAACAGGGCGCCGACAGAGATCAGGACGAGTCGCCCGACGTCCAGCTGGGCACCGAGCGCGACCGCGACGATGAGCAGATGGATCGCTCCCAGTACGGACACGACACCGATCCATGTGGCGCCATACGCCTTGCCGGATCGTTCGAGGTTCGCGCGGCGCGGTTCGATCCGCGGGATGACGGTCAGCATGAGGTCGACGAACAGGAGGACCACCGGCAGCAGCAGAAGGCCGATCTCCTTTGGCGCGAAGCCGTTCGCCTGGCCGTCGATCCCCCAGTGGATCGGGATGGAGGCGCCAGCGGGTAGCTGGATCCACGCCCACGCCGACGCGATCGTCATCACGCCGAGGACCGCGGCGCTGTAGACGAGGAATGGGCGGCGGTTCATGGGGTCTCCTTGGGTGAGATCCGGAACGTATCCAGCAGGGCCGCGAGGGCTTCCTCGAGGACCGACAGATTCAGTCGATAGGTGATGGTGGTGCCGGACTTCTCGGCATCGATGAGGTCGGCCTCGCGCAGGATGTTGAAGTGGCCGGACATCGTCGGCCACGACAAGTCGAATTCGGCGGCCAGCTCACCCGCGGTCATGTCGCGTTCGCGCAGGAGCGCCAGCACACGGCGGCGGGTGGGATCAGCAAGAGCCTTGTACACGCGGTTGATTTGGTATCTCCCTTGTTTGGTGTATTCCAAAATATCCTGGTGCTTCGGCCGGCGTCAAGTGCCTTCTCGTTCGCGTGCCACAAGCCGCCGGTGCGCGTCGCGCGCCGTGCCGCGTCGCGTGCCACAAGCCCGCCGATCCGCGTCGCGTGCCACAAGCCCGCCGATCCGCGCCGCGTGCCGTGCCATGGGAGCGGGTGACCAGGGAGTCGTGTGGCACGGTGTCGTGTCCCGTGGGTCGGGATGAAGGCTCGGACCTGCCGTGGGGCGGGAATCTGGATCAGCTGGGGCGGCCGCGACGTCGCCAGGTCCCGTCCCGCGGGAGCGCCTGGTCCCGTCCCGCGGGAGCGACGTCGCCAGGTCCCGTCCCGCGGGAGCGCCTGGTCGCGCGCCGAAGTACGGCCCCGCGGGGGCACCCCAAGGTGCGCCCCGCGGGAGCGCCCCGGGGCGCTCCCCGGCGCAGCATCGGACGGGACGCGCAACGGAACGGCTCGGACGACGTCAGCCGTCCGCGACGTGCAGGGCCCGAGGTGGGCGCTGCTAGACTCGCCCGACGACCATCGCGCGGCACCAGACCGCGATGCAGCACCGAACCCCGGAGGCGAACTCGATGACCGACGACCGCGAGCGCTGGGCAGTCATCCTGGGCGCCTCATCCGGGATGGGCGAAGCCACCGCGATCACGCTCGCGCAGGATGGCTACAGGATCTTCGGCGTCCACCTCGACTTCCGGGCGGCACTCCCCCATGTCGAAGAGGTCAAGGCGAAGATCGAGGCGGCCGGCTCCGAGGCCATCTACATCAACATGAACGCGGCCGATGACGAGAAGCGCGCCGCAGCGATCGCGACCCTGCGCGAGCGGTTCGACGCCTCGATCGCCGCCGGCAGGCAGCCCTATGTGCGGGTCGTGATGCACTCGCTGGCGTTCGGGTCGCTGGTCCCGTTCCTCGCCGAGGATCCCAAGGGCGGCGTCGACCGCAAGAAGATGGAGATGACCCAGGACGTGATGGCGAACAGCCTCGTCTACTGGGTGCAGGACCTGTGGCGCGGCGGGTTCCTGGGGTCAGGTTCGAAGATCTACGCGATGACGTCCGAGGGCTCGACGCGGGTGGTCCCGTCGTACGGGGTGGTCTCGTCGGCGAAGGCTGCCCTGGAATCGCATATCCGCCAGCTGGCCATGGAGCTGGCCCGCCATGGCACGGGCGCCACCGCGAACTGCATCCGGGCAGGCGTCACGGTCACGCCGGCGCTGCTCAAGATCCCCGAGGCCCAGACGATGATCGACATCACGATGAAGCGGAACCCGACGGGCCGGATGACCACACCGCAGGATGTCGCGAACGCCATCCTCGCGCTCTCGCGCGACGGGACGGAGTTCATCAACGGCGACATCATCAGCGTCGACGGCGGCGAATTCGTCACCGGGTCCTGACGGTCGACCCATGGCTGGACGCGTCATCGTCGTCGGCTCGGCGAACGTCGACCTGGTCGTCACGGTCGAGCGCCTGCCGGCCCCCGGCGAGACCGTCACCGGCGGTCAGTACGAACGGCACCAGGGCGGCAAGGGTGCGAACCAGGCCGTCGCGGCGGCCCGCCTCGGGGCCAAGGTCGCATTCGTGGGTGCCGTCGGGGGCGATCCGTTCGGTGACGAGGTGCGGGCTTCGCTCGAGGCGGAGGGCATCGACCTGACCGGGTTGATCCGGATCGAGCGCCAGCCCACCGGTGTCGCACTGATCCTGGTGGACAAGAGCGGCGAGAACGAGATCGCGGTGGCTGGCGGCGCGAACGCCGTGCTGACATCGGTCCAGGTTCGAGCGGCGTTCAAGAAGCTGGCCCCGACCGCCGGGGATGTCGTCCTGGTCGGCCACGAGATCCGGACCGGGGCTGCGCACGAGGCGCTCCGTTTGGGCAGGCTGGCGACGGCCATGACGATCTTCAACCCGGCACCGGCGACGGACGTGCCTCGGACCACGGTGGAGCTGGCGGACATCCTCACCCCGAACCAGGGCGAGGCCGCGACCTTGGCCGGCGCGACCGGGTCCCCGACGGCCCTCGCCCGGAAGATCCTGGGTCCGGCCGCCGGCTCACGCGTGGTCCTGGTCAGTCTTGGTGCAGAGGGCGCGGTGCTGGTGGGACCCAAGCGAACCACGAGACTGCGTGCCCGATCCGTCGCCGCCGTGGACACGGTGGGGGCCGGCGACACGCTCAACGGCGTCCTCGCGGCGGGGCTGGCGGCGGGGCTGGGTCTGGAGGCGGCCGCGCGACGTGCGGTCGTGGCGGCAAGCCTGGCGGTGACCAAGCCTGGCGCTCGGGCCGGGATGCCGACCGTCGCCGAGCTGGACGCCGCCGACGTGGGCTGACCTAGCCGCCGGACCCCCCCGAGGCGGCATGGGCGGCCGCACTGGTGTGCGGAACGCTGACCTTGATGTTCGGGAGGCTGACGTGCCCAGGCAGAGCGTTCGCGGCGCCGGTGACCAGGCTGACCCGGCTGGAGAGTTGGTCGAGCGATGACTCCATCGCCCCGAGCCCCTTGCTCAGCTGGTCGTACTGCTTGGCGGCGACGGTATAGGCGTCCGCGGCCCGGTTGACGTCGGCCTCCAGCCGGTCGTGGCGCGCTGCCATCGCAGCGGCCACGGCATCGATCGGGGCGCGTGCTTCGGTGGTCTGTCGGTCGGTGGATGACTGGAGCGCCGTGACCCCGGCGAGGGACGCCGCATAGGCGCCTGCCGACAGGCCTACAAGGACGGCCAGATGGACGGGTCGGCGTGGCTCAGTCGTCGCCATGGCCGCCATCGTCTCCGCCATGGGTGGGGGCGGCAGTCGCGGGGGTCTGGGCCGCGGCCTTGGCCGCTGCCTTCGATGCCCTCGCGGCCGCGGCCTTCGCCGCGGCGACGGACGCTTCGAGCTTGGCGAGCCGGACCTTGGCGGCCTTGAGCGCCTTGGTCATGCCCGTGGCGTTGGTCGTGTCGGTGACGATCCGGTCCTGCGCCGCCGTAAGCGCGGCGGCCAAGTCGGTCGACTGCGCGGTCAGCGCTTCGAGCTGCGTGGCGAGCGCATCGGAACGGGCCGCCTCGGTGGCGAGTCGATCCTGGAGTGATGAGACGGAGACGGGTGCGACGGTCAGCGGCGCCGATGCCGCGGTCCACGCCGCAGCCGCGTTGATGGAACCGACTCCGAGGGCGAGCGCCGCGACCACGCCGATGGCGGTCACGAGGCGACGGATGCGGAGCGATGCGATGTTCATGCGGCGTCCTCCAAACGAGATGTGGCGAAGGTCGGGCGATGCTTGCGGCTCGCCCAATAGCGATAGGCGCCGGCGAAGGCCACGAGCACGCCGGTGATGACGTACATGGCCGCCAGGCTCGTCGAGTCGGTGCCGGACAGGATCCCGTGCACCCAGCTCATGACGAAGATCAGCAGCGAGAGGCGATGCAGCACGAGCCACGCGCCTCGGGGAAGGAGATGGGTCCAGCGCGCCGTGACGGCGGTCACGAGGAACGCGTAGAGCGCGAACGTGCCGATGGCCACGGGGGAGCTGCGGTACTGCGACATCCCCGGGACGAATGCCCCCAGCACCGAGACGCCCGACTTGGGGTCGGCCACAAGGGCCAGGATGTGGGCCGCGAGGAAGGCCATCACGAACACCCATACGTGGTCGTGCCAGGCGAAGATCTTCTTGGAGAGGTTCCACGTGGAGCGGTTCGTGGGATGGCTCAGGATCAGGCCGACGACGACCTGGAACGCCAGCAGCAGGAACGCGACGATCCCGGTCGAGCGCGCCGCAAGCCAGAAGCGGAGTTCGGCCTGCCGGTCGGTCGAGGCGGGCAGGATCTGGTTGGTGGCATAGACCACCAGCAGTCCCAGCAGCCCGATGGTGATCACGGTGCCGCGCAGACGCAGACGGAACGGCGCGCCGGGACGCCGTCGCAGCGCCGCCGCTGCGGTCGCCATCGGCACGGGTGGTGGCGTCGCACTCGGCGCGACGAGGGTGGTCTGTGTGTCGGACGGGGTGACGGTCATCGGCTTCCTCCGGCGGGCTGCGTCTACTCAGTCCGAGACGCCAGTCTGCCGGAAGGTTTCAGGCCGGACCACCCTGTGCGTTCAGCCGATGGTCATGGGCCGTTGGTCAGCCGACGCTCGGCTCCGCGTCGTGGTGGTGCGTCAGGACCCCGCTGCGTGGCGAGAACACCAGCGCGACGCCGAATGCGACCGTTTCGATGAGGACGATCGAGGCGCCCGAGGCTACGTTCAGGTAGAAGCTCACATAGAGCCCGATGACCGTAGCGACCACCGCGATGCCCACGGCCACCGCGAGCAGCCGGTCGAAGCGCATCACGAGCAGCTGTGCGGTCGCCGCCGGCGTGACCAGCATGGCCACGACCAGGATGATCCCGACCGCCTGGATGCTGACGACGATGGTGACCCCGAGCAATCCGAGCAGCAGGTATTCGAGCTGGCCGACGGGCAGACCGGACGCCGCCGCGCCCGCCGGGTCGAACGTGGCGTACAGCAGCTCCTTGCGCAGGACCAGCACCACCGCCAGCACGATCGCGCCGAGGATGGCGACCTGGATCAGATCGCCGATCCCGATCCCGAGCACATTGCCGAGGAGATAGCCGAACAGGTCCGTCACGTAGCCCTTGATCGTGCTGAAGAGCACGATGCCCAGCGCGAACGTCCCCGCGAAGAGGACGCCGACCGCGGTGTCGAAGCGCAGGCTCCCGCGCCGGGACACCGCACCGATCGCCAGTGCCGTCGCGACGGCGGCGATCGCGCCGCCGACGTACAACGGGATGCCCAGGATGAAGGCGATCACGAGCCCCGGGAACGCTGCGTGACTGACGGCGTCACCGATGAAGGCGAGGCCCTTGAGGACGACGAAGACACCCATCACCGCGCACACGACCCCGACGATGAGCGCCGCCGCGAGGCCGCGCTGCATGAAGCCGTAGCTCAGCGGACCGAGCAGCAGGTCGATCATGGCCGGGCGTCGTCGTGATAGTGGGATTCGCCCTCGGGGGGCTGATCATGGTGGTGGGCGTCATCGATGATGAGGGTCCCGCCCGTGAGGTCCGGGAGGATCAGGACGTGCCCGCCGTAGGTCTCGGCGAGGAGTTTCTGGTCGAGGATGATGTCCTTGGCCGGCCCGGAGGCCACCACCCGCCGGTTCACGAGGGCCGCCTGCTGGAACCGGCGAGCGGCCTCGCCCAGGTCATGGGTCGTCGCCACCACGGTCTTGCCCGCCGAAGCCTGGGCCTCGAGGACGTTCATCAGGTCCTCCTGGGTCAGGGCATCCACGCCGGTCACCGGCTCGTCGAGCAGATAGAGGTCGGGTTCGGCGGCGAGCGCCCGGGCGAGGAACACGCGGCGTCGCTGGCCACCGGAGAGTGCCCCGATCTGGCGCTCGCGGTTGGCGGTCATCCCGACGGTTTCGAGGGCCTGCGCCACGGCCTCGCGGTCAGCCGCCCCGGGCCGCCGGGCGATCCCGATGGCCGGGTAGCGGCCCATCATGACCACCTCCCCGACCGTCACCGGGAATGCCCAGTCCACCGACTCCGCCTGCGGGACGTAGGCGATCCGATGCGCCGTCCTGCCCGGCGCCACACCAAGCACCTCGGCTGTGCCCGAGCGGATCGGGAGCAGCCCGGCGAGGACCTTGAGCAGGGTGCTCTTGCCAGCGCCGTTCGGTCCCACGATCGCCAGCAGCGACCCGGTCTCGATGGTGAGGTCGACACCGGCGAGCGCGATCCGCTCGCCGTAGCCGGCACTGACGCCGCGGAGGACGACGGCCGGTTCGGTGGCTATCGCAGTGCCTGCACGATCTGCCCGACGTTCCAGCGCATCATCCCCTGGTAGGTGTCGGCCGGCGACGGACCGAGGGCATCGTTATACAGGGTCGTCACGACGTTCGCGATGCCGGCCTCCTGGGCGAGGGTCTGGGCGAGCGACGGATTGAACTGCGACTCGCTGAAGACCGCCTTGACGCCGGCCGCCTTCACGGTGTCGACGAGACGGGCCAGGTCGCCGGCGGACGGCTCCTGCCCTGGGTTGGCGAGGATCACCCCGACCAACTGGAAGCCGAAGTGCCTGGCGAAGTACGGGAACGCGTCATGGAACGTCACGAGCTTCCGGTTCGCATCCGGGAGCTGCGCGATCTGCGCCTGCAACTCGGTATCGAGGGCGCCGAGGGTGGTGGTGAAGGTCCTCTCGTTCGCCTGGTAGGTGCTGGCTCCCGCGGGATCCAGGGCGGTCAATTTCGCGCTGATGGCGGGCACGTAGTACGTCGCGACGAGCGACGGGTCAAGCCAGAAATGCGGGTTCGGCGTGCCATCGACGAGGATCGTCGGGATGCCGTCGCCGAGGACCAGCCGCGCGCTGGCGGCATCGCCACTGGCCGCCAGCAGCTTCTGGACGAAGTCGTCGAGACCCACGCCGTTCGACACGATGAGGGCAGCCCCGGCGAGCGACTTCGCGTCGTCGGGCTTCGGCTCGTAGTCCTCGGGGCCGACGCCTGCCGGGATGATCGAGTGGACCGTGACGCGATCGCCGCCGACGTTCCTGACGATGTCCGCGAAGACCGTCGTTGTCGTGACGACGGTGAGCGGGCCGCCGGACGATGTGGCCGGCGTGCTGGCGTTGGGGGTGCCGCCGCACGCGATGACGGCCAGCATCATCGCTGTGACAGAAACGGACCTCGCCCGAGTGATACCGAGTCTCTGTGAACGTCGTGGTCGATCCATGGTGGGATCCTCAGGCTGGGAAGTGGCTAGGCGCTGACGCTCGTCGGGCCGGGCAGGGTGGCCAGGCACGACGGACACAATCCGAAGAGTTCGAGGCGATGCTCGTCGACACGGAACCCCGTGCGGCGGGCGACTTCCTGCACGACGGTCCTGAGACCGGCGTCGTCGATCTCGCTCGTCCGGCCGCAGCGTGAACACACGACGTGGTGGTGGTGTGCCGGCTCGCAGGCGACGTAGGCGTGCTCGCCATTGGGGAGGTCGATCCGTTCGACGAGGTCGAGCTCCTCGAGTGCCTCGATCGTGCGGAAGACGGTAGCCCGACCCACGCCGAGTCGTTGCGATCGACTCTCCGACACGAGGTCGGCCGCCGTGAAGTGTCCTCGCTGGTCGGCGATCAGCCCGGCCAGCGCGCGTCGTGGCTCGGTCACGCGGTACCCCGCGCGGTCGAGTGCGATCACGATCTGGTCGGCTGCTCCCATGCTGGCACGATAGCACGGCAATCGAGACTGTGTCTCAATACACAGTGGGGTCGTGACCGGGCGGTTCGGCAGACGATGGGCTCCCGGCCCGCTCGGGAATCGTCAAATACCAACCCGGGTGGTACGCGACAGGCCGGAACCCCCGATCGGGGCCTGATCCGGCCCGATCTGGACTGGATTTCTGTCACCTACCAACTCGGGTGGTGTCTGGTGGCGATCCGAGCCTCGGATCCTGTCTCGTACCACCCCCATTGGTAGGTGACAGGGATCGCCCGGCGGCGTTCACGCGCCGGCGTTCGGCTCCGCGAGCACGGGACCCGGCCCAGCACGGAACCCGCCCCGCCGCCGCCGACACCGCCCCGCCGCCGACACCGACCCCCAGCCAGGACCCTGACGGCGACGCGACAGGTCCCAGCGGGAGTGGGACCTTCGGGCCGGTGGCGAGTGCACCTTCCCGCTCCAGACTCACCGTGATGGCACTCAACACCTTGCGGGGCCGCTTTTCGCGATCGAAGGGGGAGGCACCACCCGCCTCGCATGGCGAACCGGATGCGCATGTCTTCAACTGTCCACGCTGCGCACGCCCGCTGACCGAGGGCACGGCTCGCTGTTCGGGTTGCGGTCAGCGGCTGGTCATGGGGGTCCCGCTCAAGCGCGCATCGATCCTGATCGCGGCCGGGTTCGTCATCGGGACGTTCGCGGGCGCGGCCCTCACGTCCGGCGTCATCACGACGATCATCGCGACGGCTGCCTCGGCGATCTCGGTCCCTGCCATCAACCTCCCGCACGCCAGCGCAAGCCCGAACCCGTCGCAGGTCGCGTCGAGCGCGGCCCCGTCCGCGCTCGTATCGGTCCTCGCGCCACCAGCGGCCACATCGGCGTTGACCCAGACCACGCTGCTTGACATCCGGATCGTCGCCGACGCCGCGAACCTCCTGCATGCATCGAAGGCGAAGGCGCACGCCTCGGACATCGCCGCGATCATCCGGTCACTCGCGACGGACGCGACGATCGGGATGGACCAGGCGTCCCGTCTGGGGGCCTGGCCACAGGCGGCCGTGATCGCCGCGGACCGTACCGCGTTCTACACGAAGCTGGCCGCGACGGCACAGGGAGCGCTGCAGGCCTCCGTGACCAACGACAAGGCCTATCGCCGCAGCGCGACCGCCATGCTCAGCGTGCTCAAGCGCCTCGTCGACCTTGATTCCCGATCGCGCGGACTCGCGGCGATCATCGGGGTCACGCTGCCTCGGGTGGACCTGAGCCCCGTCCGCTAGTTCCCGGCCTTTGCGTATCCGGTCAATTCGACATAGGCCTGGCCGCCGACCGGTCGACCGGCCCGCGTCGCCGTGACCACCTGCGAGCCCTCCCAGTAGACCACCCCGGTCGTCGCTCGCGTATCGAGCTCCTGTGCCGCCACCGTCGGCCTCAGCGCGATCGTGAGGTCGTGGCCGGGGATCGCGATCGACCAGCCGGACGGATAGGTGGCGCCCGTTGCCGAGCTCGTCCAGTGATCGGTGACGGTCACGGTGAAGGCCTCGCGGTCCAGGTGGGTCGCCGTGCCGGCGGCATCCACGAGCGTTCCATAGACCAGTGCGTAGGATCCGTCCGCATCGCGGACGAGCGAGAGGGTGAGGGCCGTTCCATCGGCGAGGTTCACCGCGAACCAGTCCCAGCCTCCGCCGCCGATCGAGATGAAGTCGCCCCACTGGTGGTCGAACCAGGTCTGACCGGTCACCGCGACGGTCGTGCCATCGAGGGTCAGTGTCCCGCTGGCGGTCATCGAGGGTCGCGAGTAGTAGTAGGAGCCGCCTGCCGCACCGAAATCGATCCAGCCATCCGTGTCCTGGAGCACTGCCGGTGTGGTCGACACCAGGGCGAGATCCAGTCCCATGCCACCCGGTGAGCTCGCGGCGGTCGCCTCCGCCGGCGAGAGGGCGGCCGTCAGATGATCCATGCCCCCGCCGCCGCCCATCGTCCAGGCGGGCTGCGTGAAGGTCGCCGGCCGGGTCGGATCGAGACCCATGAGCCGCAGGTCGAACCCGGCCGGGGAGCCATCGGCGCCGGTCGGGGAGTGATTCACCTGCGCGCCGACTTCCAGCCGCTGGCTGTAGACGAAGCGGCGGCCCGACTCGTCGGTGATGGCGAGGTGCGACGCCCACGATGTCGGGAAGGCACCGCGTTCGGCCCGGAAGATCACATATTCGAAGCCGTAGGTGTGGCCCGCGGCGTCACGCAGGTGGCCGGTGTCGTACCACCATTCGGTGAGGCGGTCGTGCGGTCCGTCGTCCCGCGGCAGGACGATGGCACGTGGATCGGGCAGCATGCTGGGTGGCGGGGTCGCAGCCCTGATCGATGGGCGTGGCGCGCTGGGGTTGGCCAGGATCGGTGCGCCACCCGACGTGCATGCCGCCGTCACCACCGCGATGGCCACGAGCCCCACTCGTGCCACGAAACGGGTCCGAGCGCTCATCGGAGCGCCGCCTCGATGTCGGCCTCGGAGGCGGGCAGCCGGTTGCCGACCACGCGCTCGAGCCAGGCCGGCATCCACCAGTTCCAGTGACCGAGCAGCCGCATCGTGGCCGGCACGAGCAGGGCCCGCACCACGGTCGCATCGAGCGCCACGGCGATGGCCATCCCGACGCCCAGTGCCTTGATCAGCACGATGTCCGCGAACGCGAACGAGCCCGCGACGAGCACCACGATGAGTGCCGCGGACGTGACGATCCGGCCGCTCCGCTCGAGGCCGCGTGCCACGGCATCCTGGTTGTCACCGGTGCGGTCCCAAACCTCCTTCATCCGCGAGAGGAGGAACACCTCGTAGTCCATGGACAGCCCGAAGAGGACACAGAACAGGATCACCGGCTGGGTGGTCTCCACGAACCCGAGCGGCTGGAACGCGAGCAGCGACGACAGGTTCCCGTCCTGGAAGATCCAGACCAGCGCACCGAAGCTCGCCGTGATCGAGAGCGTATTCATCACCAGCGCCTTGACCGGCAGGACCACCGAACGGAGCAGCACGAACAGCACCAGGAACGTGCTGATGACGATGAAGATCGCCGTCCGTGGGAAGTCCTGGGCCACCCGGCCGACCACGTCCGAGACGTCCGCGGCGCCGCCACCGACCAGCGCGGTCATCCCGGCCGGCGGCGCCAGGGGTCCGCTGGGATCACGCAGTGCGATCACCAGCTGGTGACCCTCGTCGCGGTTGGGGCCATACGGCGTGTAGACCGTGAACGAGGTGACGTCACCCTTCGTGGTGGCTGCCAGGGCCTCGGCCACGAAGCGGTCGCGTGGGCCGTTCGGATCCGCGTAGAGGAGCTGGTACTGGCCGAGGGTCAGCCGACGATCGACGTTCACGAGGCTGTCCACGCGGGTCACCCGCGGGTCGGCCGCAAGACGTCGCGAGTAGTCGAAGAGCGCACCAAGGTTCGCTGCGGACGTCGCCGGCCCGGTCGTCCGGATCGCCAGGACCAGCGGCGCGAACTCTCCCTCGCCGAATTGCGCCTGGAGCCGGTCGAAGGCGGCACGCGACGGGACGCTCGGCGGCAGGATCGAGGAATCCGGGGCGTTGAACCGCACGTGCGCGAACGGCGAACCGAGGACGAGCAGGAGGGCGAGCGTCGGGATGAGGACCGCGACCGGTCGGCGCATGACCGCGCGGGCAAGCCGAGCCCATGGCCCCTCGCCGTCGTGCGTCGCCTGGACCTTGCGGATGGCGAAGCGGTCGATGCGTTCGCCGATGACGATCAGGAGAGCGGGCAGGAGCGTCAGTGCTGCCAGGACCGCCAGCCCCACGACGATCGCGCCGGCGATCCCGACGGATCGCAGGATCATGAATTCGAAGAGGACGAGACCCAGCAGTCCCAGCAACACGGTCAGGCCGCTGAAGAAGACGGCTCGGCCGGCGGTCGCCACGGTCACGCGGACGGCTTCGGCGACGCGCTCCGGACCCGGCGGTCGGCGGGCAAGCTCCTCGCGGAAGCGGCTCGTCATCAGCAGCGAGTAGTCCACACCGAGACCCAGACCCAGGAGCGTTGCCAGGTTGAGCACGAAGATGCTCATCGGGGTGAGCGAGGCGACCACGAAGATCGCCGCCAGAGCGATGACCACCGCGGTCCCACCGACGATCAATGGCACGCTCGCGGCAACCGCTGACCCGAACACGATCAGCAGCGCCAGCGCGGCCAGCGGCAGCGAGATGACCTCGCTGCGGCGAAGGTCGGATTCCGACACGGTCTGGACATCGCCATAGAAGGCCGGGCCGCCGGCCAGTTCGACGGTGAGACCCGGTGCGTCGTGCAGCCGTTCGCGGAGGATCGGCAGCGCCTTCGGGGAGTCGTCCGGTGGCAGGTCCAGGAAGACGATGTCGTAGGCGGTATGGCGGTCAGCCGAGACCTGGCGCGGCGACAGCAGATGCGAGACCACCCGGGCGACGTGCGGTGCGGTGGCCACGTCGCTCATCGCGGCGGACGCGGCGAGTTCGAAGTCGGGGGTTCCAGCTTGCAGGGTCGGACTGCTGAAGACCACGACCAGCGCGGACGGCGGCGCACCGAGCGTGGTCTCGAGGAGGGTCTTCGCGCGTGCCGATTCGAGGTCGTCGAGGATGAACCCGCCTGCGCTCAGGACGCCCGGAACGCGCGGCGCCAGCGGCAGTGCCAGGAGGATGAGCAGGCCCCAGACGGCGATGACCCAGCGCGCGCGGCGCGCGACGAACCGGCCAAGACGATCGAAGGGGCTCACGCGTCAGGGTTCGCGGCGCGCGTCGGCACGGATGGAGTCGAAGGTGAGGGCATCGGTCTGGTCATCGTAGTCGCGACCGGCTCCCGACGGCGTCGGCCCATCTGGTAGCATCGGCCCGATGCAGCTCTTCCTCGTCCCCTTCCAGCAGCCGATCCCGTTCGGGATCTCGATCGCCATCGTCGGCACGATGATCGGGATCATGCTGAAGTCGGCCCTCTCGACCGAAGGCGGGTCGAAATGGGTCAAGCGCATCACGAACCCGAACGCCAAATACCTGTTTGGCTTCCTGTTCGCCGGCTGGGCCGTCTTCTTCGGGGTCGCGCTGCAGCTGGTCCCGCATCAGGGAGCCGGTTCGCCCTATGGCGCGATGGGCCTGATCGCCCTCTTCAGCGGGTTCTTCATCATGATGGGCTTCCTCTGGGCGGTCATCGGCGAGTAGCCGCGGAGGCCGCGCCTCGAGCCCTGTCGCCCCGGTCACGGCCGGGGCGATCTGATTCTCCCCACATCGGGCTGGACCCCGACCGGACCATCGCGCTATCATCCGTCGACTTGCAGCCTGCATAGTTTCTATGCACCGCTGGTAGGCGGTCGCACCGCCATCGAAACCGGAGTCGGAGGGTCCATCGGGTGGACGCCCAGGAGATCGAGACCGCGATCGCTCACCAGGATGCCGCGCGCGTCGCCGCCGAGACGCCGTTCGTGAACCTCGCGGATCCGGCCCGCGCGCTCGGCGCGGATGGCCGGCCTGCCGTCAGCCGACGTGCACCGCGCTGGGCCGACATCCCCGATGAGCAGTGGAACGACTGGCGCTGGCAGCTCTCCCATCGCGTCAATGACCTCGAGGAGATCGAGGGGATCCTCGACCTCACCGATGAGGAGCGCGAGGGCCTCTCCGCGAAGGACAAGTTCCGCGTCGACATCACGCCGTACTTCATCAGCCTGATCGACCCGCACGACCCCAACGATCCGATCCGCCGCCAGGTCATCCCGATCGGCCGGGAGCACCAGGCCTTCACCGCGATGATGGAGGACTCGCTTGCCGAGGATCGACACTCGCCGGTGCCAGGGCTGGTCCATCGCTACCCGGACCGGGTCCTGATGCTGGTCACGACGCAGTGCGCGTCGTACTGCCGGTACTGCACGCGGTCGCGGATCGTGGGCGACCCCACCCAGAACTTCAACAGCCGCGACCACGAGGCACAGCTGGAATATCTGCGCCGGACGCCGCAGGTCCGCGACGTCCTCATCTCCGGCGGCGATGGCCTGACCCTCGCCCCGAAGCTGTTCGAGAAGATCCTGCGCGGCCTGCGCGATATCCCGCACATCGAGATCATCCGGATCGGGAGCCGCGTGCCGGTCTTCCTGCCACAGCGGATCGACGACGAGCTGTGCGAGATGCTCGCGAAGTACCACCCGCTCTGGATCAACCTGCATTTCAACCACCCGAACGAGATCACGCCCGAGGTCTCGCGCGCCGTCGACAAGCTGACGCGGGCCGGGCTGCCGGTCGGCAACCAGAGCGTGCTGCTGGCCGGGGTGAACGACTGCGTCCACATCCAGCGCAGCCTGGTCCACAAGCTGGTCGCGAACCGGATCCGCCCGTATTACCTGTACCAGTGCGACCTTGTCGAGGGGTCGGGGCATTTCCGAACGCCGGTCGGGAAGGGCCTCGAGATCATGGAAGGCCTGCGCGGGCATACCAGCGGGTACGCAGTGCCAACCTTCGTCATCGATGCACCAGGCGGCGGCGGAAAGATCCCGGTCATGCCGAACTACCTGATCAGCTACTCGGATCACAAGGTGGTGCTGCGCAACTACGAGGGCTACATCACGACGTACGAGGAGCCCGAGACGTACCAGCGCCACGACTCCTCGACCTGCCGGTACTGCCAGCACGAACGTCCCGAGGCAGGTCAGTCCGGGATCCTGGGCTTGCTCGAGGGCGAGCGGATGTGGATCGAGCCGAAGGGCTTCAGCGAAGTGCATACACGCGGCAACACGGAAGCGCATCGACTCCAGGATCCGTCGAAGTGGGTGCCGTTCGGGGTGGGAGCCCTGGAGGGTCAGGTCGGAGCTGAGTTGCGGGTGATCGAGGCCGGTGAGGTCGGGGAGGGCGCGGAGGCCGTGGCGCCGGCGACTCCGGCGACGGACTACGGGCCCGGCGAGGAACCTCGTCCGCGCGAGGGCGAACCCACCGCGTCGGCACACGGGGAGCTGCTCTAGCCAAGGGTCCCGGCCCAGTGGGTGGCCCAAGTCCCCGGTGCGCGTGACACACGCCGGATCGGGAGTTCCGAGCGTGGACCTTGGCTGAATCCCGCCCACCCAGCGATCCGGGGAAGAGTCCACGAGGGATCTGTTCGATTCGTGTGTGTCACGCACACGGCCCATGCGGCCCATGGCCGTCGACCCGTGGACGATTACACTCGTCAGGACATGAGCAAACGGAAGCGCCAGTCGCTCGGGCAGGCCATGGGCCAGGCCATCGTCGGGTTCGATTACCAGGTCTTTCGAACCGGGAAGCCACCGGCGGAACTCGTGGAGGCCGCCCAGCCGGACGCGCCGGTCCCTGCGGCCGGCGGAGGCTTCCTGAGCGTCGACCTGCCGGACCCCATCCCGGCCGCCGCCCTCGATGACGGGGCCGGCGAACCCACCCGCTAGGTCGCCCCTAGTTCGGCTTGAGCCCGGCGGCCACCTTGAGTGCCTTGGCGAGTTGCGGATCCTTGATCGCCGCGACCTGCGCCTTGGTCATGTCCCGGACGTCATCCGGCAGGATCGCCGCCACATCGCTCGCTCGAGCGACCACCACATCGGGCGTGATCCCCGCGTGCCAGATCCGGCGGCCGTTCGGGGTCAGCCATTCGACGGTCCCGACGCGCAGCGCGGAGCCATCGGCGAGCTTGAACTCGCCAAGGACGGTGCCGGTCCCGTACGTCTTCACGCCGATGATGGTCGCCCGATTCGCGTCCTGGAGCGCGCCCGAGACGATCTCCGCCGAGCTCGCGGTCCCGTCGTCGACCAGCAGCACCAGCGGGATATCGGTGGCGACGCCGTCCGGTGAGACCGGATGCCTGGTCTCATGGCCGGCCGCGTCGCGTTCGACATAGACGTCACCGCTCGCGATGAACTGACTCGCAACGCCGACCGCCTCGTTCACGTAGCCGCCGGGGTTGCCGCGCAGATCGAAGACGATCCGGGTGGCGCCGGCCTCCTTGATGGCCTTGAGCGCGACGACCGTGGCGTCTGCCGAGCCTGTGGAGAATTCGTCGAGCCGCAAGAGCGCCGTGGTGGTGCCCGCGATCATGCTCCAGGTGACCACCTCGATCGGGACGCTCGCGCGCGTCATCGAATACTCGCGGGGCTTGGCCGATCCGGCCTGGACCGTGACCTTGACCGTGGAACCGGCCTCACCGCGGATCAGGCCGGCGACATCGTCGAGCGTCTTCCCGGTGGTCGACGTGCCGTCGACCGAGACGATCACGTCGCCCACCTTGATGCCCGTGGTCGATGCCGGACTCTTGTCGAAGATGCCGGTGATCTTGGGTCGACCGTCGGCCGCTGGGGCGATGCGGACCCCGATGCCAACGAAGGACCCGGAGAGGTCCTGGGTGCGTGCTGCGAGTTCCGCGGCGGTCAGGAACGTCGTATGCCCGGTGTCACCGACCGCCTGGGTCATCCCGTTGATGGCGGCGTAGACGAGGGCCTGATCGTCGAGGTCCGCCCGACCGACGTACTGCGTGTGCAGGATGTCCCAGGCCTGGCGGATGAGGGCGAACTCCTGGTCAGGGGTCAGGCTGGCCGCGGGACTGGAGCCGGGCCCCCCGATCCCCGCGAGCGGGTTCGACGTGCTCGCGCTGCGTCCGACACCGATCCCCGCCGCGAAGACGACGACCAGGGCCAGGACGATGGCGCCACGCCGGATCCAGCGACTGGCGACGGATGTGCGGCCAGGGGTCGAGGCCGGGGGCTGCGATGGCGTGGGTGCGGCGGCCGCGGCCGGCATTGAAGCCGGATGGTCGGTGGGTGGGATGGACGGTTCGGGGGCGGTCGGAGGCAGCATGAGGTGTCAAGCATGACGCTCGAACGTTCCGAGCGGGTGTCGAGTCGATGAAGGTTCGTTCGTGCGGGTCGTCGAGGCGCGCGGTGGCGTGCGCGGGCAGGGCGTGGCCCGCCAGGGCGTGACTCACGGTCATCGGATCGGGGCGGTAGGGGTCTCGGGACTGTCGGCCCGACGCACTCGTCGACTCACGGTCACCACATCGAGGTCGAAGGCACTGATCCGGGCGCCCCGGGCGCCGTTGGGCCGAATCTGGTGACAGGGGGTCACCAATGGGGTCCGTACGGCTGATCCGGGGCGCCGCAACGGTCGTTGGGGCCGAATCTGGTGACAGGAGGTCACCGATGGGGTCCGTGGGTCCATGGGGCCGGGGGATCCGGGGGCCGGAGGACCCGGTAGCAGCGCACGAACTTCACCATCATCAACGCGCCTGGCGGCCACCGGAACGCGAGCTGAGTGATACGCTTCGCAATCCCTAGTGAACCAGTCGGAGATCCCCGGCCCGTGACCCATGCCCCGTCCATGATCGGCCTTGGCCCGCTGCGCGACGCGCCGGCCGGTCTGCCGGATCCAGCCATCTCGCCGCCCACCGTGGCAGAGCCGGGCGATCCGTTCAGTGCGATCCGGGTGATCGATCTGCTCGCCCGTGTCGAGCGCGGTCGGCCGATCCGGCTGGCCGACATCGCGGACCGCCTGAACGCCACGTACCTCGACTGGCTGTTCCCGGTGACCGTGATCACCGACGTGGTCGTCCAGCTCCAGGCGAACTGGATGGCGGACTACCGAAACAGCTCCGGCATCGTGGTCCAGGACGGATCGCGTGGCCCGACGCTCACCATCGAGGACTCGAGCCGGGTCGATCCGTGGATCGTCCGGCAGGCCCAGCGCGAAGCCGCCTCGTGTACCGAGCGGCTTGCCGAATTCAGTCGTCGCGACCGACCGTCGTCGGGCGACTGAGCGTCAGAGCCGCGAAGCGACCCAGGCCCCGAACGAGGGGCCACGAGACCAAACCCGGGCCACGCAACCACCCCATCGGAAGGACCGACATGAGTCACCACACGTACGCCACCGAGAACGCCCTCGTCGACGCCGAATGGGCGAAGGCCCATCTCGACGACCCCACCGTCCGTTTCGTCGAAGTCGACGTGGACACGACCGCCTACGAGCAGAGCCACCTGCCGGGCGCGGTCGGCTGGAACTGGACCAGCCAGCTCGCCGACGGCGTCCGCCGCGATATCGCCGGCCGTGCCGATTTCTCGGCGCTGCTCTCGGCATCGGGGATCGGCCCGGACACCACGATCGTCCTCTACGGCGACAACAACAACTGGTTCGCCGCATGGGCGTACTGGCAGCTGAAGCTGTACGGCCACAAGGACGTGCGCATCCTCAACGGCGGCCGCAAGTACTGGCTGGACAACGGTCTCCCGCTCTCGGTCGACGTGGCCGCCCAGACCGCCACGGACTACCAGCTCCCGGAGGCCGACTTCAGCCTCCGCGCCTTCCGGGACGACATCCTGCCGCGCCTGGGCGATCCGGAGCTCGCGCTGGTCGACGTCCGCAGCCCGGCCGAGTTCAACGGCGACATCATCGCCCCTCCAGGCATGAGCGAGACCGCCCAGCGCGCCGGTCACATCCCGGGTGCTGCCTCGATCCCGTGGGCCCAGACGGTCAAGGAAGATGGCACGTTCAAGGACGCCGAGGATCTCGCCACGCTGTACGAGGCGAAGGGCATCACGGCTGACAAGGACATCATCGCCTACTGCCGCATCGGCGAGCGCTCCAGCCACAGCTGGTTCGTCCTGCACGAGCTGCTGGGCTACAAGCGGGTCCGCAACTACGACGGCAGCTGGACCGAATACGGCAGCCTCATCAACGTCCCGATCGAGAACCCGGCTGCTGCCGCCATCGGCTGACCCAGCTCGCCTGGCGAGTGCCGGCGAACCCCGCTCAGATCGCGATCGGCCCGGTCGGACCTCGTCCGTACCGGGCCATCGTCTGCACCAGCAGGTCGTGCGGAAGGGCATGCGCGGTGATGCCGTCGCGTCCGACCATCGTGGTCGCGGCCACGAGCGCGTTGACGATCGCCTCCTCGGTCGCCTCGATCACGGCGTCGAACAGCCGGTCGATGACCACATCGCCGACGGCCCGCACCTCGAACGTCCCGGTACCGGTCCGCTCGTCGTCGCTGGTCGGCTGCAGCTCGTTGCCCGTCGAGAACGCGATGAACAGGTCGCCGCTCGTGTGTCCGCCGGTCCCGCCCGCCCTGGCGATCCCCAGTCCGCAGCGCTGGGCCAGCCGTTCGCATTGGTGGGGAAGGAGCGGGGCGTCGGTCGCCGCGACCACGATGATCGAGCCGGATCCGGGCGACGGCAGCCGTCCGGCGTCGTCGTACGGGCTGCTCAGGAGATCGGTGCCGATGGCCTCGCCGACCGGGACGCCATCCACGCGTAGCCAGGCCCGCTTGCCATAGTTGGCCTGGACCAGGACCCCCACCGTATAGCCGCCCAGACGCGTCTCGATGACCCGTGACGCGGTGCCGATCCCGCCCTTGAACTCGTGGCAGACCATCCCGGTCCCGCCGCCGACCCCGCCCTCTGGCACAGGCCCGCCGGTCGCGGACGCCAGAGCACGATGGAGATGCTCCGGGCGGACGTGGAAGCCGTCCATGTCATTGAGCAGGCCGTCATACGTCTCGCCCACGACGGGCAGGGACCATGCCGCGTCACGCGGATCGAGCTGGATCGACGCGGCGACCAGCGCATCCCGGACCACCCCGACGCTGTGCGTGTTCGTGATCGCCACGGGCCCGTGCAGCATTCCCGATTCGCGGACCCACTCCAGGCCGGTCAGCTCTCCGTTGCCGTTCAGGCGGTGACACCCGGCAAAGACGGGATCGCGCCAGCCGTCGGCACCGCGCGGACAGACGACGGTCACACCGGTCCGGATGGGGCCTTGCCCGACGACGAGGGGACCATCGCCCTCGATGAGCGTGGTATGCCCGACGGTCACGCCGGCCACGTCGGTGATGGCGTTGAGCGGGCCGGGTCGACCACGACCGATGACGATGCCGAGATCACGGGTTCGCATGGGCACCGATGCTACCCGAGTCGTCGGCCGCTCGGCGGCCGGTCCCGCCTGTCCCGCCTGTCCCGGCGGCCGGTGGCCGTATCATCGGGCGGTGATCCCGACCCGCCAGGAGCGCACCCCGCTTCGCCTTCGCCGACTCCCCGACCGCCTCGCCGCGATGCGCGCGATCGACGTTGCCGAACGTTTCCGTGACCTGCCGGGGCTGGCCCTCCTCGAGAGCGCCCGACCGGGTCGGAATGCTCGCTGGACGTACCTCACCGCTGACCCCGTGGCGGTCCTCGAGGGTCCGGCGGCTGGCCCCGATCCGTTCGCCGTGGCGCGGCGGCTGGTGGCCCGCCTGGACCGGACGGTGGTGGTCCCGGCCGACGCCCCGCGGTTCATCGGCGGACTCGTCGGCTTCCTCGGCTATGACCTCGGGCACGCGCTCGAGCATCTGCCGAACATCGCCAGCGACGACCAGGGTCTGCCGTCGCTTCGCCTCGCCCTCCACGACTGGGTGATCGCCTGGGATCGGCGGACCGGCCATGCCTGGCTCGGTGGACGCGCCCTCGACGGCGATGCGCGCCGGCTCGCTCGCCGCCTTGACGACGTCCACGCCCGGCTCCTGGGTGGGGCGAGCCGCCGGACCGGCGCCGCCAGCACGATGACCCCGTCGACCCCGGACCTGCCCCAGCTCGGGTTCCGGTCCGGACTGGACCGCGCCGCGTACGAGACCGGAGTGGAACGGATCCGCGCCTACATCGCCGCTGGCGACATCTACCAGGCCAATCTGACCCGTCGTCTCGAGGTCCCGTTCGCCGAGGATCCGTGGGCTCGCTACCGGCACCTCCGGACCGGCGATCCATCGTTGTTTTCGGCGTATCTCGACCTTGGCACCAGCCCGGTCACCGGACGCCCACGCGCGCTGCTGTCCGCCTCGCCCGAGCCATTCCTCTCGGTCGATGCCGATGGCGACGTCTCGAGTGATCCGATCAAGGGGACCCGCCCGCGCGGCCGGACGCGCGAGGAGGATCGAGCCCTGGCGCGCGAACTCCTTGGCAGTGCCAAGGATCGTGCCGAGAACGTCATGATCGTCGACGTCCTGCGCAACGACCTCGGCCGCGTCTGTCGTCCGGGGAGCGTCCGCGTGCCACGCCTGTGCCGGCTGGAGCGGACCGCCACGGTCCAGCATCTCGTCTCGACCGTCACCGGTCGGCTGGCACCCGGGAACGATGCCTTCGATCTGCTGGCCGCCTCGTTCCCGGGTGGCTCGATTACGGGCGCACCGAAGATCCGGGCGATGGAGATCCTCGAGGCGATGGAGCCCGTCCGACGCGGGCCGTATACCGGCGCGCTCGGCTGGATCGGACCGGACGGGACGATGCAGACCAGCATCCTGATCCGGACCTTCGTGGCCGACGGGCGACAGATGACGCTCCACGTGGGTGGCGGCATCACCTACCGGAGCGACCCCGCCGAGGAATGGGACGAGACCGTCGCCAAGGCCCGCGGCCCGCTGGGCGCCATCGGCGCCGTCGAGCTTGTCTGAGCGGATGGCCGGACCAGGGCACGTCTGGGTGGATGGCCGGTTGCTGCCGGCGGATGGGCCGCACGTGTCCGTGTTCGATCGCGGGTTCCAGCTCGGCGATGGGATCTTCGAGACGCTCCGCGTCCGGGCCGGCCACCCGACCGAACTCAACGAGCACCTGGCGCGACTGCGACGGTCGGCAGCGGGTCTTGGGATCCCCTTGCCGGACGATCTCGACGTGCTGATCGCCGACGGGGTCGCCCAGCTCCTCGTCGTGGAAGGCCTCGACGGACCGGCGGGCGATGCGTCCGTCCGCGTCACGGTATCGCGGGGAGCCTTCCGCGGCCGTGGCCTCCTGCCGCCGGACGAGGCCGTGTCCGCCACGATCGCGATCCAGGCATGGCCCGTGCTGCCGCCGCAGCCCGAGCACCTGGAACGCGGGCTGCACCTCGTGGTCTCGACGGTCCGGCGCGACCCGGCCAACCCCCTCGCCACGCTCAAGACCACGTCGCGCGCCGACTACGTGTACGCGCGGGTCGAAGCCCGCACCGCCGGCGCGGATGATGCGCTCTTCGTCACCACCGACGGGCGACTCTCCGAGGGCACCACCGCCAACATCTTCCTGATCCGCCACGCCGCCGACGGGACCGCGGAGCTGGCGACGCCCTCCCTCGACTGCGCGATCCTTCCCGGCACCACGCGGTCCTGGCTCCTGGGCTGGGCGGCCCGGGTGGGTCTGCGACCGTTCGAAGGCGACCTCCACCAGACCGATCTTGCTGCTGCCGATGAGGCATTCCTGTGCTCGAGCGTGGCCGGCGTCCTGCCCGTGACGCGGTTCGCCGGTCAGCCGATCGGCGCGGGCGTGCCAGGACCGTGGACCCGCCGGGCCCGCGCCGACCGCGAGGCCATGATCCGCGGCGAGGGCCGATGACCCGCGAAGAACTGATCACGCGGACCCGTCAGCTCGTGGCCGAGGGCGACCGCCTCATGGCGGACCCATCCATGGGTTCGCTGCGGGTCTGGCTCCAGCATTCCGACGATCTGCTCTCGAACGCGTGGGGGACGATGGATCGCTACCACCTCTCCTGGCTGATGGTCGGCAAGCCGAAAGGCATCGTTCGGGGCCGGGCGATGACCGCGGACGAGGAGGCGGGCTACGTCCGCGAGGTGGCGGAGCAGAAGACCGCAGCGCTGCGGATGAGCCTTGACGCGGTAGAGCGCCAGCACATGCCGTTCGCCGGCGAGACGGGCGGTCTCGGCGCCGGCGGCTCATGACCCGTTCGCTCGTCCCGGCGATGGGCGGGACGCGGCTGGTCCCGGTGCCGGACCCGGTCGCTCGAGACTATCTGCTGCTTGCGATGCGGCTCGATCAGCACGTCCCGGGGCTCGTGGATGGCTATATCGGACCGGCTGCGCTCAAGGCCCAGGTGGACATGGAGTCGCTGCGGCCGCCGGCCCGGTTGCGCAACGACGCGCTCGCGCTGCGCGACCGGATCCCGATGGAGATCGACGATCTCGTGCGTCGGGCGTGGCTCGATGCCCAGCTCCTGGCCCTCGAGACCCAGGCGGGCGCTCTCGCTGGCGAGACGCTGCCTTACCTGGACCTGGTGGAACGGTGCTTCGCGTTCCGCCCGCCCCGCCGGCCCGATGCCGAGTTCGACAGCGCGGCGGCCACCATCGATGGGCTGCTCCCCGGCCCGGGTTCGCTCGATGAGCGGCTCGACGCCTGGGACCGTCGGTTCGAGATCGCCATCGACCGGCTCCCGGCCGTGATCGACTGGCTCGTGGCC
>JBBQLI010000016.1:0-36114 GCA_038327765.1 Candidatus Limnocylindrales bacterium | reverse complement strand
TGGCCCATGCACGTCCGGGCCGTCGCCGACCCTGATTCGTCGACGCTGACGCAACGATCCTCGTCGAGGAAGGTCATGAGAGGGCGTCCGGTCGTCGTCGACCCCGATGTGTCGACACTGAGGCGACACCCGTCGTGGCGGACCCTGACTCCCGGGCAGTCGTGACAGCTGCGAGGCTACTTCGCCTTTTCGAGGTGGCCGCCGAACCCGAAGCGCATCGCCGAGAGCGTCTTGTCCGCGAAGTCAGCCTCGCCACGTGACGAGAACCGGGCGTACAGCGCGGCCGTCAGGACCGGCGACGGCGCCCCCACGTCGATCGCCGCGATGCTGGTCCAGCGTCCCTCGCCGGAGTCGCTGACCCGACCGGCGAAATCGTCGAGCTTCGGCGACTGGAGGTAGGCCTGGGCGGTGAGGTCCAGGAGCCATGACGAGATCACACTGCCCCGCCGCCACACTTCGGTGACGTCTGGCAGGTCCAGCTCGTACTGGTAGAGCTCCGGGTCGCGCAGCGGCGTCGTCTCGGCATCCACCTCGCGCTGGTGGAGACCGGCGTTGGCGTGGTGGAGGATGTTGAGACCTTCGGCGTAGGCGGCCATCACGCCGTATTCGATGCCGTTGTGGACCATCTTGACGAAGTGGCCGGCACCGGACGGGCCGCAATGCAGATAGCCTTCCTCGGCCTTGCTGGGTTCACCGACCCGCCCGGGCGTCCTCGATGCGGCGGCCACGCCGGGCGCCAGATCGCGGAACAGCGGATCGAGCGTCGCCACCGCGCCGTCGGGACCACCGATCATCAGGCAGTAGCCGCGCTCCAGTCCGAAGACGCCGCCGCTCGTCCCGCAGTCGACGTAGTCGACACCTTCGACGGCGAGTTCCTTCGAGCGCCGGATGTCGTCGACGTAGTACGAGTTGCCGCCATCGACCACGATGTCGCCCTTGGCGAGATGCGGGCGGAGCTGGTCGAGCGTCGCGTCCACCGCGGCGGCCGGCACCATGAGCCAGATGATCCGAGGCGTCGGCAGCTTGGCAAGCAGGTCGTCGAGCGAGGTGGACCCTTCGGTGATCGCACCGTCGGCGACAAGGCCGTCGACCGTCGCTTGCGTTCGCGCGAACCCGACCACCTGGTGTCCGTGTCGGATCCAGCGGCGCGACATGTTCGCGCCCATGCGTCCAAGACCGATCAGACCGAGTTGCACGTCACGCCTCGCTCGCTATGTGTCCGGGCTAGCCACTCCCCGGAGACTAGCGCACTCGGGACTCGAGGTGGCCGCGGGCCACTCAGGAGCGGTGTCAGGCGGCGTCCAGGACCTCGATCGCGGTCGTGGCGATATCCATGTGCATGCTCGCGGTCTCGATGGCGACCACCGTCTCCCGGTCGAGCGACCCACGGGCAAGGTCCAGGGCGGCGTCACGGTCGCGGCGCTCATCCGGCGTCGACACCTCCAGCCCGAGTCGTCGGCGCGCGGCGCCGACCACCCCGAACAGTCGCAGGCCGTCGGCGTGGCGGCCCTCGGCCACCTCGATCGTGGCGACGACATCCAGGCAGTCGACCTGGCCTTCGGCGTGGCCCAGCACCACGCACATCCGCAGCGCTTCCAGACACGAGATCCGCGCCTCCGCCAGGTGGCCGCGGCGACGCTCCAAGATGGCGCGATTGATGATCGTCGAGGTCTCGCCACGGACATCGCCGAGGGCGTGGAAGACCGCGCTGGCTTCGCGCAGAGCGCCGTCCGCGTCGTCATACCGATCCTGGTTGCGAAGGGCCGTGCCAAGGTTCGTGAGCGAGGCCCCCAGGCCGCGCTGGTTCTCCGAGCCGCGGACCTCATGCAGGCTGGCCTCGCCGTAGCGGACCGCCTCGTCGACCTGGCCCATCGCGAGCGCTGTCGCGGACAGGCTGTTGAGTGAGCCGGCGACGCCCTGGCGGTCGTCAAGGTCGCGACACATCGCAAGGCACGCCTCGCCCGCGCGGATCGCTTCTCTGTAGTCGCCGCTGCTTCGGGCCAGAGCTGACGAGCCGCGCAGCGCTGCCGCCCGTGCCCGCGACGCGACCGGTGATGACGCCGCGAGCGTCCGGCGCAACCAGACGAGACCCTCCGCAACGTGTCCGCGCACATACCAGTACCACCACAGGTCGGCGGTCATCCGGAGGGCACCCTCGGGGTCGCCGCCCTCGCCCAGCGACCAGGTCAGCGAGGCGAGGAGATCGTTGTGCGCCGCGCCGAGACGGGCAAGCCAGGTCTCCTGGTCGGCGCCGCCCCAGTCGCGCGCCGCTTGGACGAGTCCGGCGCACCACGTCGCATGACGCGCCCTGGTCAGCGCGGACTCGCCGGCATCCGCCAGCCGTTCCTCGGCATATTGCCGGATCGTCTCGAGCAGCCGGTACGAGGTCCGTCCGCCGAGGTCCGGCGTCGCGACGACCATCGACTGGTCGACGAGCCTGCAGAGCGACTCGAACGGGTCGTCACCGGCGGCGACCTCACCCCACACCGCCAGCGCGGCCGGGAGATCGACGCTGTCGCGGAACACGGCCAGGCGGCGCAGCATCCGGCGCTCGTCGGGTTCCAGCAGGTCGTGGCTCCAATCGATCGCCGCGCGCATGGTTCGGTGCCGCTCGGGCGTCGCCTCCCCGCGACTCGTCGGGAGGTCCATCCGGCCTTCCAGGCGCGTGAGGATGTCCGGCAGCGATAGACCGCGCAACCGCGCCGCCGCCAACTCGATCGCGAGCGGGAGTCCATCCAGCCGACGACAGAGGGCGACCGCGGCCGCCAGGTCCCGTCGGTCGAGCGTGAACCCCGGTCGAGCAGCGGCCGCGCGATCAGCGAGCAGGCGCATGGAATCCGCGCCGAGCTTTTCGGTGTCCGTCGCGGAGGGGGAGGGGAGTCCGAGGCCGGCGACCGGCCAGATGATCTCGCCGGAAGCGCCGAGTGGCTCGCGACTCGTCGCCAGGATACGCAAGCCGGGCGCACCCGACAGGAGCTCCGCTGCCAGCCCCGCGGCCATCGTGAGCACGTGCTCGCAGTTGTCGAGCAGCAGGAGGACGCGGCGGTTCCGGAGCCGGGCCAGGATCCCGTCGATCAAGGGCTCCCCCCGTCGCTCACGGACGTCGAGTCCGTCGGCGATCAGCCTGGTGACCGAGCCGCCCGGCGGCAGGGTCGCCAGCGAGACGAGGTGGACCTCGGCAAGACGGCTCGCCGCCATGGCTCGTCCCAGCTCCAGGGCAAGACGGCTCTTGCCACCGCCACCGGGACCGACCAACGTGAGCAGCCGCGATGTCCCGAGCAGCTCCAGGGTCTCGCGCAGCTCCCGTTCCCGACCGACGAACCGGGTGGTCGGCGTGGGCAGGCCAGCGGTCGGGCCCGCGAGGGTGGGGTCGTGGCGTTCGATCGCGAGGCGCAGCTCGAGAAGTGCCGGATCTGGTGTGGTCGCGAGCTCGCGCTCGATGGCGGCACGGACCTCTTCGAAGGTCGCCAGCGCGAGACTGGCCCCGCTCGCCCGGTACTGGGCCAGCATCAGCAGTCCGGCAAGACGCTCGTCTGTGGGGTCGGCGGCCACCAGTCCGGCCAGGTCTCCGATCACGGTCTCGTTCTCGCCGAGGGCCAGGCAGGCATCCGCCCGATCCACCTGCGCGGTCCGGCGCATCGCGTCGAGACGTGTCGCCTCGGCGGCGGCCATCTGACCCGCGGTGATGCCATCGAACGCCGGCCCGCGCCACCCGGCGAGGGCATCGGCCAGACGCGCCGCAGCCAGGGCCGGCTGACGCTCCTTGGATGCGCGTGCCTCGCCCACGGCCCGCTCGAAGCGTCGTGCATCGACCTCGTCCGCGCGGACCACCAGACGGTAGGACGTTCCGCTGGTCTCGATCCGGCCGGGGAGCACGCGCCGCAACGAGGCGACCTGGGCCTGCAGCGCGTTCTCGGCGGTGGCCGGCGGCTCGTCGCCCCACAGCTCATCGATCAGGCGGTCGCGTGACACGAACCGGTCCGTCTCGATCAGCAGGGCCGCGAGCAGCGACCTCGTCCGTGGCCCGCCGAGCCGCACGGACACGCCGTCCTCGATCACGTCGAGCGGCCCGAGGACCCTGAAGTCGATAGCCACGTGCCGATCCTTTCGCCGCATCAGGACTCGCACAGGGTAGCCGTGTTCGGCCACGATCACGGTGGATGGGTCGGCGCGTTCAGCTGACCATCAGTGTTTCGTCAGCGTGCGGGGCGATGGTGGGTCCTGTGATGCAGCAGCAGGACCTCGATCGCCTCGTGGATGGGCAGCTCCGCGCCGAACACGACGGGGACCTCGAGGCGATCCTGGCGCCGATGGCCGACGGGATCGTGCACGAGGTGGTCGGTCTTGCCGACGACCCCATCGAAGGGCTCGACGCAGTCCGACGGCGCTACCGCGACGTCCTGGCAGCGACCGTCCACGAACGCGATATCCCGATCCGCCGTCGGTACGGTCACGACTTCGTCCTTGACGAGCATGTCTGGTGTGGCCGCCTGACCGGCCGTGCCTTCGAGATCGACGGTCACGGTCGACGGCTCCGTCATCGCGTGCTCTGGCTCCTCGAGGTCCGCGATGGCCGGATCGTGCGGGAGACCGTCTGGAACGACCTGTCAGCGATCCGCAGGCAACTCACGACGCCCACATGAGAGGAGAACGAACGATGACCGCGAGACGACGTCCGATCATCCCGGCGCTCTGCGTGACACTGACGATCGTCCTTGCGGGATGTGCGGGTGCCGCGACGTCGACGCCGACCGGCGACGCCGCACCGACTGGCGCTGCGCCCTCGGCAGGCGCGACAGCTCAGGATGCGACCACCAGTGACGCCCCCGGCGCCTCGGCGGATGGCGGAACCAGCGCGGATGCCGGCAACACGGACCCGACATGCGACCTCGTCACGAAGGACCAGGTCGCCACAGCGGTCGGCTTCCCGATCGCCAGGGCGATCGGCGGCGGCGGGACCTGCTTTTTCCAGAACACGGACCAGAGCAAGTACCTGAGCGTGCAGCTCTTCGCGACCGTGCAGGCCGCGGGGCTGTACACGCAGCTCGAGCCGAATGCTGAGCACGTGTCCGGGCTCGGCGACGATGCCTTCTGGCTGGGTACGGGAGGGTTCCTCTTCGTCCGGAAGGGCGACCGGGCGATCCTTTTCCTCGACCCCGATTGGGTCTTCACCCCGGACACGGACACGACCCATCGAGACGCTCTCGTCACGCTGGCCCAGTCGGCGACGGCGAAACTCTGATGTCCGGTCGCTCCGCTCGGACCGTCGCGGTGATCCTCCTCGCGACGACGCTGATCACTGCCTGCGCCCCAGCGTCATCGAGCGCGCCCGGTTCCGCCGGCCCCGGTTCCTCGTCCGGTCCGGGTGCGTCACCGGGACCGTCCCTGGCCAGCATCGGTGCGCTCGCCTCCCGGACGATGCCCGGAAGCGCCACGGCGCCGATCGACGACGGTGCCTGGGGTCTGGCCGATCGGCTCGCGGCCCCGTCGTACACGCCCGACACGACGGCCGCACTCGTCGAGGGGCTCGCGCGGTCGGGGATCGGCACCTATGCCGACACGTCCAGCACCACGCCGGAGGTCGCGCTGAGCGGACCGGCCAGCCCATTCCGGATGCTCGACTTCCAGGTCCACGCCATGGCTGTCGGCGTGTGGACCGGGGCGACGTTCAGCGGGTCCGAGCTTGATGGGGTCCTGCCGCTCCCGACTGGGTCCGTCGGCCAGCCGACCACCGCGCAGCTCCTGGCGGCATATGTGGCGGCCGCGGATTCGCCCGGGGGCGCACTGTCCCGGGCGCTGATGGCGGGGCAGGATCTGCTCGCCCCGGCGACACTCCGGTTCCCGGCGGTCGTGCTGGTGCTGTTCGCCTCGGACATCGCCACCGACGGCGGCCGACTGCTCGCTCCCGGGGCGAGTGCCAGCCCGGCGACCGGCAGTGTCGGTGCGCATTCCATCGTCCTCGCCGGATATCACGCCGCGGACCGCAGTCCGGCCGTCGGTCCCGCCGCCAGCACCGGCGTCTGCACCGATACCGCGAACTGGATCCAGGGCACCATCGACAGCCTGTTCAGCGCCCTCAAGGTCGCAACGCCCGATAACCTCCCGGGCGCGATCGTCGCGTCGATCTGGAACTGGCTCGTCAGCAAGGCACAGGCGTTCGTCCAGGGGCTGATCAGCTCCGTCACCGGAGCCGTGCTCGGCACGATCAGGAGCATCGCCGGGACGATCGCAGCGGTCGCCGAACAGATCGCCTCGCTCCTGCCGTACGGGCTTCGCGTCACGGCCGCGCCGGCCAGCGGTGGCGGAGCGACATTTACCCTCGGGCCGGACCCACAACCGGGCAGCTTCAAGGCGACCATCAGCGCAGGCGACCTGCCTTCGTGGCCGCCCATCCTGACGGACTGCGCCGCGGCTGCGAACATCGCGCTGGCCGATCTCCATTCGAAGAACATCCCCCTGACGTGGGGGCCGTTGCAGGCTGCCCCGGATCCGCTCCTGACACCGGACAGCACCGCCAAGACCGAGGACGTCACCGATGCCAATGGCGACGCGAGCTGGGGATTCGTCGTGAGTTCGGATCCGGGTGACCCAAAGGGGGAGCAGCAGAACCAGGTCGACGCGATGCCGGTCACGGTCCATCGGCCAGAGGTCGAGGCCGCTCGCCAGCATCTGACCCAGGCGCTCCTCGGTTCCATCCCCGGGATCCTCCAGCCGTTCGTTGCGGCGATCTTCGCTCCGTACATCAGTGGCCTCCAGGCGCGCCTGAACGCGCTGCTCGACGTGCGCGGCACGGGGAGCGCCATCCTGATCTTCCATGAGCGCGTGAAGCCAACGCCAGGCCCATCGGTCACGCCGGCACCGTCCGCCTCCTGCCACCCGAACCCGGTCGTTCCCGGGACCTACACCGGCACGATCACCAACACGTCGAGCGAGACGATCGACCTTGGCGTGTCGGGCGGCCTCGTGGCCACGACGAGTGGATCCGGGAAGGCGACGATGACCGTCGCGGCGGACGGGTCGGTGACCGGGTCGTGGGACCTGGCCCAGCACCTGGCGTCCGACGAGATCGCCAAGGTGGACGGCTCGATCCATATGGAGGACAAACGCGCCGCTGACTTCACGTACACGGCCGGGACGATGTTCGGCACGGCATGCGCCCTGATGCTCACATTCGGAAACTACACGCAGGTCACCTGCAAGAGCAGCCTCGTCGGTGACTGCATGAACGAACCGCCGCCCCCGCATGCCAATGCCACGCTGAGCGGGCTTGGCGCCCCGAGTTCGGTCGCAGGCGGGCACGTGGTCTGGACCTACACCTACGCGAGCTCGACCGGAGCGATCGTGAAGGACCTGCTCACGATCGACGTCATGCGCTCGGGGTCGTGAGCGGCCGCCCAGACGCTGTGAGCCGGCGCGTCGCGGCGGACATGCCGCAGAACACGAGACACGGTCGGCGGGCTACCCTCCTGCCATGACCCTCCAGACCATCGACGGATCGCCTGTCGCCCGGAACCGGGCGGCGACCTGACGCCGATGGTCACGGTCCTGCTGATCGACCCCGCGCTCGTCACCTTGCGTGACCGGTTCGCCGAGCGTCTGCCGAGCGACGTCGAGGTTGCGGTCGTGCCGGACTTCACGGATGAGACCCTGCGGCGGATGGCCGCGGATGCCACGATCCTCGTCAATGCCCGTCGGCCCATCGACAGGACGACACTGTCCCTGACGCCGGTCGCTCGATTCATCCAGCAGATCGGCGTCGGCCTGGACGCGATCGATCGCGCCGCGGTCGGCGATGCTGGCATCTCCGTGGCCTACAACCCGGGGGTCAACCAGACCGGCATGGCCGAGCACACGATCATGCTGATGCTGGCGCTGCTCAAGCGACTGCCGGCCAGCGAGCTGGCGACCCGAGCCGGTCGGTTCGCGCCGAACGAGATCATCGCCGCTGGCATCGACGACCTGGCCGACGCGACCGTCGGGCTGATCGGGATGGGTCACATCGGCCAGGCGATCACCGCGCGACTGGTCCCGTTCGGGTCGACGGTCATCTATCACTCGCGTCGGGTCGTGCCCGAGGCCGAGGCCCGTGGCGCACGCCGCGTCCCGTTCGCGGATCTCCTTGCGACGGCCGATATCGTCAGTCTCCACATCCCGCTCACGGCAGAGACCCAGCACATCGTGGGGGCACGGGAGATCGCCTCGATGCGTCCTGGGTCGTACCTGATCAACGCAGGTCGCGGCGGTCTGGTCGATGAGGCAGCGCTTCGCGAGGCGATCGTGAGCCGCCATCTGGCGGGAGCCGCCCTGGACGTCCTCGAACACGAGACCGAGGGGCGTAACCCGTTCGCGGACCTCCAGCAGGTCATCGTCACGCCGCATCTCGGCGGCGGCAGCCGCAACAGCATGGCCGGGGTGGTCGACCGCTGCACCGCCAACATCCTGCGGTTCCTGGCCGGTGAAGCGGTGCTGGACGTGGTCGACGCACGATGACGTCGCTCATCGGTCTGGCGGCGGTCAATGTGGGCACGCCGACGCTCCTTGCCGACATCCAGGGCGACCATGTCTGGAGCGGGATCGCAAAACACCCGGTCGCCCCGACGTCGTCGCTGTGGCTTTCGACACTGAACCTGAGCGGCGACGGCCAGGCGGACCTCGATGTCCACGGGGGGCCTGACAAGGCGGTCTATGCGTACCCATCGGAGCATCTCCCGACGTGGGCGTCGGAGCTTGGCGAAGCGTTCGGCGATGCTCCGCTCGGCGAGAATCTCAGCACCGTCGGCCTGCTGGAACGGGATGTGCGGATCGGCGACATCTGGGAGTGGGGTTCGGCCGTGCTCCAGGTGACCCAGCCGCGCTGGCCATGCTTCAAGCTTGGCCTGTATCGCGGCCGCCCGGACATCCTGGACCGGCTGCGGGTGTCGGGGCGAACGGGCTGGTACCTGCGCGTGCTCGAACCGGGGGAAGTCCCTGCAGCGGGACCGATCAGCGTCGCCGTGGAGGATCCGGCCGGGATCAGCGTCTTCGACGCCCACCTGGCGATGGGCGACCGTCGCCTCCTGGACATGGAGCGATTTCGCGCGTTGGTCGACCATCCGGCACTTGCGGATCAGTGGCGGGCACCGCTGGCCAGGCGGCTCCAGCATCGGCTGACGACACAGGAACCGACAAACGCAGCGGACGGCCGGCCAGACCGCCGCTGACCACGTGGCACGGTCCCGGTCCGATCAGTGGAGCTGGGCTTCCCAGTCGTCCGGGACGCGGCCCGCGGGTCCGGGCGTCGGCTGGTCCAGCGGGTGATGACGCGGCGGCGCGAGGAGCGGGCCGTCGAAGTCCACCTCGGCTGCGTAATCCCAGAACCAGTCTTCGCCGGGTTCGAAACTCTGCGCCACGGGATGTCGCTCCGTGCCCGCGTGGCGACTCGCATGCTGCGAGGGCGATGAATCGCAGCATCCGATGTGGCCGCAGTGCGCGCATCGTCGGAGGTGGAACCACCAGCCACCCGTCGCGGTGCACTCCACGCAGCCCGGGCCGCTGGGCGGGATGGCGAGGTCGATGTCGTGAGCGTCAGTCAAGGGTCACCTCACACCGAGGATAGCCGTCGCGATGAGATCCTGGCGCATCATCTCGGGCTCCAGAACCCGATGCCGCCGTCCAGGGCCACACGAGGACCGCCGCTCGGGAAGAGCACGTCGAGGTGCGTGGTCCCGGCGTCGTCATCCTCGGGCACGAGCAGCGACGAGCTGTCCGGCGCCCAGAGACGATGGCTCAACGCGTACTGGTCGAAGTAGGGCAGGAGCGCGCCGACAAAGGTCTGTGCGGGCACGATCTTCTGGTCCGACCGGATGGTGCCAGAGGCGACGTCGATGAAGGCGACCCGGATCTCGCCGCCGCCGCTGGTCGCGGTCGATGCCACGGGCGTGATGAAGGACACGGTCGAGCCGCCGCCGGCAGCGACCACGTGGACCGCGGCGATGGTCGACCCGTCGGGCGACCAGAAGAAGCTCACCACCGAACCATCCAGGAGCGTCCGCATCGCGCCTGTGCGGGCGTCCATGAGTCGGAGTGGCCCGATCGGGAGCGCCGCCGGCGTCGTCGACGGCGTCACGGCCCCGATCGTCGCGACGACGTCATCGGTCGGCGAGAAATCGACGGCGGCGATCCCGTCGACCGGCATCGTGGGTCCGACGGAACCGTCCCGCGGTGAGACCACGATGGCATCCACGCCGGAGGCACCACGTCGGACATACGCGACGAACCGTCCGTCTGCGCTGACATCGGGATTCCGGAAGTCGCCGGGCGTCGCGATGGCGGATCCACGCGTCGCGCCGTCCGTGCCGATCTCGCCCAGGAACGCGCTGTTTCCAGTGCCGATGTGGGCGAACAGATGGGTCGGATCGAGCCAGTCGAAGTAGAGCGGATTGCCGGTCCGGATCACAGCCCCGAGCCCGCTGCCGTCGAGGGGAGCGCTCCCATCGGCAGGTGCGATGCGGAGTGCCAGTCCGTCCGCGTCGTTTGCCAGGAACGAGACCTTCGTGCCGTCCGGCGTCCACGACAGATAGAACGGGTCGCTACTGGCGCTCCTGAAGATGACCCGCGGTTTCGCCGCAGCGACCGGGCCGGAGGTGGGGACGTCAAGGACGACGACCGCGCTGCTCCCAGGGGTGCCTTGGACAGCGGCGATGCGCGACCCGTCGGGCGACCACGTCGGGAACCCGAAGGTCCCGTCCTGCGACAGCGAGAGCATCGTCGCGGAGCCATCGGTCCCGACGATCCACATCGTGCCGTCCGCACGGACCAGCGCGATGCGGCCAGACGACGCGAGCGGCCGAAGTGACCCGGCTGGACCGGCGCTGGGCAGGAACGCGCTCGGGGTCGGCAAGTCCGGGGTCGACGTCGGCCCCGACGTCTCGGCCGCCGCCTGGGTGGGCGCCTGGGTCGCCGCCGACGACACGGGCTGAGGATCAGATGGCGAGCATGCCGCAAGAACGAGGAGCACGGCCAGCCCGAGTGCACGCAGACGACCGCGGCTCGACCACCGGCTCGTCCGTCGTGCGCCCATCACCCAACGATACGTGCGAGCCCGCGGTTCGGTTCGGTCGCCGTCGAAACGCTCGAGATAGTTGCGAGATGCGTCACGCGTAGAGTCGCGCGGACGGCCACTTGGCCGTCTGTGAGCGGGGGAGCAGGGCCCGAGCCAGACCCACCTGACAAGCGCAGCCGCGTCGCTGGGCGGCAGGCACGCTGCACGGGCGGGCGAACGGTCTCCGGTTCGGTGTCGTGGGATCCCGCATCGGCGCATGTCGTGGCGCGCGGGGCGTGCCATGCATCCGAAGGAGGGAATTCGTGACAAGGCCCGAGAGGACCGCCCGATCATGGCTACATGGAGCTCGCTTGCTCGGCGTCCTGGTGACGTCGATGGTCATCCTTGCCATGTCGGCGCTTCCCGTCGAAGCGCTCGGCTGGACACAGACGGCTCACCCGATCGTCTCGCATTGCGCACGAGGGATCACCTGGCGAGGTGGGTCGGCATGGGGCTACTACGACGTGACGAACTACGGTTCCGACGGCTCCTACCTCGCCGATTTGCCGCACGGGACGATGGACCTTTGCTACTACACCTACTACGGCGACAAGACCGTCGACGGCGACTACTACCTGGCAGAAGTCGAAGTCACCATCACGCCCGCGGCTTCGACCTATCACTACGACTGGCCGGCAACGACGGCGGCGTGGGCTTCGTCGGACGTCACGCCGAAGGACGGCATTCGAACCTGGACGCCAAGCTACACATCGAAGAAGAGTTGCAGCCAGGCGGTGACGGTCACCGCGACGGTCGGGGTGCTGAGTGCCTCGACGTTGATCCAGGCGTGCCAGACGTTCGGGACGGTCACGGTCGGGCAATCGAATGGCAAGGGCGCGGAGTGGTACACGAACACGAGTGGCGAGGTGCGGCTCTTGCAGGCCCTGTATGTCGAGAAGGTGGCGCACGGCGCAAGCCCCAACTTCAACATCCAGTTCGCGGTCCCGTACTACACCTATACCAATCGCGGGATCGAAGACTCCTGCACGACGTGGTTCTACAACTGCTACCACTGGGACACCGGTCCCGCATGGATCAACTATGCGTATCTGGTGAAGTGATCCGGGTTCGACTCGGAGTGTGATTCTGCGAGGGCCCCGAGCGTTCGATCGGGGCCCTCGCCGTCATCCGGCCGGTTGGTATCCTGCCGTCGGTGCGACTCCTGCCAACGCGGATCACCGACACCATCGCGCCACCGCGGCTCGGGCGGAGCTTCCGGTGGCTGCTGCTGTCCACGATCATCACGAACGCTGGGGACGGCGTCGCGATCGCCGCTGGACCGCTGCTCGTCGCCTCGCAGACGCGCGACCCGTTCCTTGTCTCCATGGCGCTGCTGAGCGAGTTCCTGCCTGCACTCATCTTCGGTGTCGTTGCGGGTGCGATCACCGACCGCATCGATCGGCGCCGGATGGTCATCGTCGTGAACATGGGCCGCGCTTTCGTGCTGGCCGTGCTCGCGGCGACGATCGCGGCGGGCGCCATCAACATCGCTGTCGTCCTCCTGGCACTGTTCGTCCTCGGCATCGCCGAGACCTTCGCGGACTCGGCCAGCAGCACCCTCGTCCCGAACCTCGTGGCGCGCGAGGACCTCGGGATCGGCAATTCCCGGATGCAGGGCGCGTTCCTGCTCACGAACCAACTTGTGGCGCCGCCGATCGGTGCCTTCCTGTTCGCGGGTGGCATGGCCCTGCCGTTCGCCACGAATGCCGCCTGTTTCGCGCTGGGCGCGGTCCTCGTGTCGCGCGTCGTGACGAACGCACGCCCGCGAGTGCTGAGCGGCGAAGGGGAGCGGTCGAGCCTACGAGCAGACATGATCGAAGGGGTCCGCTGGCTCGTGGCGCACCCGCCGATGCGAACGCTGGCACTCACGATCTTCGCGTTCAACGTCACGTTCGGGGCGGCCTGGTCGGTACTGGTCCTGTACGCCGGCGAACGCCTGGGGATGGACGCGGTCGGGTTCGGGTTGCTGACGACCGCGACGGCCGTCGGCGGCATCGTCGGGACCGTCGCGTATGGCCGCCTCGAGCGACGATTCCGGCTCGCGGACATCATGCGCGTCGGCCTGCTGTCGAGACCTTCACCCATCTCGTGCTGGCGCTCACGACCTCGCCCCAGGTCGCGCTCGTCACCATGGTGGTGTTCGGCGCGCACGAGTTCGTGTGGGGGACTACCTCGACCGTCGTGCGCCAGCGCGCCGTACCCGATGCCCTCCTTGGCCGAGTGACCGGCGTCTATCGGGTCGCCATCGTCGGCGGGATCGTCATCGGGACACCGCTCGGCGGCCTCCTGGCGCAGACCAACGGCATCACGGCGCCATTCTGGTTCGGGTTCGCCGGATCGGCGCTGCTGGTCGTGGCGCTATGGCGGCAGTTCGACCACATCGTGCACGCCGGCGAGGGTGACCCGCGAGCCGAGGGCTGACGCGCCAGGCCTCGGCTCGGTCCTCGAGTCGCGCGACGTGGTCGATCACCGGGCGGGTGGTGCTCCTAGGCCGAACGAACAGCCCCATCGGCGAGGATCGCGTCCATCTGGCCAACGGCCTCGGTCATACCCTCCTCCATGCCCATGGCCATGATCTGCTCCATGGCCTCCAGGCTGGGGAAATGACTCTTGATCGACATCCGGGTGCGTCGCGCGTCGATCGGCTCGATCGTGACATGCCCTTCATTGCGCGGCAGGTCGTCGTTGAGCGTGCCGTCCGCATTGGCGAACCCGTCGAGAAAGACGAGTCGGCGCGGGGGATCGACCTCGAGGATGTCCCAGTAGCCGCGCGGCGTATCGCCGGTCGGCCCGGTCATGAAGTACTCGACGTGACCACCGACGGTCAGGTCATGGGCGGTGACCGTCGCGGGGTACATCGGGGGACCCCACCAGCGCTCGAGTTGGCGCGGGTCGGACCACAACTCCCACAGGCGCGCCGGGGACGCCTCGAATTCCGCGATGGCGGTCATGGTCAGGGTCGTGGGGTCCTTCTGGATAGACGTGAGAGTCATCTCTCGGTCTCCTCGCTATTGGTGATGAGGTCGGTCATCCGCTCGATGCGGCCGCGCCAGAGCGCCTCGTACTCATCAAGCAGGCTGCGCGCCCGCTGCAACGCCTCGATGTCGGTCTGCACGACCTTGCGTCGACCGGTGCGCTCCTTGGTGACCAGCCCGGCACGTTCCAGCACCGCGACGTGCTTCTGCACAGCCGCAAAGCTCATGGGGTAGTGCCTGGCCAGTTCTGCGACGCCTTCCGTCCCGGCGAGTGCACGCAGGACGATGTCGCGCCGGGTGGCATCGGCCAGAGCGGCGAAGACGTGATCCGGATCGAAGGTCGTCGGCATTGGTACAACCATACGGTTGTATCGCCGATACGTCAAGCGGCCCCCGCGACGTTCCCGCCTAGCGCCCCGGACTGAGCCAGATCGTCGGCACGTATGAGTCGGGAGCCCCGAACGAGCCGACCACGATCACGCCCGGCCCGCCTTGCGTGATGGCGTAGAACTCGCCCTGTTCCTGGACCGGTGCCGACCGTGCTTCCGCCCAATGGATCGCATCGCGCGAGACCCACGAGGTCGCCGTTCCGCGCTGGAGGCCCTGGTAGTCCCCGATCCCGATCACGCTGTCACCGACGGCCACGACGTCGGTCATCCAGGCGAACCCGCCCGAATGCTCGCGCGACGCCTCGTTCGGGGCGCGGGTCCAGTGCCGCCCGTCCGGCGAGGTCCAGGCGGCTGCCTCGTGTCGAGCGACATCGGAACCGACCGCGACCAGACCTCCGAACGGCGCCGGGACGACGGCCACCGCGACGCCGTCCACGAACGATGGATCGTCCACGCGGGTCCACGTGGAGCCATCGGGCGAGGTCCACGCGACCGCGCCCGTCGCCTGCTGGGCCGACCCGACGACTCCCACCGCCACGAATCCGTCACCGAACGTCGTGATCGCCCGGACCTCGGACTCGGCAAACACCGTGGCATCATCCGCCACCGAATGCCAGTCCGTGCCGTCGGTCGACGTCCAGAATCGTGCGTGGCGTTCGAACAGCTCAGGTCCCATCGATCCGCCAGCGACGTAACCGTGGGCCGTCGCCACGACCGAGGTCATCCGCTCGGCGACCGTGCTGCCGGTGAGGCGCGGCACCGCATGTTCCGTCCACGCCGCCCCATCCGGACTCGTCCACGCCACCGGGAGCTGCCCGGACCGACCGACGGCTACGGCCGTCCCGTCGGGGCCCGTGGCCAGCGCGACGGGAAACGTGAAGTCCGTCGTGCCCATCGTGTGGATCGACCAGGTCAGGCCGTCCTCGGACGTCCATGCAACGGGCGTCCAGGCTGGTGGAACGTAGCCCACGGCCGCGAACCCGCCACCGGGCAGGGGAGTCACGTCCGCGATCGTGGCCTGGCCCGGGATCCGGAGGATCGGATGGGTGCCCGAGTAGGCCGACGCCTGCGGGTCCACCTCGAAGTTGGTGGGGCGTTCGACCGATGGCGCCTTCGTCCAGTCGATCCCGAGGATGGGGGGAGTGGATGGCGTAGCAGTCGGTCGAGCGGTCGGCGACACGGTCCCGCACCCTGCAAGGATCAGCACCGTGGCGCCGATCGCGAGCGTCCTCGACCTCATGCCCGAACTCTAGCCGGGCTGGAGCGGCCTCGGACCTCGGCAGCGACCGCGAACTCGCGCCGGTCTTCCATCTCCCAGGCCGTATGCTCGGGCCATGAGCACATCCGTCGCCCTCGTGACGAACGTCACCCAATATGCCGGCCCCGCTGCCGCCATCGCGCTCGCGGCCGATGGCTTCCTGACGGTCGCCCATGACGACTCCTTCGTCGACTCGGCGGTCCGCGAGGTCTACGCTGCCGCGAACCCAGGTGTGATCCCGCTCGCCGCCCAGGATGAAGCGGACATCGTCGAGGAGGCCCGCACGTACGGCACGGTCGACGTGCTCGTCTCGAACGACTACGTGCCTGTGTCGATGCTCGGTGACCCGTTCGAGACGGCGCCGCTGGCGAGCTACGAGGCGATCATGCGAGCGCTCGTCTATCGGCCGTTCCTCCTGATGCAGGCGCTCCTGCCGACGATGAAGGAGAACCGCCACGGACGAGTCATCTTCATCACGTCGGCCGTCGCGGTCAGGCCGATCCCGTCGGTGATCATGTACGGCACCGCGCGTGCCGCCTCCACTTCGATGGCCACGGCCGCGGCCAAGGCGTTCGGCGAGTTCGACATCCTCGTGAACTCGATTGGTCCGAACTGGTTCGAGAACCCGACGTATTTCCCGCCGGGGCGCTGGGAAGCCGACGCGGCACTCCGTGAAACGGTCGCCAAGGAAGTGCCACTGCAGCGTCTCGGACAGCAGCACGAGATGGGAGCGCTCATCGCGTTCCTCGCGTCGGGCAAGGCCGCACCAGTCACGGGCCAGTTCTTCGGCTTTACCGGCGGCTGGCTCCCGTAGAGTGGCCGGTCGCGACGCCGCCACCAGCGGCGCGAGACCGATGAATGTCCGCGGCCGGTACCCCAGATTGCGATCTGGCAGCGGTGCCACGAGCCGCCTGTCGGATCCGTGCCGCTACCAGTGGCGCAGCGAGCGGCCCGAGGCGGTGAAGGTGCGTCAAATCAACGGGTGACGCTCCACGATGACGGTATGGTGGGCGCGCTCATGGCCCTCGGTCCGTTCCGGCGCAGCCCCCATCTCACGGCGATGCTCGTGGCCGGCCTGTGCGCCGTGCTGGCGGCCTGCCAGGCGACTGCCATTCCCACGCCATCGAGGGTCCCGGCGCCATCACCCACGGCTCGACTGGCGATCGGATCACCACACGTCAACACGACGCCTGCCATCACACCGAGCGGGAACGCCAGCGAAGCGCCGAAGCCCGCCCCGACCCCGAAGCCCGCCCCGACCCCGAAGCCGACGCTCGTCGCCCTTCGCCTCCCGCCCGTCAACGCCGGCTTCGACTACCAGCTCGGTGGCGCGTACACGCCACCCGCAGGCGTGACCATCGTCTCGCGCGACCGCACCGCGGCCCCGGCCCCAGGCATCTACAGCATCTGCTACGTGAACGGCTTCCAGATCCAGCCCGGGGAGGTGGGCTGGTGGAAGGCGCACCACCCGCACCTGATGCTGCGCGACGACCACGGCGCGTTCGTCATCGACCCGGACTGGAACGAGATCCTCATCGATGACTCGACGCCGGCCCACCGCGCCGAGCTCGCTGCGGTCGTCGGCACGTGGATCGCCGGATGCGCCGCGAAGGGGTTCGATGCGATCGAGATCGACAATCTCGACTCGTATTCGCGTTCGGGCGGCCGGCTCACCCAGGCCGGGGCGGTGGCCCAGATCCGGCTCTTCGCCGATGCCGCCCACGGCCACGGGCTGCCGATCGCCCAGAAGAACTCGACCGATCTCGTCGGCCGACGCCGCCAGATGGGCACCGATTTCGCGATCGCCGAGGAATGCGATCGATACGCCGAGTGCGGCGTCTATAGGAAGGCCTACGGCGACCACGTCCTCGTCATCGAGTATCGCCGCCAGGACTTCACCATTGGATGCGCGGCGTATCCGCATCTCTCCATCGTCCTGCGCGACCGCGACCTCGTGACCCCAAACGACACGGGATACGTGTTCGACCACTGCTGAGCACGGCGATCGTCGTCCCCGTGGGCGCCGGTCCGTCGTTCATGCCGGTTCGTCGGTCCCTGCGTCGTGTTCGACCTCGCCCTCGAGCGGGGCCGTTTCTGTCCGGCTCAGGTGGCTGACCTCGACGACGGTCGGCTTCCCGTCGCGATCCTTCCAGCGCGTCTGGAGGAGGACTTCCTCGCTTTCCCCGGCCATCCGGAGCACCACGACATAGCCCGATGCCCCATGCTCGATCGACTCCACCCCGGCCTCGACCGACGGGAGGAGGAGCAGCGCGATGGTCTCGCCAAGGTGCTGGCGCAGTTCCGCGCTGAAGTCCTCGATCACGCCGTCGACCTCGCCTCGAATGAGCGCATCGCAGATGGCCTGGGCGCGGTCTCGAATGGTCTCTTCATCCATGGTCAGTCCTCAGCTTCCGGCGCCGTGAGCGCGCGTGGGGTTGAAGGTACCTCGCCCGTGAACGGCTTGAGCCGCGCTGACAGGCCCGAAGGCCCCACCTCGCCCATCGAATGTGACCAGCGCGCCGCCTAGACTGGCAGCCATGCCACTGTCGATCCGCCTCCTTGGCCGCCCTTCGGTCGCCCAGTTCGACAGCCAGATCGACTCACCGCGGGCCGACGCGCCCAGGGTCCTGGCAGGTCGCAAGCCGTGGGCACTCCTTGCCTACCTGCTGTTGACGCCGAGCGGGGTCACGCGACGCGATCTGGCGGAGCTGTTGTGGCCAGAGGCTGACGATCCGCTGGCCGCCGCGCGTTGGTCGATCCTCCAGGTGCGCCGCGTCCTTGAGCCCGACGCCAGCGTCACGGAAGTGGACGGTCGCCTCCAGGTCAGGTCGGTCGATGGCGCCGAGGGCCCCTTCATCGATGCCACCACGCTCCTCGACGGACGGTTCGATCCCGCCACGGTCGATGTCCTGTTTGGTGGCGAATTGCTCGAGGGGATGATCTTTCCCGACGCGCCGCGCTTCGAGGATTGGCTCACGATCCAGCGGGCCCGCGTCGGTTCGGCGGGGAGTGCCGCGCTGCGCTGGGCCGCCGTTGTCACAGCTCGCTCGGAGCCGACCCGCGCCCTCGGGTTCGTCGACCGGGCCCTGTGGCTGGACCCATATGACGATGCAGCCCACGAGCTGGGCATCCGCATCGAGGTCGAACGTGGCGCTTTGCTGGCCGCTGGCGCGCGGCTCGACGCGGCCGAACGCCGCTACCGGGACGACCTGGCGGTCGAACCGCCGGCCACGCTCCGGCGGCCACTCGAACGGACGAGCGATCGAGGCAACATCTCGCTTGACGACACGGCCCGTGCTCTGATCGACACCGCCCGAGCCCGTCACGACGCCGGCGACTATCAGGCCGCCATCGATGCCGCCCGGCGTGCCACATCGGCAGCCGCGGCAACCAGCGACGACCGCCTGGAGGCTGAGTCCTACACGGTCCTTGCCGCCGTCCTCATCCATTCATTGCGCGGCCGGGACCGCGAGGCCGTCGGATTGCTCGACCGGGCGCTCGCGCTGGCGACGTCTGCCAACGACGACTCCTTGCTCGTCGAGATCGAGCGCGAGCTCGGCTATGTCGCGTTCCTCGGAGCGCGCTACGGCGCGGCGGAATCGATCCTCGGACGCGCGGCGGCGCGCGCGACCCGGATCGGCGACCGAACGGCGGCAGCGCGTGCGCAGACGATCCTGGGCGCCTGCCAGTCCGACCGGGCCGATTTCGTCGCGGCCGAGATCACGTTGACGGAGGCGATGCACACCCTCGGCGTCCTGGGGGACCGCTGGGAGCCGTACGCCGCGGCCTTCCTTGCCCGTGTCCATGTCCGGACCGGCCGTGGAGCCGAAGCGAGGGCGCTGGGACGGGAGGCTAGCGAGCGCTCCCGTCAGGTCGGGTGGCTCTCGCTCGTGCCGTGGCAGATGACCGTCGTCGGCGAGGCGCAACTCGACGGGGCAGGGGACCCCGAGGCAGCCGGGCGGACCTTCGCGTCAGCACTCGCGCTTGCCACAGAGATCGGCGACCCGTGCTGGCGCTCCTTCGCGCTGCGCGGGATGGGTCTCGTGGCCGTTCGCGATGGTGATGCAGCAGCGGCGCTTCGGCTCTTCGGCCAGGCGGTCGATGAGGCGCAGAGCCTGCCCGACATCTACACGTGGGCCGAAGCCGTGGCCCTCACCGACCTCGTCGAGCTCGAGGACGGCCGCGATCCGGCGCGTCTCGCGCTGGCGGTCAGCATCGCGCGCCGAGGACCGATGCCGGACCTGCTCGAGCGCCTGTCGGCGGTCGCTCCCGACCGCGTGCGAGATCGCGGAAAGCGCCAAACGCCGGGCCAAACGCTTCGTCGGTAGCTTCGCTGCAGGTGGTGTCGCAATGACACCCGAAAGCAGAGGCACGACGACATGGCAACGTTCATGGACGTTCACGATGGGTTCTTCGGCGTCACGGCCGATCAGCTCCAGGCGGCCCACGACGCGGATCTCGCGATCGAGGGCGATGAAGGCGTTCACTTCGAGCGCGCATGGCTCGATCCCGAGTCCGGCAAGGCCTTCTGCCTTGCCACGGGGCCCAGCAGGGAAGCGGTGATGCGGATCCACGAGCGCGCCGGTCATCCGACGCCGAACGTGTACGAGCTCCCGATCGAGGTCTAGAGATGGAACTCGCAACCCTGATCCTCATCCTGGCCGCGGCGTTCCTGATCCTCGGGATCGCCGCGGCCGAGTGGGGCGACGACACGCGCGACGGCTTCCCAACCGACCCCGGCCCCAGGATCCGCGCCCGCGGCACCGACCCTGACAGCCTTGACGGTCCGCGGCGGCACCACCGATCCGGCCGCCAGACCCTGACCGACCACTACCCGGCGATGTCGTCGCCGCTGCTGAACGGCATCGACGGCATCATGCCCCGGGGTTGACCCGCTCAGCGGCCCTGATGTCGGTCGACCCGCGCAGCCGGTAGTCTTCGCCGGTGACAGCGCGGTCAGCAGCAGGCGGCGAGGGTCCCGGCGCGTCGCCCGGCGATGAGCCGCTCCGGCGCAACCGCGACTTCGCGACCCTGCTGGTCAGCCAGTCCGTCTCGGCGAGCGGCGACGCGGTCAGCCTGACGGCCCTGCCGCTGCTCGTGCTGGCGCTGACCGGCTCGGGTCTCGCGATGGGGATCGTGGGGGCGGTCAGCACCGGCACCGACTTCCTGTTCGGCACGCTCGCGGGCGCCATCGCCGATCGCGGCGATCGCAAGCGGATGATGTTCGGCGCCGATCTGGGCCGCGCCATCCTCACCGCCCTGATACCGATCAGCGTCTTCCTCGGCGGACCCACCATGGCGGTCATCGTCGTGGTCGCCGCTCCGCTGGCGATCTGCCGGGCGTTCTTTCGGGCCGGCTACCTGGCGTCCATGCCGAACCTCGTCGGCCGATCGCAGCTCGCTCGCGGCAACGGGATCCTCGAGACCGCCTATTCCGCCGCGTTCATCGTGGGGCCCTCGCTCGCCGGCTTCCTGGTCACGATCATCGGTCCCGGCGAGACGCTGACGCTCGATGCCGCATCGTTCGCGATCTCTTCGCTCGGCCTCTTCCTGATCCGGCGCGAGCTCAAGGCGCCGGCCGATCGGCCGCCGTCGCGGATCGTCGATGACATCCGCGAGGGGATCACGTACGTGGCCCACCACCCGGTGCTCCGGACCGTGGTCCTGCTCTTCGCGACGACCTCCGGGGTCTTCGCGTCCCTTGGCGCGGCGATGATCTTCCGGGTCGTGCGTGACCTGGGGCAGAGTCCGGCGGCCTTCGGGCTGACCATCACCGGCCTGGGTCTCGGCACGCTGTTCGGTGCCCTCGTCGCGACCCGCCTGGGAGCCGGCACGAACGTGGCACGGGTCCTCCTCATCGCCGTGTTCGTGACGGGTGCGTCCATCGTCGCGACGGCGGCGATCCCGTCGCTGCCGGCGATCGTCGCGCTGACCGCCCTCAATGGGGCAGGATCGGCGGTCATCGTCGTCCTCTACGTCAGCGTGCGAGCGGCGAACTCACCCGACGCACTCGTCGGTCGCATCGCGAGCACCGCGCGGGTGACGGCCCTGGGCTTCATGCCCTTGGGTAGCCTCATCGGCGGCATCCTGATCGATGTGGTCGGCGGCACCGCGACGCTGGCCATCCTCGGCACGGCGACCTGCGGACTGGCGCTCGCCTTCAGCCTGGTGCCGAGCCTGCGGATGGCCTCGCTCGACCCCGCCCGGCCGCCCGTCCCCGAGCTTCGGTAGGCTGGTCGCCCACAAGGAGGAGGGACCGATGGTCGAAGCCAGCGCACGGATCACGGCACAGCACGTCGACCAGCTGCGACGCTCGTGTGCCCAAGCGTGCACCCCTGGCGACGTCGGCTACGACGAGGGGCGGCGCCTCTGGAACGGGATCCACGATCGCCGGCCGGCGGTCATCGCCCGGCCGTCGAGCCCAGACGAGGTCGCCGCAGCCATTCGGTTCGCCCGCGAGCGCGACCTAGAAATCACGGTCCGCTCCGGTGGGCACAGCGCCGCCGGACTGTGCGGGGCCGATGGAGGTCTCCTCATCGACCTGTCCGCGATGCGCGGGGTCACGGTGGACCCGGACGCGCGCAGCGCGCGGGCGAACGGCGGCGCGCTCCTCGGTGAGCTCGATATCGCCGCCCAGGCGCACGGCCTCGTGTGTCCCACGGGCGTGGTCGGCCATACCGGCGTCGCCGGCCTGACCCTCGGCGGGGGAGTGGGTCGCCTCCAGCGCCGCTTCGGGCTCACGATCGACAACCTCACGGCCGTCGAGCTGGTGACCGCCGACGGGCGGCTCGTCCGTGCCACCGAGACCGACGAGCCGGAGCTGTTCTGGGGCCTCCGTGGGGCCGGCTGGAACTTCGGGATCGCCACCGCCCTCGAGTTCCGGCTCCATCCGTTCGGACCCGACCTCCACCGCGGCGTCCTGACGTTCCCCGCGACGCTGGTCCACGACCTGTGGAGCCGGTTCCGCGCCTACGCGCTCGAGGCGCCGGATACGGTCTCGTGTATCTTCGGCCTGGACCGTGCCGCGCCGGGCGCTGGCTACGCGGCTGAGATGGTCGGCCGGCCGATCGTGTTCTTCGCCTGGAACCACAGTGGCGACGCGGACGACGTCGCGAACGATACGGCCGGGCTCCGGCAGGGCCTCGAACCGCTGACGACGACCGTCGGGAGCGCACCATATCTCGACGTCCAGACCTCCCACGACCTCGCGTTCGGCTGGGGCAGCCGCTCCTTCATCACGAGCCATAACGCGAACGATGTGCGGGCCGAGGCGCTTGACGAGATGGTCACCCACGTCGCGGAGGTCCCCGGGGAGGCGACCTTCTCGATCACCGCGCTGGGCGGCGCCATCGGCCGGGTTCCCGAGGACGCGACCGCGTACGCAGGGCGAGCGTCAGCCTTCGACCTGAGCGCCGACTCCGCCTGGTCCGACGCATCACTCGACGACTCGAACTTCGCGTGGTGCCGCCGGGCGATGGAGATCGTGGAGCCCGACCGGTCCCTCGGTGCGTATGCGAACGGCAACAGCGACATCGGCCCCGAGGCCACCCGACGGATCTATGGTGATGCGAAGGTCGCTCGCCTCGCCGCCCTCAAGCGGACCTGGGATCCCGAGAACGTGTTCCACGTCAACCCGAATGTGGCGCCCGCGCGATGACCCGCTGGCGTACGATCCGCCCATGACGCTTGTGATCGACTACATCGAGTTCGCGGTCGACGACCTGGAACGGTCGAAGGCCTTCTACGCGAAGGCGCTCGGGTGGGAGTTCTCCGACTACGGCCCCGACTATGCAGGGATGAAGGACCCCCGAACGGGCGGTGAGTTCGGTGGGCTCAATACCCAAGCGGTCGCCTCTCGTGGCGAAGGCGTCCTGGCTCTGATTCGCGCCGACGATGCCGACGCTGTGCTGGCCAACGTCGTCGAGGCGGGTGGTCGGATCCAGTTCGCGATCTACGACTATCCGGGCGGGCGGCGCTTCACCTTCGCGGATCCCTCGGGAAACATCCTCGGGGTCTACGAACCCTCCGAGTAGGTTCCGCCGACGACACTCGTCACATCGATCTTTGGATCGGCGTCCGCAGACTGATCGCCGGACGCAAGGGGAGGGATGTGGGATGCGAACCGTTGCGTTGCTCGCACTCATCGCCACCGTTTCGTTGGCCTGCGCGGCGGCCGTCGCCCCGGCGACACCGTCCCCTTCGGTCGTCGCCAGCAGCGCACCGACCCTGATCCCGTCGCCCGTGCTGACCGCATCTCCCAACGCGTCGCCGAGCCCGACGCCAGCGAGCCCTGAGCTGCCGACACCCGCCCCGTCGAAACCGATCTCGCCAGGACCGACGCCGCCGCCCGACCTGGCGCGCGTCGTCGTGAAGGAACACGACGGCTTCCGCGTCGAGGTCGAACTCCAGCGGAACCCGATGCGCGCGGGCGAACCGAGCTGGGTCAACGTCAAGGTCACCAACGAGGGTCGGACGGCTGCCACATGGTTCCACGATGGCTGCGCCGACCCGGTCTACGTCCGCGCCGTTTCGCAAGTCGCCTGGCCGATGGGGAAGAAGCCGTCCGACCCGACGGAGATGTTCAGGACCTATGCCCTCGGTGGATCGATCGCCGCCGCACCGGACCCCTACGGACGTCTGGCATTCGTCCCCAAGGAGCAACTGCGCCCCGGGGAGGCTGCATGTGCGGACCTCGGCGTCAGCGACACGATCAAGCCGGGGGAAAGTGTCCGCGCCACACACTGGTGGTCCGGGTTCACCGGCTTGAATCGGGCGATCCCGCCGGCCGGTCCTGCGACGATCACGGCATTCGCGGGCTACTACTGGCGCGGCAAGAAGCCGAGCGCTTGCGCCCGCCGAAACCGGGAATGGCCGTTGCCTGGACCATCCACGACGCGAGTTGAAGCTCATCGATGTCATCGACTGATTCGAGGTCGACCCCGCGCGTCAGCTTGCCCATCCCGATCGGCGTGACCGGGGGCACCGGCGTGAGTGACGTCCCGTGCCCGAACATGAGCTTGACGTGGCCAGCGAAGCCGCCGCACGAGAAGCACCAACCGTCGCCGACGCCATACCAGGCCATGCCCCACTTCACGCTGCGTTCCAGCCCCGGCAATGTCCCGGCCGCTAGGGCATCGACGCGTTCGGCGATGGAGCGTTGTGGCTGCGGCAAGCTGCTGATGTAGGCGAAGCCCGGCTTGTCGCCGAGGGCGGCCTTGGCGGGGCTGGCCCGCCCGGTCATCGCTGCCGGCAGGTTCGTCAGAACGGTGCCTTCCGCGGCCGCGCGCACGCTCGTCTTGCGTGCCTTCGGCTTCGGGTCGGTCGGGGCCTCGAGTGGTTCCTTCATCAAACCCTCCTCCTGATCGCTCCGCATCGAACCATGGGCAACGAATTCTGCATCAGTACTCGGCGCGCCGTCGTTCGTGGTCGTTCAGGAGCCCAGAGGTCGATCTGTGCTAAACCGTGGATCCCGAGGGTTGCCGTTCGACCGATACAACACCGTGGCTCGACGGATCCATGCATCTGTGCCGAAACGCGACGCGCTGCGCATCGATCGTCGCGACGTGAAACGGCAGAGCGTCGGGTAGCATCGCTCGATCGACGCGCGGCACACCTACGGAGATGGCCACCATGCCTGAGATCACCGGGCCCCTTGTCGCGGCGGTCGCCGTCGCGGTCGGGATCGCCGCCTTGCTTGCACTGCGGTTCCGGGATCGACGTCGTTCGAGCTAGGAAATGAGAAGAATCACCCGGGCCGTGGCCGCATGGACGGTCCTCTGGGTCGTCGGGATCTGGGTGTTGGATCCTGCGTCGACCGTGGGCGGGAAGCCCCCGGCCTGGATCCTGTTCGAGTGCTGGGCCATCGGCTTTGTCGTGCTCGGCGCGATCTGGAACAGGCAACCTGTCGCCGGAAGCACGGTCCCAGATCGCCCGGTCGAAACAGGGCCGGTGGGGAGGGTCACCTGGGTGATCCTCGGATGGACGCTCGTTTGGATCGTCGTCTTCGGGATATGGGCGTTGGACCCGAATCCCTCCGAGATCGGACAGGGTCCGGGATCCGGGGGCTTGATCGTGCTGAAGCCTCCGGCGTGGGCGCTCTTCGACATCTGGCTGATCGGCTTCGTCGTCCTTGGCGGGATCTGGCTCGTGCTGCGGCGGAGGAGCCTGCGGTCTCGCTGGCCCTAGGCCCAGGCTAGGTCGTGGGCATTCGCACTCTCGACTCGGGAACGGGCCGCTCGTTGAGTCGGATCCCCGCCGCACGATCGTCGTGTGTTACATTGCGTCACATGGAGCAGGTAGGCATGCGCGCGCTCCGGCATCGGATGCGGGAATATCTCGCACGCGTCGAGGCGGGCGAACGGTTCGAGGTCACGTTGTTCGGACGCACGGTCGCCCAGCTGGAGCCACCGCCGACTCGACCCGCTGGCATGGCCCGACTGATCGCTGAGGGTCGCGTCACGCCGGCGATCGATCACGATCTGGCTTCACTTCCAACCCTGATGCCCAGCGCGACAGGCATCAGCGCGACCGCGGCGCTGCTGGCGGAACGCGAAACGGACGATCGATGAGCGATCTCTATCTCGACGCATCCGCGATCACCAAACTGGTCATCGCCGAGGAGGAGTCGCACGCGCTTCAGGGCGTCGTCCGTGGACGAGCGCTCATCTCGAGCCGTGTCGCGGTGATCGAGGTCACCAAGGCCGTCGCCCGAGCCAACCCGGCGGCGGACCCTGGTCCGATGTTCGCCCGGCTCTCCTACGTGGAGCTCGATGCCGATCTGGCCCTGGTCGCCGGCATCACGGGCGGCGCGGCACTCCGGGCGCTCGATGCCGTCCACGTAGCGTCCGCGCTCCGACTCGGCGTCGACATCGATGCATTCGTGACCTACGACGAGCGCCAGGCGCGAGCGGCGTCGGCCGCCGGCCTCACCGTGCTGACTCCGCAGCCGCGCTGATCCTTCCGCGGTCGTCTCGCAACACCCGAGCCGTACACTCGAACCCTACCGCGATACGACTGATTGGGGCACCCGTTGGCCGATCAAGGATCCAATCTGACGACGGCCCTTCCGGGCGGCGCGACCCTGGCACCCGGTGAGACCGTGCTCGTGGCGGACGCGTTCAGGTTCAGCACGATCGCGTTCTACCTTCGGACGGAGCTCGTGCTCACGAATCGACGCCTGTACGCGACGCGACCGAACACGTTCCTTGGCCTCATCCCGGTCGGCACGGCCCGCTCGAACTTCCCGATCGAGAACGTCGCCGGCGTCAATGCCGGCACGCGTTTCGATGTTCTCGGCGTCATCTTCGGGGTGGTCGGCCTGATCTTCGGCATCGGCGCGTTGATGATCCCGAACGCGGCCATCGTGGCCGTCCCCCTGATCCTCCTCGGGGCCGCTTCGATCATCTCCTCACCGAAGCAGTCGATCGAGGTGACGAACAGCGGGGGAGGGAGCATCCAGTTCCCCGTGTCCTTGCTGGAGCGTGGACGGACCCTCGAATTCGCCAGCCGCGTCGCTGAGGCGATCGCTCGGACTCCGGCGAGCGGGGGACGAGCTGCTGGCGGTTCGCCGGTCGTGAGTGAGGCAAGCGATCCGAGTGCCGCCTTGATCAACCTGCAGCGGCTCAAGGACCAGGGACTCATCACCGCCGACGAATACGCGGCCAAACGCGCGGAGATCCTGGGTCGACTGTGAGCCGGCACGACAGGGTGCAAGCCGAATGAGGATCGCTGCACTCAACATCCAGAACGGTGGGGGAGCGCGGCGCGTCCCGCTGATCGCTGCAGCGGTGGCCGGGCTTTCCCCGGATGTGGTGCTGCTTTCGGAGTTCTACGTCAACTCGTCTGGTGCGCGTCTTCTGTCGCTCCTCGATGAGGCCGGTCTGACCAACCAAGCTCACGGGGACCCGCTGACGCTCGAAGCTCCGTACACCGTCGCGATCGCATCTCGCCATCGCCTCAACGACGTCCGAGCGCCGCTTGCGGGCACGAACAGTCGCCAGCGCGTCCTTCAAGCGACGATTGATGACGTGGAGGTCGTCGCTGTCTATCTTCCGCTTGCGAAACCGCTGGTCACCTTCTGGAGGGAGACATTCCTGCCATTCGTAGCCACGATGGTCGCGCGACCGTGCGTCCTGGCCGGCGACTTCAACACGGGCCGGAACTTCGTCGACGAATCTGGTTCGGCGCTCTTCGGGTCGAAGGAGTTCGAGTCGATGACCGAATCCAGCTGGACCGATGCGTATCGCAGCCTCCGACCCGCGGGTGATGATCGGTCCTGGTATCACCGGTCGGGCAACGGGTTCCGGATCGACCATGCCTTCCTCTCGCCGTCGTTGGCACCGCGGCTGACATCGGCGACTTACCACCATGAGACCAGGCTTGCCGGGCTCAGCGACCACTCCGCGCTCGTCGTGGACCTCGCCTAACAACCGCGCCCTCATGCGCGCAACTGCGTGACACCCGTCTCGTACACTCGCGATCAATGAACGACCGGCGGAGCCACGAGGGAGGGGGAGCGTGACCACCCAGCCGACCCTGACACCCGCCGCGTTCGCCGCGAAGTGGAAGGGCGTGACGACGACCGAGAAGGCCGCGTCGCAGGAACACTTCATCGACTTGTGCCGGATGCTCGGCGAGCCGACGCCCCACGAGGCCGATCCCACCGGCGAGCAGTACGCCTTCGAGAAGCGCGTCGCCAAGGCCGGGGGAGGGGATGGCTTCGCCGACGTCTGGAAGCGCGATTTCTTCGCCTGGGAGTACAAGGGCAAGACCAAGTCCCAAGTCGGAACAACTCGTCCATCAACTGAGACTTGCGGGCGAAAGGATGGCCACGGGCACCGAAGGGGGGTCACTCTCATGAGTGCCGGATCACGCCGCCTACTTCCTGCAACGGACGCGGCCGAAGCTGCGGAACTCATGCGAACTGCGGTTGAGGCAATCGCCAAGGAGATACGAGAAGGCGGGTTGACACGCGAGACAGGAATTACTGGCGCCTTTGTTAGGGAGATCAATCGCGTATTCGACGGCGCTTTGACAGGTGCTGGCAGCTTTAAGGCCCGTGAGCTGAACCTTAGCGAAGAGTCCGAACTAGGGGCCGACATCCTTGTCGTGCTGGTCACGACCGCCGGGCGCAAGTGGCTGCTACTGCAGGCCAAGGTCGGTTGGCGAATCAGCTCGGAGTGGAAAAACCTGACCGACGATTGCCTGGACATGGTGAAACACGGCAGTGGGAGGGCGCTCGTCTACTACGAGGATCAATTTCTCGCAGCGGATGCTCGCAAGATTCCGACCCCGGCCACTCGCCCAACTCAGCGCAGGACGGCGCCGGGAACCACACCTCCCCATTGGTTCCCCATGGCCGACACCTTCCATTTCTTCTTTGACTGCTGGGGAGGGAGTCGACGCCATCTACCTCGCAGGGTGACCAGCTGGGTGGTTGTCCTTGGTTGGACCGATGGCGACACCGGTTCTCCTGCCGTACTCGACGCTTTTGAGCGAACGGTAGCGGAAATAGAACAGACCTCAGACTCGCGATATCGAAGGCGCGAACTGTGATCACGGCCGAGGTGGGTCCGTTGAAGACGGTGATATCAGATTCCCACCGTCAGGTACGGTAGTCATGCACCTCTACCGAGGAACCAGCGAACAGTTCATCGCCGATGCCGTGCAGGCACGCCTCGCGAACCAGCTCGCGGACCGGTTCTTCGAGGAGTTCCGGTATCGACCTGGGCAATCCGAGGTCAACTCCTGGCGCAATTCGCTTGGCGCCATGGCGAACGTCCTTCAGCTTGCCGATCTGCGCGACCAGGGCATCCTCGTCGAGCTGAAACTCCCGCTGTCTTCGAAGCGCCTCGACGTCCTGATCACCGGCTCGAACCCGACCACTGGTGACGCTGCTGTCGTCATCGAACTCAAGCAGTGGACCGAAGTCGGTCGGTCGAACATCAGCGAATGCGTTTCTGTGGCGTTCGGTGGCGGCCACCAGAAGGACACGCTCCACCCGTCGAAGCAGGTCTCGCAGTACCAGCGATACCTCCAGGACACGCACCCGGCCTTTAGCGACGGCGCGATCGCGCTCGGCGCCTGCGCCTACCTCCACTTCGCCAAATACGACCCGTCATCGCCGATCTATGCCGCTGACTTCAAGACACTCCTGGCGACGAACCCGGCGTTCGCAGGCGACCAGACTAGCGATCTCATCGACTTCCTCGAAGCCCGGGTCGCCGGTCCGGACGACGGTTCGATCCTCGAGCGCGTAGCCGCGACGGCCTTCCGTCCGCACAAGCGTCTGCTCGACTACGTCGCCCGCGTCATCAAGCACGAACCAGTGTTCACGCTCCTCGACGAACAGCAGGTGGCCTTCAACGCGATCATGGATTCGGTCAAGGCGGCCGGGCAGAACCAGCAGAAGGTCGCGTTCATCGTCGCCGGCGGGCCTGGCACCGGCAAATCGGTCATCGCCGTCAACCTGGTCGCGGAGCTGTCCGCGCTTGGCCTCAAGACCATGCATCTCACGGGTTCCAAGGCCTTCACCGAGAACCTGCGGAAGATCGTCGGGACGCGGGCGAGCGCGATGTTCAAGTACTTCCGAGATACGGCGACCGTCGACGAGCCGCTCGACGTCGCAATCCTCGACGAAGCGCATCGTATCCGGACGATCAGCACGAACCGCTTCACGCCAAAGACCGCTCGAACCGGCAAGGCGCAGATCGACGACATCCTCGACGCCAGCCGCGTTACCGTTTTTTTCATCGACGATCTTCAGGTCGTGCGACCGGGCGAAGTCGGAAGCACCGACCTGATTCGCGAGTCGGCCGCCAAGCGAGGCCTTGAGGTTCGCGAGTTCGAGCTCACCGCGCAATTTCGGTCGAACGGCTCCGACTCGTTCATCCAGTGGGTCGACAACACCCTCGAACTCGCCCGCACACCCCAGGTGTTGTGGCCGATGGACGACGACTTCGACTTCCGGATCGTCGGGTCGATCGGCCAACTCGATTGGATGATCCGCGCCAAGGCAGGTGAGGGGGCCACCGCACGGCTCGTCGCCGGCTACTGCTGGCCCTGGTCAGACCCCGACGAGAACGGCCAGCTGGTCCCGGATGTCAGGGTGGGGGAGTGGTCGATGCCCTGGAACGCCAGGGACGGCGTCGGGCGACTCGGTCCCGGCATCCCGAAGTCGGACTTTTGGGCGAGCGCCAAGGAGGGGATCGAGCAGGTCGGCTGCGTGTACACCGCGCAGGGCTTCGAGTTCGACTACGTCGGCGTCATCGTTGGCCCGGATCTCGTCTACCGGACGATGGAAGGCGGATGGGTCGGCCAGCGCGACCAGTCGCACGATCGTGTCGTCCGCCGCGGCGTCACCGACCAGGAGTTCACCGACTTCGTCAAGAGCACCTACCGCGTCCTGCTGACCCGCGGCCTCCGCGGCTGCTACGTCTACTTCATGGATGCGCCGACGAGGGATTTTGTACTGAGTCGAACCGAGCATTCGTTGACGAATCGACTGTCATTGGCAGCTGAATCGCACACGAGCTACATCGTAGACGTCGAAACTAGTTCGTAGGGGGGCCCGGGATATGCCTCGGCGAGTTGGCCTCCTTATGTCCCGCGCAATTGCCCGAACTCGAAACGACGCCTATGACGATTTGTGGCCCGATCCGGGCCAGCTCGAGGACCTGCCTCGTGCGATCCGGGAAGTCGAACTCTTTCGGCGGTCCCTAAAGAAGGCGCGGCGAGATAGAACTTTTCGGCCCGCTTGGGAGGGGGCTGTTCCTAAGCGAGACGGTCTTACGAGAACCGGGCATTTTCTATTTCCGGAGGAAAGGGTCTACTACCAAGCCCTCGTCGACTCGATTCTCATCAAAACCGAGGCATCGATGGCGTCCCGGGGCCATGTGTTTGGCTATCGCGGCGTCAACCTGAGGAAGTCGCTCCGACCCTACGGGAAACGACCGATCGAGCAGTGGCTGCAATTTCACAAATCCGTGAAGGAGGCCGCAGGATCCGGCCGCTTTGGAGCCGTCGTCATCACGGATATTGCGGCATTTTTTGAGATGATTTCTCACGCCAAGCTCGAGCACGAATTGGTTTCGTGTGGCGTCAAGACGAGTACAGCCGGTGAGATCCGTTCCGCGCTAGGCACTCTTATGGCGAGCGAACGTGGCATCCCGCAAGGAAGCGATACCTCATCTGCATTGGCGACCGCGTTCCTTAGCAACGTCGACCATCGAATGCTCCGGGCTGGCTACGCCTACTACCGTTATGTCGACGACTTCCGCATATTCGTTGCCTCAGAAAGCGAGGGCCGTCGAGCTTTGCGCGCCTTGGAAGCTGAGGTGCGAGGTCTTGGATTGAGCCTCCAGCCAGGGAAGACAGAAATTCTCGTGGGTCACGCCCAGCTCACGCAGCGAATCGTGAAGGCGGACGCCGAAATCGATGGCATTGACTACGTGTGGCGTGCGAAGGCGCGGCCCTTTGCTTTGTCCCGTGTCAAGAGGGCCTGGCGCTCAGAAGCAAAGCGAAAGACCTGGAATAAGCGACTCGTAAAGTTTCTGGTCAACCGCTTGCGCAAAGCGAAGGACGATCTTGCAGTGAACTGGTGTCTCAAGCGCTTGGGCGTCCTTGACTGGCTTGCTGAGCTGGTAGCTCCATACCTCGCCCTCTTCGTGGACCGGAGGAGAATCCAACGGGAACTCGAGGCGCACTTTCGATCCGATGCAAACAACTCCGCCTGGGAAGAGTCCGCGTTGATGAGGGCGCTGCTTTCGGCAAGGGTGGTCTCTCGCGGCTTGCTCGACTTCGCAGTCACCAGGTACACGGATCGCAATGCTCTGTTGCCGACCCGGCAGTGGGCCGCTGTGCTGCTAGGCAAGACCGGCACGCCGCATGACCGCAGTCTCCTCGCCCTCCACGCAACCGAGCACGAAATGCTCGCGCGGGCGGTTGTCGTGGCGCTCCAAGCGGACGCTGCGGCGCGGGGTGCCGTTTACGCGGATATCGTCTCAAGATATCCAGACCTCGAAGCCCTCACCAATCGATATCGTGGCATGGCTCGTCCCATCTGGCCGACATACCCGATATGGTGACAACAGACATAACTCACCTTATCGGAAGTAGCCAACAGGGCGATTGCGAGAGCGCGACTTAGCCCAACCCGGTCGCCGCGCGGATCGTCCGCGCATCCTCGATCGCGACGATTGCCACCATGTCTGCCTCAGGTTGGTACTCGTATACGAGCAGCATCCATGGCCACGGGCCAAGGACGTAGCGGAAGCCAGCCCAAGGTCCTCGCAGTGGTCGTCCGCGCTCCGGGAATACGGTCAGGGAGATCATGGTCGCGACGACGCGGGAGCGCGACTGGTCGGGCAGCGATCGAGTCACGATCAGGTCATCCAGGGCGATCCACGCCCTCGGCGCGACGATGACGTCGGCCACGGGTGTTCAGAGGTCCTCGAGTGGGATCCCTTGTCCCGCCCTGATCTCCGCTAGACCCACCTGAGCTCGCTCCCATGCCCCCGGGATGGCATCGAGGACCGCAGTGATCGTGTCGGCGTCCGGATCGCGCTGATCGACGGCGCTCGACAATAGGGACCGAGCGACCTCCTCCGGGCTGACGTGGATCCGGCCTGCCAGTTCGTGGAGACGTGCGGCATGCTGTTGGTCGAGCTCGACGGTGATCGTTCGTGTTCTGAGTGTCTCCGGTCGCTCGCCTAGGTCACCCATCCCATAGGACGCGCGTTGCCCACCGATCGCAGTCGACATAGCAGTCATCGCGCGCAGGTCGCGTTCCTCGACGAGGAGCTGCGTCCCGACTCTCGTGGCTGTAAGTCGGCCGCTCCGGATCCAGCGACGAACCGTCTCTGGATTCCGGCCGATCCGGACAGCTGCTTCGGGCACCGTGATCATTGCCACACCTCACTGTCGTGGAGTCGTAGACTACACCAACGTCGTAGCGTCGCGTACGAGCGCCGCACGCGCAGCAAGCGGCTTCGGGAACGGTCAGCGACATGGTGCCACCTCCAGATGTAGTCGCATACGACAACATGCTGCGCGACGGTCAAGGCGTCACCCACACACATCTCGACTCCCGTCCCGGTTCAGGCATGGACCGCGACCAGGCGCTCCACACAGCCGAGACGGCTCCGCTCGATCGTGACCACCTTCAACCCGGCCGCCGCGAGGTGGTCGAGCGGGTCACGCATCAGGTGGTCGCCGGCTCGGCGGACGGACATCGGGTCCAGCAGGCGTTCCACGGCTCGCATGACTACGTTCGAGGATCGCACGTGCTCGAGGGCCAGCAGTCGTCCGCCCGGCCTCAGGACCCGTGCCGCCTCCACGAGCGCCGCACGGTCATCCGGGACCGTACAGAGGACGATGCAGAAGACGACCGTGTCGAAGGTGGCATCCGGTGCATCGATCTGACTCGCATCGCCCCGGCGAAGCGCCACCTCGCGGCCCATGGCCCGTGCCTTCGACTCCGCCAGGCGAAGCATGACCGGGCTGATGTCGATCCCGGTCAATCGAACGTCCGACGGGTAGTACGGCAGCGTCGCGCCGGCACCGATCCCGATCTCCAGCGTGTCGTCGCGCGCCTGCGACGCCAGCCAGGACCGACCGTCACGAAACACGAACCCTCCCTCGCCGGGCGTCAGCCGGACACTGTCGCGGTCGTAGAGCCGCTGGATCCGCTCGGTCTCCTGATCGGTGACGGTCACCCGCCGACAGACGCCGTACACCGCGACCCCGTGAAAGCCACGTCGATCGTGACCGGAGCACCTGCGGCGACGTCGATCGCGATCGAACAGGCGATCAGCACGTCCTCCACGAAGGTCATCACCGGCGTGCCGTTCGGGACCGGCGAAAAGCTCCCGACATCCGAGACCAGCTGCTTCTGGATCGTCACGAAGTACGCGCCAGTCGCCAGCTCGGAGGGCACATCACCTGCGGAGGCCGGGGATTCCGGATACGGAGCCGCCGCGGAGGTGTCGAACCAGCCGGTCCGCACGATCCCGCTCGCGTCCCTGACGAGCACCGCGTAGAGGCATCCATAGGGCCAGGGCACGCACCGCTCCAGCCCGCTCGCCGTGAACCTCACCGGGCTCAGCAGCTCGGCTGTCGGGCTGGGACTGGGTCGCAGGCTCGGGGTTACGGTCGATGAGGGCATGGGCGACGGTGGGGAAGCGCATCCGAGCAAGCCGACCGCAAGGGCCAGCATCGCGATCGAGCGACGCCAGACCCCTCCCCCGCTGCCCCGACCTCCGCGCCAGCTGGTCATCCCGGCAAGCATGGCACGCCGCCATCTCGCCGAGCTTGCTAGAGTCGCTTCCCGATGACAGGACCCTTCGAAGACCACGAGCTTCTCGCGCGCCACGACGCGCTGCAGGCCGAGGCCAGCGCCATCCTGCTCGACCTGGGTCTCCTCGCGCTCATCGCGCCGATCGGCCGGCCCACGCAGACCGGCAGCTCCGCGCTGGGACTCATAGTCGCGCGCGACATCGACGTGACGACGCTCGCACCCTAACTGCCAGCGACGGCGCTCGGTCCTGCGCAGGCGACGAACGCGTAGACCGGCAACGCAAGGGCGACGTGCCACGCGATCGGGACCAGCAGCGAGCGCGTCCGGACCGCCACCGCTCCCGCGACCAGCGCTCCGACTCCCAGGATCGCCATCGTCGGCAGCGTCGGTCCGTTGGCGTCGATGGCGCCGTGGCTGACGCCGTAGACCACCGCCTGGACGACCACGGCCAGCCACGTGCCGGTGACGCGACCCGACCATGCCACCAGGGTGCCGCGGTATGCCAGCTCCTCCATCACGCCATTTGCAAGAGCGAAGACGATCGCGGGGCCAAGGATTCCCGGGATGGCCTGCATGGCCCCATCGGTGGTGGACGACAGGCCTGGATGTCCGACGACGATCACCAGCGGAAGCCCGATCGCAGCCATGACGATCGCTCCGAGGAGACCGAGCTGGACGACGGATCGTCGGGGCATCCGCAGACCGAGGTCGCCGCCGTGCGCGTGCAACGCCACGGCGAGGACCGCGAGCGCGCCGAGGACAAGCGCCGCCTCGGCCGCCCGCCAACCCGCCAGGGACGAACCGGCAGACCCGCAGTCCGAACCCAGCGCAGCCGCCACTGGGGCCGCAAACAGACCCCAGCACAGGCTCACCGCCACTGGGATCGGTGCCGCCCATGACCAGCGGACCGGTGCGTCACGGCGGATGGCAACGACGACCCCGGCGACGAGTGCCGCCAGCACGAACGGGCGCGTCTCGCGCACGAGCGCGGCCAGCAGGATCAGGCCCAGCGGGACAGCCGAGCGAAGGAGATCGGGGAGATCGGCAGGCGCGGCCCGACGCGTTCGGCCGGTCACGACCCCTCCCCCGCCCTAGACGTTGCTGCCGGTGACGATCAC
>JBBQLI010000015.1:0-36593 GCA_038327765.1 Candidatus Limnocylindrales bacterium | reverse complement strand
TCGCGAAGGCCGCGTCCGCGCGAGCCTGCTTGACGGTCGGCTTGTTGATCGTGACGCCGACCGTCACGTGAGCGATATCCGGCACGAGCGTGACCTTCCCCGTCCCGGTCACGGTGATGGTGTGTGCTGCGGGCAGGGGGTCGGTCGCAGGGGCGCCGACGACGCCCGTCGGTCGAACAGCGAGGGCCGCGACGGCGACGACCAGGGCGCCCAGTGCGAGTGCGGCGACGGTTCGGAACGGCTGAGTCATGGGTTGATCCCTTCGGTGGAATGCCGGGTGCCGCGGGAAGGGCGGCGTAGCCCGGAGACGACCGCGAGTGCCGCGTGGTTCCGCGAGGGTGGTGCGAGACGACGATGCGGCCGGCCCGGTGGGGCCAGCCTGGCGGCCGGTCAAAGGCCTGGCCCGCCTTACTGAGATCCCTCCGCCACTCTGGAGGGGGCGACGAGCACCGGCGCGGTGGTTCGTGACACGCGGGGCGTAGGGTTCCAGATCAGGGAAGGTGGTGGAGGGCAGGATGATGCGAACCGTGACATTCCGAGGCGCGATGGTGCTTGTGACACTCCTGGCGACCGTGACAGCCGGTTGCGAAGGCCACACCGCCATCCCGGCAGGCGCCCAGGAGGTCCACGCCACGGTGGTCGGCAAGCAGGTCCACCTGGCGCCGACGACCGTGCGAGCCGGCGACGTCTACCTCGTGATCGATACGCCCGGTGCGGACGTCCTGCTCGTCCAGAGCCAGACCAGCGAGTCCGGGACGCCGGGTGGACTGAGCGACGCCGATCTCGCCCGGCTCGCCCACCACGACACGCAATTCATGCGGATGACCAGCGGCTTCGCGAACGGCGAGCCGCACGGGATCGTCAGCAAGCTGGTGCTGACCGCCGGCAACTACGCCTTCCTGACCGACTCGCCGGACGCCTTGGTGGTGGGGCAGGTCATACCGCCGGAGGACATCGCCATCCTTTCGGTCACGCCCTGAATGCCGAACTCCGACGTCACCGACGGCAAGGGCCATGACGTTGCGGCGGGGCGCCGGCTCTAGCACGTCGAGGTCCGGGCGGCCCATGCCGGCCGGGGGTCGTGGCCAGCTCGACGAGGACGAGGTCATGGTCGTCGCGCTCGACACGGGCGAGGTCCTCTCCACCCATCGCACGAACCCGACAAGAGGCTACTGGCGCAATGGCCCGCCCGGAGGGATTCGAACCCCCGACCTACTGATCCGAAGTCAGTCGCTCTGATCCACTGAGCTACGGGCGGACGACCGCGATGATATACCGGCGAGCGCGACCTCCCGGCCTCAGGGGCGGACGACCACGGCGACCCCTCGTCTCAGATGGCGCGATCGGCGGACCGGATCGTACGACGGCGCAGACCGCCGATGAGCGTCAGCGAGAAGACCGCGAGCAGGCCCACGGCCTCCCCGACGCCGCTCGTGGAGGTCGTCGGCGCCGTAGCGGTCCCGGTCGACGTGGGCGGCGGCGTGACAGTGGCACCGGCAGCTGCCGCGACCGACAGGACCACGCTGGTCTGCACGTCGGGTGGTCCGCTGTTGCTGACCGCGCCGATCGACTGGATCGTGGCGCAGACCTTGCGTGCACCTGCGCCGTTGATCTGGGCGACATCACCCGCATCAAGGAACGCGGCCGCGACCGTCGCTGCGCCGATCACGGCGTCGCCGCCGGCTGCGATGTGCGCCTTCCCGCAGAACGCACTGTGCCCGACGAACCCAGTGACCTGGCCACTGGCCGTATCGACGTTGATGGTCAGGGTCGCGCTCGTGCCGGCCTGCATGGTCGTCGTGAAGATCACGCCCAGACCTGGGATCTGCGTCAGCACGCTCGTCGGCAGCTCCAGGCGGTTCGCGATCACGTACCCGTCGTTGACGGCGTCGAATGCGACGTGTCCGCTGATCGTCCCCTGGCTCGCGAATTCGAGGCTCGTGATGGCTCCCGTGCCATCGACGTCGACCCCGAAGCAGGTCACATCGCCGCCTCCGGACGGCAGGTTGGCGGCGACGACGGCCGGGGAGATCGTGGCATCGGCCGCGATGGTCCACGGGGTCAGGAGACCGATGGTCAGCGCACCGGTCGTCGGTCCGCTCGGGTCAGGCGCCGTGTAGGCGGAGACCTGGCCGCATTCGACGCGGTGACTGACGGCCATGGCAGCAGGCGCGTTGGACAGGAGGGCGAGGACAGCGACGATCGCCACCCCGCCGATTCGACGGACGGACACGGAACCCCTCTACGCTCGGACCCCCCGGTCTTGCCGAGGCACTGTACGAAGGGGCGGTCTGGTCGGGACAGGTGACGTTGGTACGGGTCAGCACAGGACGGTTGGTCAGAGCACGGCGGTCCGCAAGGCTGGCGCACCGCGGTCTACGATGGCGGCTGGTAAGAATGAGGCGCGGAGACCCGCTCAGGTCGAGACAGGAGACGACCATCACTCGACGCACGACCGCCGCACCGGAGACCGAACGAGTCCTGGAGGCCAACGCGAGGTTCGCGGATGCGGCGGCGGCGGCCGGGATGAGCTACGCCACGTTCCGTGGGCTGGCCGTGCTGACCTGCATGGACGCGCGGATCGACGTCCACGCGCTGCTGGGGCTGGAGGCCGGGGAGGCGCACGTCATCCGGAACGCCGGCGGTCTGGCCACCGAGGACGCGATCCGATCCCTGATCGTGAGTCAGCACCTGCTCGGCACGACCGAAATCCTCGTGATCGAGCACACGCGCTGCGGGATGCTCACCATCGACGAGGATGCGGTCCAGGCCGCGATCACGGAGACCACCGGCATCGAGGTGGACCTGCCGCTGCACGCGTTCGCGGACCTCGAGGCCAACCTGGCCCTCCAGGTGGAGCGCATCCGCACCCACCCGGGGACCGGCGAGCTGGTGGTCATGGGTCTGGTCTACGACGTGGACACGGGACGGCTCCGCGCGCCGGACTGACTCAGAACGGGGCGAGTGCCTGGCGTTCCAGCCACTCCCCGGGTTCCTGGCGCGGCCGGATCAGCGCTGACTCGCCACCACGGACCACGACTTCGGCCGGGATCGGGTGGGAGAGGAAGAGCGGCATCGACTCCGTGAAGCCGTAGGCCCCAACGTCCAGCACGGCCAGCAGGTCGCCGACGTCCGGGGTCGCCATGATCGCGTGCTGACTGAAGACATCCAGCCCGGAGCAGAGCGGTCCTGCCACGGTCACGCAACCCGGGCGGGTGGTCGCCGCCGCGCTGACTCCGGAGACCGACCGGATCCGGTGTTCCTGCCCGACGAGGGCGGGTCGCAGCAGATGGTGGACGCCGCCGTCAAGGATCACGACCGTGGAACCATCGACCGACTTGCGATCGACGACCCGGGCCACATAGGCGCCCGCCGGACCCACGAGGAACCGGCCAGGCTCGAGCAGAAGGCGGGCACCGGCAAGCAGCGGATCGTCCGGCCACGAGGCCACCACCCCGGCGAGCCCATGCGCGAGTCGATCAAGGTCGAGCGCGCTCTCGTCGGGCTCGTAGGGGATCCCGAGCCCGCCGCCCGCATCGACGATCCGGACCGTGGTCCCGGCGGCCGCCGCCAGCTCGCGTGCCGCCCGAACGGTCGCCACCACGTGCGCGACCAGGGAGGCTGCATCAAGGACGTTCGAGGCACCGAACGCGTGCAGGCCAAGCAGCTCCAGGTGCGGGGAGGCGGCCGCCCGCCGCGCGGCGATGACCAGGTCCCCGCCATCCATCCCGAACTTGCCCGCCCCGTCGTCGCCGACGAGCCGGACCCGCTCGAGGACGGCATCGCCGGTCACGGCGGCTCGCAACAGGACGGGCTGACGGCGACCCGCGGCCGCGGCGATCGCGTCGAGACGTGCCAGTTCGCCTGGCGACTCAACGGTGACCGCACGGATGCCTGCGTGGACGGCCGCGCGCAACTCATCGTCCCGTTTGCCCGGACCGGTCATGACGATCCGGTCCGGACCGATCCCGGCGCGCAGGACCGTGGCCAGCTCGCCACCCGAGGCGACGTCCGCACCAAGCCCCAGCCCGCCAAGGTGGGCCACGATCGCGAGCGCGGGGTTGGCCTTGACCGCGTAGGCAAGTTCGGCCACAGGGGGGATGGCCGCCCGAAGGGCCACGACCTGGGCATCGATCACGTCGAGGTCGTAGACATAGAACGGCGTCCGGTAGCGGGCTGCGAGGTCCTCGGCACGAACCCCGCCCAGACGTCCGCCACGCAGGATCTCGTTGCGGACGGATGGGCCACGGCTCACGCGCCCGGGACCATCTCGGTCGACGAGCAGGCTCATCGCAGCGCCGATTCGAGCGCGACCCGGGCAGAGGTCCCCGCGTCGCGGTCCTTGACCAGGAGGGCGACCGATGCCGAGAGTCCATGCTCGGCCGCGAACGATCCGGCCAGCGCTCGTGCGCCGGGGATCACCACCGCTCCATCCGGCACCACCAGCGGTGCATCGAGGGTTCCCTGGATGATGCGGCCGCGAACCAGGTCGTACAGGCGCGAGGTCCCGGTCAGGGTGACGCCGGCTCCGATCACCGCGCCGTGCCCAACGAGGACGCCGTCCAGCAGGCAGCAGCCGGCCCCGATGAACGCGTCGTCCTCGACGATGACCGGCCGCGCGCCGGACGGTTCGAGGACACCGCCGATGGTCACGCCAGCCGCGAGATGGACGCCCGCGCCGATCTGCGCGCACGAGCCGACGAGCACGTGCGAATCCACCATGGTGCCAGCCCCCACCCACGCCCCGATGTTGAGGTAGGACGGCGGCATGACCACCACGCAGTCTTCGAGGTGGACACCGCGCCGGACGGCCGTGCCGCCGGGAACGATCCGCCAGGGACCGCCCGCCAGGTCCTCGCGTGGGGGGACTGCCGTGCGATCGCGGAACGTCAGCGGGCCGGCGGTCCAGTCACGCGTCGTCCGATCGGCGAAGCAGGCGAGGATCGCGATCTTCACGTCGGGTCGGACGCGCCAGCGCGTCTTGGGATCGGCGCCCGAGGCAACGTCGGGGCCCGGCGCGATCGGTTCGGCGGCGCGGACCCGTCCCGCCTCGAGGTCATCGAGGATGGTCCGGGGATCGACCGCGACATCCGGGCGGCGCGGCACGAGTTCCGTCTCGATGGTCATGCCACAGCCTCCTGCGTGAAGGTGCGTGCCGTCATCCGGCCACCGCTGGCGTCGATCAGACCGAGCGAGCGCAGGATCACGGCCATCGCCGCACGAGCGTCGCCTTCGAGCGGGAGGAGCGGCGCGCGGACCGCATCGGTCTCGAGGAGCCCCATGAGCGCCAGCGCGGCCTTCGCCGGGACCGGGTTCGGCCCGCCGCGGAAGTTGCCCTGGAAGAGCGGCAGCCAGCGTTCGTGGGTGCGGCGCGCGGCGTCCCAGTCGCCTGCTCGGGCCGCCGCACACAGGGCGACCAGCTCGCCGGGGACCTGGTTGGACGCCACGGACACCACGCCATCGCCGCCCATCGCCAGGACGGCCAGCGTCCAGGCGTCGTCGCCGGCGAGGACCGCGACATCGCGCGGCCGGTCGCGACAGATCCGGGCGATCTGGTCGAGATTGCCGCTCGCTTCCTTGACGGCCACGACCCGAGGGTGCTCGGCCAGCCGCAGGAAGGTGTCGGCCTCCACGTTCGAACCGGTCCGACCCGGGACGTTGTAGACGACGACCGGGAGATCGCCTGCGTCGGCGATAGCCCGGAAATGCGCCTCGAGCATCCGGCTGTCCGGGCGGTTGTAGTACGGCGCCACCACCAGGGCGGCATCGGCACCGAGCTCGGCGGCACGCCGCGTGGCTCGGATCGTGGCGGCAGTGTCGTTGGTGCCGGTGCCGGCGACGACACGGACGCGCGGTCGCGCGCCGCGCTCCTCGACGATCTCCACCGTGGTCGCGATCAGCCACTCGCGCTCCGCCTCCGACAGGGTGGGGGACTCGCCGGTGGTGCCGCACGGCACGAGGCCGTCGATGCCGGCCAGGATCTGCCAGCGGACGAGGCGACGGAACGCAACCTCATCGATGGCGCCGTCGGCGGTGAACGGCGTCACCAGTGCCGTGAATGCGCCACGAAGCATCGGGCGGGTCTGTGGTTCGGTACGGTCGGTGCGAGGCATCTGGGTCTCCTTCGGTGTGTGAGCTGGACGGAGGGGTCGGTGCGCGATGGATCGAACGACGGATGGGTCAAGCGGCCACGCCCTGGCGGAGGAGCAGCTCATCGACGATCGGGTCGAACCCGTGCAGGCCTGCGGGCCGCTCGGTTCGGGTCAGCCACTCGGCGGCGGCGAGGATCCCGGCCGCATAGGCGGAGCGGTCGCGCGCGGTCAGCCGGAGTTCCACGGTCTCGCCCGGCGCATCGAACCCGACAAGATGCATACCCGGTGACGACCCGGCCCGGATCGAGACCACCTCGAGGTCGTCGGCGCTTTCAAGACCGGGATGTGCGGCCACCAGCCGACTCGTGAGGTCACGCGCCGTGCCGGACGGCCGGTCGCCCTTCGCGCGCCGGTGCCATTCGACGAGGTACGGATCGAAGGCCTCGACCGCACCGAAGAGCGCCGCGGCCTGTTCCACGAGCCGACCGAACAGCGCCACACCGAAACTGAAGTTCGAGGCCGCGACCGCGCTTGCACCGTGGCCCACCAGGAGCCCCTCGACCAGCGTCTGATCGGGCCCCCACGCGGTGGTGGCGATGACGACCCGGCGCACGCCGGCATCGAGCACGCTCGCGAGGTTCGTGGCCACGGCATCCGGACGGGAGGCTTCCACCACCACGTCCGCACCGATCAGCGCCGCGCGATCGTGCTGCCCACCGAGGGGTCGGCCGAGGACCCGGACCGTGTCGCCGCGCCGGCGAACGGCCTCCGCAGTCGCGTTCCCGAGCCCGCCGTCGCCCAGGATGATGATGGTCTGCATGTCATGCCCTCACGTGCTGTCGTGTTCGTGAGGGGCCGCCAGTCGGTCCGGATCGTCCAGGGCAAACAAAAAGCCGCGGTCACCTTCGTGGTGCCGCGGCCCCTGGAGCTTCCGTTCCCTGGAAGCCCCGGTTCGTCGAGTGACGCGCCGTTCAGAGCCCCAGGGCCCGTGCCTCCCGGCAGGGCCGCCAGAGCTTCTTCTTCGATCCACTCGAGAAGATTCGACGGTTCATGGTGGGAACCATACGCATAAACGTGGTTCGATGCAAGTTGCGATTTCGGCGTGAGTGACCCGCCCGTCCGCGGAGTCGTGGGCGCCCCACGGCGGGCCGGGGTGTGATACACCTGCTCTGTGCCCCTGACCTCGCGGAACCGCCGACCCGGCCCGCTCGACTCCTTGCCGCGGCCGTTGTCCGAGCGAGGACGCGACGGTGGGTCCCGACGCGGGCCCGGCTGGCTGCGAATCCTCCTGATCCTGGTGGTCGTCGCGATCGTGGTCGTCGTCGCCGCGCTCGAGGTGGGTCCACGGTTCACAGGGTCGGTCGGCGCCGTCGCCGGCGCGGTCGGGACACCACCGCCCGGCGCCGCCTTCGCAGGAGGTTCCCGGAGTCCGGCCTCGACCGCCGTCCCGCCGGCGAGCACCCCTTCACCGACGGCCGCGGGTCCGACCCCCGCCGGTCCGACCCCGCTCGCGACCCCCCTGCCCGCGTCGCTCCTCACTGGCTACCAGTGGCCGCTGCCGAACGGTCGGGTCACGCTGCCGTTCGGGCCGACACCCTTCGGGTCATGGCTGGTCGGCGGTCAGCTCTTCCACGATGGCGTCGATCTCGCCACGTTCTGCGGTGATCGGGTGGTCGCCGCCCATGACGGCGTCGTGCTTGCCGCGAGCCGTCATTTCGATACGCAGCTTGGCTGGGTCGGCGACCTGACGCCCTATCTCGACCGACTGACCGCGAAGAAGCTGTGGCCGACCTTGCCGCTCGTGGTCGTCGTTGACGACGGGAACGGCTATCGCAGCATCTATGCCCACTTCAGCAAGATCGTCGTCAAGGTGGGTCAGATCATCACGGGCGGGCAGTTCATCGGGTACGAGGGTGCAACGGGCCGCGCGACCGGCTGCCACGTCCACTACGGACTATTCAGTCCGCTGGAGACCGCGACCTTCGGGATCCTGGCGAAGGACATCGCCCATATGAAGGTCCCGCCCGCGGAGATCGCCCGGATCGATCCGCTGCTGGTGCTGCCGCCTCGCGCGACACCGACCTCGACCCCGACGCCCAGCCCGTCGGCCAGCCCATCCGCCAAGCACTGACGGCGCGCTCGGCTGCTTCAGCGGTCGCCGGCCAGCTGTTCAGCGGTCGCCCGCGACCTTGCGATAACGGCGGGCGATGAGCCAGTACGCGGGGATCGAGGCGAGCTCCGACGCCAGCGACATCGCACTCCCGTCGCGACCCTCCAAGGCCAGCCATCCGTCGGTGGCGCGAGCATCTGCGGGTCGGGCGTCCACTTCGGCCAGGTCGATCGTCACGCGCCCCGGCTCCGCGGCCCCGAGTGACTCGATCAATCCGACCGGCTGCTGACCAGCTTCGTACTCGGCCCGGACCTCCGCTTCCGAACGCCACGTCGGGCGTCTGAGAAGGATCGCTCGCCAGGCGTCGGCGATAGCCCGTGTGACCGTCCCGTCGCCCGGCGTCGGAGAGGTCGAGAGGGCCTCACCCTGGGCCCAGCGCGCCGCCAGGTGGAGCAGACCGTACTCGTCGAGATCGGCGTAGGAGCCCAGGTGATCGGCCGGCGAGCCATCGCCGAAGATCGCCCGGATGGATGGCCCGAACACCTCGCCCAGGTCAAGGTCGATCGCCCGGACGGTCCGATGGAAGTAGACCTGCTGATACATGAACCGACGCGTGGTCAGGAACATCTCGAGCGACGCCAGGCCGGGTTCGTAGAGCGTCAGGCCGCGCGCAGAGATGAACGAGTAGCGACGCAGTCGCTCAACATCGACGGGTCCGACAGCCACGCCCGTGAAGTAGGCATCGCGCCGGACATAGTCGAGGTTGTCGACCGTGAAGACACCCGACAGGAGCGGCTGGAGCCAGCGGACCCAGTGCGGCATCGAAGGATCGTCGAGGGCCGGTTTCGAGATGAGGAACGCCACCCAGTGCGGATCGATCGTCTCGCCGTCGGCGAAGGCGTCCCGCTCCGCGACATTGCCCGGCGCGCGACGGAGGCCGCGCAGGAGGTCGCCCAGTTCGTCCTCGATGATCACCCCGGACAGGTCCTCGTGGGTGAGTCGTTTCGCGCCCGCGCGCCGCGGATCCGTCGGTGCCGGGAAGGCGGCGAGCACGTGCTCGTCGAAGAAGTGCGCGAAGGGGCCGTGCCCGACATCGTGGAGGAGGCCAGCCATGCGCAGTGTCTCGACCACCAGCCCCTCCGAGGGGATGGGATCCTGTTCGGCGGCCAACGCGGTCCTGAGGCTCGGGTAGAGCGAGCGGGCCCACAGTCCGGCCTCGTGCATGACTCCGAGACCGTGCGTGAATCGAGAATGCTCGGCGGTCGGGAAGACCCACCGAGCACTCTGCAGTTGACTGATCCTGCGCAATCGCTGGAGCCAGGCCGTGTCGAGGAGGTCTTCCTCGGCGACGTCCTCGTCAGGCAGCCCGGCGGCCGCCGCTTCGTCGTTCGCCAGGCGTTTGGTCAGCTCCACGTAGCCGTGGATGGGATCGCTGATCAGGTTGACCGCGGCGAACGGCTGGCGGCGCATCGCCGGTCAGGGTACCGAGATGCGTATCTCGCTGCTCCATGGGCCGACGTTGCCCATCTTGTCCCGGGCCCTGACCCGGAGACTGTAGGTGTGGCCATGGGCCGCGTGGTACCGCACGTAGCTCGTGCGGCTGGTGCTCCGAAGCGGCGTGAACCACCGACCGTGGTCGTTCCGGCGCTGGACATCGAAATCGTTGAGACCTGCCGTGTGCGACTGGAGCCGGGGATCCCAGCCCTGCCACGTCCAGATCACGACGGAACCGACACGGCGGGCGCTCACGATCCTTGCCCGGGAGCCGGTCAGGTCGCGCGACTCGGTGAACACGATCGAACCGAAGGTCCGACGACCGCTTGCCCGGTAGGCAAGGCCGATCCCGACGTAGTTGTACTTCGGGCTCATCATCAATTGCCAGTGCTGGGGACTGGCCTTCCACATCCGGAACAGGTCCGCGACCGCCGCCGAGCCACGGGCTGCCGGGGTGTAGCCGATATCTTCGCCAAAGCCGTAGTAGGGGATCCGCTTCGCGCCGATCTGCGATCGCAGATCGCCGGCGACGGTGTGCGACAGGACGTTCCGGCCGGCCATGCGGTCCGCTCGCGTCCCGGCCAGGCTCCACAGGTTGGCGCTGCCCGCCAGCGGAAGGAGACCATTCGCGACCCGGGCCTGGTTGATCAGCCCGAGGAGCTGATGTTCGTAGTCATTGGTCGTTGCCGCACCGGTGGGGGCTGGTGCGACGGCGAAGAGGAGCAGGAGGGCGGCGATCGCCGCAAGCCGCTTCATGCCGGGACCTCGGTGTATCGGCCCGCGGCGCGTCGGTGTGTTGCAGCGACATCGTCGCGCAGCGACGCGGGCGCCAGGACTTCGACGTCATCGCCCCAGGAAAGGATCCATAGCCGGATCTCGATCGTCCCGGAGACCGTCGCCTGCCACCGCAGGGTGCCGTCCGGATGGGTCTGGATGGATTGTGTGGGGTGCCAGGTGGTCTCTCCGACACGAGCGGAGACATTCGGCGAAAACAGCAATACGACCTCCACGGTTTCCTGGTCCGCGATGATGTCCCAAGCCCGCTGGAGTGCCCGCTCGACCGTGCCGGGTTCCGGAGGCTCGAAGGTCCGCGGCGTCAGGGAGACGTCGCGCATCCGTTCGATCTTAAACGTTCTGAGCCCGTCGCGTGTCTCGTCCCAGCCGATGAGATACAGGGCGTGGGTCTGGAGCGACGGTTCGATGAGGTATGGACGGACGGTCGCGCGGCGATGTCGGTCGTCGGTCCCCTCGTGGCCACGTACATAGTCGATGGTCACGACCCGTCGCTCGGCCCAGGCCTTGGTCAGTTGCCGGACATGGGCGTGGAAGCGCTCGTCGCGGGGCGCTTTCGAGAGGACATCGAGCGTCCGCTCGACGTGTTCGGCAAGGGCGGGCGGGAGTCCCTGCTCCAGCTTCTCGAACGCCGACGACAGGTCGGGGTCGTACTTGTCGGCGTAGCGGACCATCAGCCGGGCCGACAGGACCACCGCCATCGCCTCGGACTGGGTCAGCTTCAGCGGCGGCAGGAAGGCCTTCTCCTGGTCGACGCCCCAACGCCCCTCGTCGGCCCACAGCGGCACGCCGAGCTCACCCTCGATGGCGCGCAGGTCGCGGTAGGCGGTTCGCACGGACATGCCGACCCGCTCCGCGATCTCGCCGGTCCGGATGCCATCGGGATGCGCCTGGAGGAGCGAGACCAGCCGCGCCAGACGGGCAAGGCGGTCCCGTTTCGCGCCATAGCGATCCGGCGCGTCGAGGTCGGGGGCCATGACCGGGAGGATAGTCGACGGGGTCCCCGTGGCGTTCGGCGATGGTCGGTCGAGGCCTCGAGCGCGGGTCGCGCACGTCGGAGGTCGTCCGAGGCCGGTCTGTCGTGCTCATCCCGCCGAGCTCGCCCTGCGGCCGTGGCTCAAGTGGGTGGCAGGATCACGATGGCGCGGTCGCGCTCGGTGGCGGTCAGGTGGATCCCGATGCTCGCGTGGATGGCGGTCGGGTCGATCTCGCCAGCCTCACCGCCGGCATCCGCGGACACCTGTCCCAGTTCGCCGTCCTGGAAGATCCAGTAGTCGATCTGGCCGCGCCAACGGCGCAGGTCCGCGAACCCGACCAGCCACTGGATCTCCGGAAATGCCGCCTGGAACGTCGTCCCGTCGACCGCAACGCGACAGCGCCGAGCACGAGCACCCTCGATGACCTCGATGCCGTGGTCCTCGGCGGTCTTGCGATCACCTGACGTCAGCGCCGTGGCGAGCACCTGGACATCGATCGATGACGAGGTGAGGCGGGTCACCGGCACGGCATCCCAGGAACCGCCCGGTGCGCGCAGCCAGGCCTGGTCGCCGATCCGCGCTGCGCCGGCGAGTCCGAGCCGCTCGTCGGTGGCGACGTACGCGGACCAGCGGACATCGCCTGCCGAGCGCTGGCCACTGAGCGTGATCGAGCCGATGGGTCGGCCGTCGACCGTGCCCGAGAAGTCGGCGCGCAGCGTGGCCGACGTTCCGGCGCGCATGAACCCATCGCACGCGGGCGGCTGGATGTTGACATCGGTAGGACCGAACCGCGAGGCAGCCGCGACCTGGTCGCGGATCGCGATGTCGTTTGCGACCGCGGCGCCGGCGAAGAGCGTGGCCGACAGGGCGGTCAGGCTCACCCCGATGAGGACGCCGTCCACGAACCGACGCCGCCGGATGGCGCTGGCACCCAGCCAGCGGCGCGCGATGCCAAGACCGCTGAACAGGCTTGTGGCGGCGATCGCCAGCAGCCACGGGTAGGCCGCCTCGGGCGACGGGAGGAGTGTCTGCGAACCGAGTGCCTGGAGCTGTTCGAGCAGACCTCCCACCGATGGGATCAGCACGAGCAGCGCCGCGATCCCGAGCCAGAGCATGACGGCGAACGTGTTCTCGCCGCGCGTGACCGGCGGCCAGATGAGACCCGCGAGCGCCACCGCGATCGGGAGCAGCATCGTCAGGCCGACGAGCTCATCGAGCGGCCCGCCCGGCCGGTAGGCCAACAGGATCAGCGCGGCGGCCACCGTCCAGGTCGCCACGAGGGCGGCCCCGACCAAACGTAGCTCGAACCGGCGGACCCGCATCGAGCCGGAGTCTAACGGGGCGTGGTCGGCGGCCCGTTCCGGCGCTCGCGAGGGTCCACGCCACGCACGTCATGACCCAAGTACCGGTCGTGGCAGGACCGCCGGGTCATCGCGACCCGAACCACCCCGGACCCACCATGAGCGAACCGCACCGGAAGGAACCGGGCACACGCAGCGATCATCGAGGGACCGTGGGACACGTCCGATCAGGGGCTGCAAGGATCACGGGCGTCAGGGCGAGCGTCTCGCCACGTCTCGTCCTTGGCGGTACCCGCACCAGCCATCGTGGCCGATCCTGGGGTCGCAGCCCGTCGGTCGCACTCTCAGGGGACCAGCCCGTCGTCAGCGACGACGCCGGTCCCGCGGCCGACGAATCGAGCACTGACCATCCTCGGGCGCAGCACGACTGAAGCGTCCGATCTCACCGCGCCGATGCAGGGCTCCTGACATCCGAATATCCCGGCTGACACGACCTGTACCTCCTCTCGTCGCGACAGCCACACGATCGAAGCGGCGCCGAGCCTCCTTCCCGGCGCCGCTTCGGCGCGTCCGCGGCTGACAGGGCGTGGTCCCACGGGTACACTCCGGCCCGACCTGTCAGTTCGATCGGAGAGCCAGATGCGCAGAGCCCTACTCATCACGACCACCGCGTTCCTCGCGCTGATCCTCACGGCGTGCACCAGCGCCGGCGCGACCCCAGCGCCGACCGTGGCCCCGACGGTCGTCCCCAGCGTCGCGCCCAGCGCGACGGCTGCCCCGACGCCGACCCCGACGGCCGCTCCCACCGCGACGCCCGACGCCTGCGCCGCCGCGAACCTCAAGCTCGCGACCGCCGGCAAGCTGACCATCGGCACGGACAACCCGGCCTATCCGCCGTACTACCAGATCCCGGATGGCACGGCGACCAAGCCGTGGGAGCTCGGTGACCCGACGAACGGCCAGGGCTTCGAAAGCGCCTTCGCCTATGCGCTGGCCCAGCAGCTCGGGTTCACGAAGGACCAGGTCGTCTGGGCAGTCGTCCCCTTTGACAACGCCATCGCTCCGGGTGCCAAGAAGTTCGACATCGATATCAACCAGGTCTCGGCGACCCCGGAGCGTGCCGCTGCGGTCGACCTGACGGACGGTTACTACACCCTGAACCAGTCGGTCGTCGCCCTGAAGGCGAACCCGCTGGCAACGGTCACCTCGATCGCCGCGCTCAAGGCGTTCAAGTTCGGCGCCCAGGTCGGCACGACCAGCCTGGACACGATCAACAACGTCATCGCGCCGACGATCGCCGCGAAGGTCTACAACACGAACGACGACGCCATCGCGGCCCTGAAGGCCAAGCAGATCGACGGCCTCGTCGTCGACCTGCCGACCGCGTTCTACGTGACCGCGGCCCAGGTCGATGGCTCGGTGATCGTCGGCCAGTTCACGGCGCCGTCGGGCACCGACGCCGAGCATTTCAGCGTCCTGCTCGGCAAGGGCAGCTCGCTGACGGCATGCGTCAACGGCGCCATCGCGGCGCTGAAGACGGCCGGGACGCTCGATTCGATCACGAAGGAGTGGCTCTCCGACAAGGCCAGCGCTCCGGTCTTCCAGCCCTAGGCTGGGCGGGGCGCCGCTGTCACGTGGGCCACAGCGGAGGTCCGCTCGATACGGGGAGCCTGATCTCGACCGGATCGGCGGCTCCCCGGTCGGGTCGCCCTGTCCGCCGCCGGATCCCGCCAGGTGAGGCCGTCCGCTCGACGCTGATCGCGCTCGCCAGCACGGTCGTCGTCTTCGGGATCCTGACCGTCGTCATCACGAACGCCCCGAACTGGCCGGCCGTCCAGCACGCCTTCTTCGATGGCGCGATCTTCGCCCGCTCTCTCCCGAAGGTCGTCGAAGCCTTCGGTTCGAATATCGGGCTCTTCCTGATCGCCGAGGTCCTGACCCTGGTCCTGGGACTCGTGCTGGCGATCCTGCGGGGTCTGCCCGGACCGGTCTTCTTCCCCGCCCGGCTGCTGGCCACGATCTACGTCGACCTCTTCCGGGCGGTCCCGGGCCTGCTCTGGATCTACCTGCTGGGGTTCGGCATCCCGGCCCTCGGCATCGATGGTGTCCCGGACGACGTCTTCTTCTACGGCGTGGTCGCCCTGACGCTCGTCTATTCGGCCTATGTCTCGGAGGTCTACCGGGCCGGCATCGAGTCGGTCCACTGGAGCCAGGAGGCGGCCGCTCGCTCGCTCGGGCTATCGCGCGCCCAGGCGCTCCGGTACGTGATCGTCCCGCAGGCCATCCGGCGCGTGATCCCGCCGCTACTCAACGACTTCATCGGTCTCCAGAAGGACACCGTCCTGGTCTCCGTCCTGGGCCTCGTCGAGATCTTCCGCGAGGCACAGATCCTCAAGTCAGCGACGTTCAACTTCACGCCGTTCCTCGACGTCGCGCTGGTGTTCGTGGTCATCACGATCCCGCTCGCGCGGTTCACGGACTGGCTGGTCGCGCGTGATCGGCGACGGCAAGCGGCCGGCGGGACGCGATGACGACCGATCTGCGCCCGATCGGCGGGGAGCGCCCCGCACTCCAGATCGAAGGACTGCACAAGACGTTCGGCGACCTCGAGGTCCTGCGCGGCATCGACCTCAGCCTCGCCGAGCACGAGGTCGTCTGCCTGATCGGGTCGTCCGGGAGCGGCAAGTCGACGCTGCTCCGCTGCATCAACCTGCTGGAGCCGATCGATGCCGGGCGGATCGTGGTCGCGGGCGACGAGATCACCGCGCGCGGGGTGGATGTGGACCACATCCGGCGGCGCATCGGCATCGTCTTCCAGGCGTACAACCTCTTCCCGCACATGCGCGTGATCGACAACGTGACGCTCGGTCCGCGCAAGGTCCTCGGGCTGGGCCGAGCCGAAGCCGAAGCGCAAGCGACGGAACTCCTCGACCGGATCGGGCTGGCGTCCAAGGCACGCGACTATCCGGATCGTCTCTCGGGCGGGCAGCAGCAGCGCGTCGCGATCGTCCGGGCGCTCGCGATGCAGCCCGCCCTCTTGCTACTCGATGAGATCACGAGCGCTCTCGATCCGGAGCTCGTGGCCGAGGTCCTGTCGCTCATCCGTGAGCTGGCGACCGGCGGGATGACGATGCTCATCGCGACCCATGAGATGGGCTTCGCCCGCGATATCGCGAACCGTGTCTGCTTCCTGGACGCCGGTGTGATGTGCGAGGAAGGGCCACCGGACGTCATCCTGCGCGACCCGGCCCAGCCGCGGACCCGCCAGTTCCTCCAGCGCGTGATCGACTCCGGCCGTCTCTAGGCGGCGCCGGCATCGGGCGTCAGCGCTGCCCCGCGGGACCCCGAGCCGCATCCACGAAGACCGAGAAGAGCCGTTCGAAAGCGGCCGGCGTCGACTCCGTGCGTTCCGGGTGGCACTGGATCCCGATGATGAACCGGCCGTCGGCGGCCTCCAGCCCCTCGATCAGGTCGCCCGACGGACTGCGTGCCCACGCAGCGGCCACGAGGCCTGGCGCGAGATCCTCGGGTCGCACGGCCTGGTGGTGGTAGGAGTTCACGGTCAGCACACCGCCGCGCGCGTTCGTCGGGAACAGGATCCGGGTCAGCCGACTTCCTGGTGCGAGTCGCAGCGGATGCGTCTTCGCCGTGCCGCTGCCCCAGCCCGGTCCGGCATGCCCGGACACGTCCTGCAGCAGTCGCCCGCCGCTGAACACGTTGATCGCCTGGAGCCCGCGACAGATCCCCAGGACCGGCAGCCGCCGCTGGGTGGCGACGGCCCACGCCTCGGCTTCGAGCGCGTCGCGCGCCTGCTGGATCTCGACCGAGCCGCGGTTCTCGCGCCCGTAACGAGCAGGCTCGATATCGACGCCACCGCTCAGCAGAAGCCCATCCATCGCGGCGAATGCGGCCGCCCGCTCCTCGGCACTGGCAGAGACGTCGATGAGCGTCGGGCGGCCGCCGGCTCGCGTGATGGCGGCCGCGTACAGCGCGTTCTTTCGGGCCGCCAGCTCAGGGTCTGGGTGGAGTGCTGGACGCGCCACGGTGATGACGATCCGTGCGGCGGTCGATGTCATCCGGGGAGGATAGACGGAGCCGAATCGCGGGTCAGGCGCTGGGCGACGGGGCCGCTGACCCGGAGGGGGTCGGTGACCCCGACGGAACCGGGGTCGGCGCTGGCGAAAGCGACGGCAGGTCCTCGGGATCGACGACCCGGTTCGGGAGCAGCTGGAGGATCCAGCCGAGTTCGAGGCGGTTCGGCTTGTAGACCGTCGACTCCGGGTCGAGCGACGGATACGTCACGCGGTTCCAGTACGCGAGGCTCCGCGCCGTGGTGCCGAACTTCTTTGCGACCGAGGTCAGGGTGTCGCCCTTCCGGACAGCGTAAAGCGTGAATGGAGGCGACGGCAGGGGCGTCGGGTTCGTGATCGCGAGCGACGGCGTGGGACCCGCTGGCGTAGGTTGCGGTGTGACCGCGACATCGTCCCGAGTGGCCGGGGCGGCGCTGCGATAGCCGACCGGAGTCGGGACGCACCCGATCGCGACGAGCGCGAGCACGATCACCCCAGGTCCCCACCGGATGCCCATGTCAACCCATCATGACGCACCCGCGTCCAGTGGCGTGACGGACGATCAGGATGGATTGATCGTCGAGGGATCGATCGGGGTCGGGGCCTGCAGCGAGAATTCGGCTGCGAGGGCCAGGCCCTCGGCCGCGGTGGCGATCCGACCTCGGCCGCCGCGTTTCGCCACGAAACAGGCCCGGTCGGCGGCCAGGAGCACGTCCGTCGCCGTTTCGCCATCCGTGGGATACGTGGCGATCCCGATGGACGCGGAGACGCCACCGCCGGCGTCCCGGACAGCCTCGGACGCGCGACCGGCGACCAGCATCGCGCCGTCGGCATCGCTCCCGGGCAGCAGGATCGCGAACTCGTCGCCGCCGTACCGGAAGATCTGGTCCTTCTCCCGCAGCCCCATCTGGGCGAGCGACTCGGCGATGGCCCGCAGCAGGCGGCTTCCGGCCTGGTGACCAAGCGTGTTGTTGACCTCCCGGAAGTGGTCGAGGTCCAGCATGATCAGGCTGAACGGCTTGGCGGTGCCGATGTCGAGGCCCAGCTGTCGCTCGAACGTGCCGTGGTTGAGCAGCCCAGTCAGCGCGTCGGTCTGCGCAAGGACTTCGACGTCGTGGTAGACCTCGGCGTTCTGGAGGGCGATCGAGACCTGCGCCGCGAACAGCTGGACGAGGTCGAATTCGTCAGCCGTGAACGTGATGCCAAGCCCCAGCCGTTCGATGGTCAGGACGCCGATCGCCCCGGCCCGGCCACGCAGGGGGACGACGATCAGGCTGCCGTCGACCGTGACGTCTTCGCGGAAATGGTTGACTCGCGCGTCGTTCCGCGAATCGGCGATGTAGACCGGTTCGTTGTGGTCGACGACCCACGTGGCGACGCCCGTCTCGCCCGGTTCCCATGGCTCCATGTAGTCGTGCGCGTTCACGCCACGCGCGGTCAGCGGGGTCAGGAGACGAGTGGCCTGGTCGACGACCTCGATGGCGATGTTGTCGCACTCGATGAGACGCCCGAGACGGTCGGTGATGCTCTCGAGGACCAGGTGGCTATCGAGTGTCGTCAGGATCGACTCGGTGATGTCGAGGAGCTCGCGCTGACCGCGGACCTGTCGTTCGAGGGCGACGGTCTGCTCGCGCAGGCGTTCCGTGGTGTCGGCGTTGGCCATCGCCTGCGCCGCGAAACTGCCGTAGATGACGAGCAGCCGCAGGTCGTCGTCGGTGAACTGGTCCAGCCCCAGCTTCGAGAGGACCAGCACGCCGAGCACCCGGTCATCGAAGCTCATCGGCGCGAGGAGCATCGATTCGTCGAGGTCGGGCTCGGTCCCCGGGACGGTGTCGGCACGGGGGTCGTTCGCCGCATCGCCGAGCCGTTGGGCAACGTTGTGCTCGGCCACCCAGCCGGTGATGCCCTCGCCCAGGTGCACGCGGAGCTGATCGGAGGTCTCGTCGACATAGGCGCCGACCCGCCCCTGCATCGCGACCGGGATCAGGTCGTCGTCGATGAGTCGATAGACACGCACGTTGTGATAGTCGATCAGCTCGCGCAGCCCGGTGGCGATGGCCTGGCCGATGTCGCGCACGCTCGCCAGACGACTGAGCCGCGTCCCGAGCTGCTGGATCGACTGGAGCTGGGCGGTCCACGTGGCCATCCGCTGGAAGTCCTGGGCGGATCGGATGGCCACGCTCGCCTGGCTCGCGAGGGCGGCCATGGTGTCGAGGTCTTCCGGTGACCACTCGTGGCGACGATCGTGATAGACGTTCAGCAGGCCTAGGACGTCCTCGCCGTCGATGAGCGGGGCCGTGCAGATGGTGTCGAAGCCTTCCTGGATGACCGCGGCGTGGAGGCCCTCGCTGCGCGGATCGTGACCGTAGTCGGTCGCGAACATGGGACGGCGTTCCTGGACTGCGAGACCCGGCAGTGACCGCATCGGGAAGCCGCGCACGCTTGCGAGATAGCTCGTCGACAGCCCGCGACTGACCTCGGCCACGGTCGATCCGTCCGGCCGCCGGATGAACACCGCCGCGCGATCCGCCTCGAAGAGGACGATCGCATGATCCACGAGCCCCGACAGGATCCGCTCGAGGTCCAGCCGGCTCCCGATGTCGTCGGCGACGCGCCGGAGCGCCTCGGCACGATGGAGCTGGTGGGCGAGCTCATCGGAGCGTCGACCCACCGAAACCAGCGACGCGACGACGCCCGCGACGATCGAGGCGATCTCAAGATCATGGCTGGCCACGCTGCCCACCCGATCGGTGACGATCTGGAGCACGCCCCACGGCGGGCCGCCGGCAGCCCCCGGGATGACCACCGCACATTCCCGCCGTCCATCCGCCCGACGGGGTGGTGTCGGGTCGGCGTCGGTCGCGTCGGCGGTCGCGTGGCCCGGTCCGCCGGCGCGAGCATCGGCGATGGCCACCCCGAGCAGCCCTGAATCCAGCGGCCGGTCGATGAGGCGCTCGCCGCGGGCTGACGGTGACCACGAGGCCATGCGCGCCACGAGGCGATCGCCCTGGGCCGCCCAGACCGCGACCAGCTGGTGGTCGTACGCCTCGCGCACCCTCGAGATGACCTGGCGAACCGCATCGTCCGTATGGCCCTGCTCGACCGGGACCCGCGTGATGGCCTCGATGACGGCCAGGTCCTGGGCGTGTCGTTCGGCCTCCAGGAGGTCCGTCGAGGATCGAGCCAGGGGGATGCGCGGGATGCTGCCGCGTTGCGCGGAGCTCGCGACGATCGCGGCGAGGTCGACCCTGCCGCCTCGGCGGATCGGCGGACCGGAGATGCTTGCGGTCGACCCCTCGGGCAGACCGACCGGGTTGGCCTCGGCCGCGGCCAGGAAGCGTTGCAGATCGCCCACCCGGTAGCGCCGGTCGCCGCGCGGATTGATCCGGTAGTAGCGCAGGCGGCCGGCATCGCTCCACGCCCGTACGGTGTTCGGGTGGACGCCCAGCATGCGGGCGGCCTTCGTCACGGTGAGTGTCGCGTCGGCTGGTCGGGATGGAAGCGGTGTCGGCAAGGCTCGTTGGAGGAAATGTGAACTTAGACGACCGGAGCCTACCAATCTCACAGTTCTTGCCAATAGGATGATGGTCCGGGGTCCGGGATCAACGCTCGTCGGCGCGCACGGCACCGCCCGGATCAGGGTCGGCGGCCACCCGTCAGCCGGACGTAGGCAAGCGTCGCCAGCACGGTGACGACACCGATCGCCAGCACGGCCAGGATGGCAAAGCCGGGATCCCCAACGAGCCCCGGCCCTTCGCCCGCACTGCGCGGATCGCCGGCCGGACCGGGCGTCGGCGATGCGGCCATGACGAGCGTCGCCATGACGACGCTCGCGCTGATGGCCAGGAGCAGCGAGACGACGACGTGCGTCCGGGCTCTCCTCACAGGATGGTGTCCATGACGGCCCACAGGGCCCCGAGGGTCACGAAGACGAGCCCGGCACCCAGGCAGATGGCGGCGAACAGCGGCCGTCGTGTGCCTCCGCCCGCCAGCACGCGCATCGCCTCGCTGGGTTCCATGGTGGAAAGCACGAGCGGTCGCCCGAGACCGGCGGTCATCCGGATCGTGCCATCTGGGCCACGTCGCGGGACGCCGCTGACGATCGCCTGTTCGACTGACGAGACCTGGTCCACGCGAAGGCGGACCGCCGTGCCCGGGTCGGTCCCGGCGGGGATGCGGTCAGCCACATCGCTCGCCGTGCCGACGGACTCGCGCGGCACCACCACCAGGCCTTCGTCGAGGGCCTCGCCGTCGACCGCGATCCCGTCGAGCCCTTCGCGGACCTCGAAGCGGACGAGATCCCGATGGTCCTCGAACGTTCGCCAGTCGCGGCCACGGCGCAGGTCGAGCCGGGTCCGGCGCAGGACGAGCGGGCGGTGATGCTCATCCTCGAACTCGTCCTCGGCATCGATCCGGCCGGCGATCCGAACGTAGCGGGCGGGGCCGTCAGCGGCCGCCAGCGCCTCGGCCACGGTGACCTGCGGCGTCGACGACAGGAGCCGGCCGACGCGATACCGCGGACCGAACGTGCGCAGGATGACGATCCCGGCGACGAGCGCGGCGGCGCCAATTAGGAACAGGGCCACGGGGATCACGGCCGCGATGATAGCGCCGGGCATGGAAAGGCCCGAAGGAACCTACCCGACACGTGGGCGTTGATGTGATCGCCGCCGTTAGTGTCGCTCGACCCCTCCGGGCTGCCGCTGACGATACGGTGCCCGGGGGCACCGACGCAATGGGTCTTGTCCACGTGATCTGCGCGAAACGCGGGGTTATCCACCGCCGGTCCACAACCGCGTGGCGGCGAGCCGCCCGGGCGTCCTATGCGGCGGGGCGACCGGTGACCGCGTCGAGGGCGTCCACCTGGCCGTCGTAGCTCGTCAGGACCAGCCGACCACCCATCAACGCGGCGGCCGTCACCACCTCGGAGTGGCCGATCCGCCAGCCGACGGTTCCGTCGGGTTCGATCGCGAACGTCTCGATCTCGGATGAGACCAGGACGTGGTCCAGTCGCGACGAGCCCAGGAGCGCCACGATTGGGGTCGCCGAGCGGTGGTCCCAGGCGGCCACGCCCGTCTCCGTGGCAAGACCGAAGGTGTGGAACCCGAAACTGACGACCAGCAGGCCTGCCGTATCCCAGTGCAGGGCCCGCGGCTCGTCGGAGATCGTCGAGGCGAACCGGGCGGTCCACGAGCCGCGCGGGCCTTCCAGTCGCAGTTCGGCGCGGCACAGGGCGTCGGGGTCGTCGGAGACGCGTATCCCGAGGTCGGTCACCTCGCCGCCGACTTCGGACAGGGCGAAGACCTCGGCCGACTGCCCGCTTCCGCCCCAGCGCCACCGGGCGCGCAGTCCCCCGGGATAGGTGATGGTGGCGTTGCGCGGTTCGGCCGTCACGCGCTGGGTGCGACCTCGACCTGGACCGCCGGACGTGCCTTCTCCTCCGCGATCGGCGAGACCGTGGCATTGGCCAGGATCCGCAGCGTCCCCGGCGGCACGGGAAAGACGGCCGTCGGGAGACCCGCGGCCGCCCACACCACCGGGTACCGCCCGAGGTCGGGGTCCATCACGGCACGGACCGGCCGGGCGTGACCGATCGGCGGGATGCCGCCGATCGAGAAGCCCGTGAGGTCGTGCGCCTCGCGCGCCGTCGCGCGTCGGAGGTCGGGTTCGCCGGTGACCGCCGCCAGTCGGGCGAGATCGACCCGGTTCGGACCCGAGACCAGGGCGAGGATCGGTTCGAGCCCTGCGTCGCCGACCGTCACGAACACGAGCGACTTGACGATCTGCCCAAGCTCCGCACCGACGGCGGCCGCGGCCTCTTCCGCCGTGTGCGTCGACTCATCGAAGACTGTCACCGTCAAAGCCACGCCCTTGCGGGCGGCCGCGTCGACGACACGGACGATGCTGGGATGATCGAGGGGGACGGGCACGGCGCGGAGTCTAGCATCGGCACCGACCGGCAGGCCCACGCTAGCATCGTCGCGATGGACGTCCTCATCCTGGCTGACGGCGACGCGCCGACACGGGCCGAACTCGATGCCGCGTGGCCAGGCTGGGCCGACGCCATCGGTCGGGTCGTGGCCGCCGACGGTGGTGCACGCCACGCGCCGGCGCTTGGTGTCACGATCGACCGCTGGGTCGGCGACGGGGACTCGCTCGAACCGGGGGCCCTGGCGGTTCTGGCGGCGAATGGCGTCGCGATCGCACGATCCCCGACGGACAAGGACGAATCCGACACCGAGCTCGCCATCCGCGCCGCCCTCGACGACGATCCAGCCGGGATCGTGATCCTCGGCGCGATGGGGGGTCCGCGCACCGACCATGCGCTGGCCAACGTCGGCCTGCTCGCGCTGCCGTCCCTCGTCGGTCGAGGGGTGATCCTGCTGGGCGCCCGATCCCGGATCCGTCTCGTCCAGGCGCCGGGGACGGCCGGTGCCACGGTCACCGCGTCGCTCAGCGGCTCGGCGGGCTCGCTGGTCTCGCTGCTCCCGTATGGCGGAGACGTGGCGGGCGTCACCACGGCCGGCCTGGTCTACCCGCTCCTGGACGAGCCCCTTCCCGTCGGCACGACCCGCGGCCTGTCCAATCTCGTTGCCGCCCGGGGCGCCTCGATCACCGTCCGATCCGGGCGGCTCCTCGTCGTCGAATCGCCTGCTACGCTCCCTCCATGAGCATCCCCGTAGCGGGCGACATCGCCCCCGACATCAGCCTCCCCGACGAGACCGGCACGATCCATTCGCTGGCCGCGCAGCGCGGTCGCTGGACGATCCTGTACTTCTACCCGACGGACGACACGCCCGGGTGCACCACGGAGGCGTGCGAATTCCGCGACGCCAACGAGACGATCCACGAGCGCGGCGCCGACGTCTGGGGCGTGAGCCCGCAGGGCGCGACCAGCAAGCGCAAGTTCCGTGAGAAGTTCCAGCTGCCGTTCGCGCTCCTCGCCGACGAGCGCCACGAGGCCGCCGAGGCGTACGGATCGTGGATCGAGAAGAACCAGTACGGCCGGACCTACATGAGCACGGCGCGCCGTACCTTCCTCATCGATCCCGAGGGGACGGTCGCTCGGACCTGGGAGAAGGTGAAGCCTGAAGGTCATGCCGCGGACGTGCTGGCGGTCCTCGACGAGCTCCAGGCGGCACGCGCCGGGTGAACGACGTCCGGGCCGAGCTGGCGGGTCGCGGCCGACGCCGGACGCGAAAAGAGACTTCGCTCGTGGGGGGAGACGAGCGAAGTCTCGGATCGAAGCGTAGCGCCGCGTCCGGCCCGGTGCAAGATGGGCGTGCGCGACGATGACCGAGCCCGCGCCTGATCCCGCGCCCGGCGGGACGACGGCTCCGTCTGGTCCCGCCCGCGAACCGCATACCTGGCGACCGGCCCGGTTCATGGTCATCGCCGCCCATCCCGACGATGCCGAGTTCGGGCCGTCCGGGACGGCGGCGCGCTGGATCGATCTGGGTTCGGAGGGTTGGCTCGTCTGCTGCACCAGCGGTGACCAGGGCGGCGAGGACCCCGAGGCCGACCCTCTTGACCTCGCCAGGCTGCGCGAGACGGAGCAGCGCGCGGCGGCCGCGGTCATCGGCTACACCGGGGTCACGTTCCTCCATCGCCCCGACGGCGCGCTGACCAACGACCTGGCCCTGCGCGAGCAGTTGGTCCGTGAGATCCGGACCTTTCGGCCCGATGCGGTCTTCGCCACCGATCCGGAGGCCCTCTTCCATCGCGATGGCGGGATCAATCACACCGACCACCGAGCCGCGGGTGCCGCCGCGGTGGACGCGGTCTACCCCGCGGCCCGAAATCCGATGGCCTTCCCCGCGCTGGCCCGGTCGGGTCTGGCCGCCCATCGCGTGCGCCGCCTCTATCTCTTCTGGTCGAACCATCCCGACGCCTGGATCGACATCAGCACGACGCTTGATCGCAAGCTCGCCGCCCTCGCCGCCCATGCCAGCCAGATCCAAGACCCCGCATCCCTCGGTGCCCGGATCCGCGAGTGGGCCGCCGAAGAAGGTGCACCGATCGGGGCGACCGCGGCCGAAGCGTTGCGGGTGATCGTCATCGACGACGACGAGGTCGAAGGGGTCTGAGACGGGCTCCGGCCGGCCCTCCGCCGAAGCGGCGGCGTTCCCCCCGGCGGCACTTCCGCCGAAGCCGCGGCGTTCCGCAGGCGGCTCCGGCTCTTGCGCTGCCGCTCCTCGCGCCGAGTCAGACCCGTGGATCACAGAGAGCACCGGACGACCGACGAGTGTCGCTTCCTCGGTCGTGTGGCCTCGGCGACGATCCGAATGGAGGGGGAACGGCCTGTGTTGGGTCGACGAGGGTCCTTCCTCCGTCGGATGGTGCTCGGTGCGATCCAAGGGCGGCGAACGATGACGAACGGGCATCCGCGTCATCCAGGGGTGGCGAAGGAAGGCCACCACCGACGGACTCGGACGGTGGGACTAGGCGCCCTCGAGCAACAACGGCCGGACCCGACCCCATTCGTTCCAGAGCTCGGCCAGACCGTCTGCGCGGCGACCCAGCAGCGCCACCAGCTCGCTCAAAGTCAGGTCGCCGGCAGTCTGGGCGAGGTGCTCGTCGGCGGCCACCGTGACATCGCGATACAGGTCGGCCATCTCGGCTTCGGTGGGCCACTTGCGGATGCGCATCGGATCCAGCCCCGCGTAGCCCATCGCCAGCGACAGGTCGCGCTGTGTCGGCATGCGGTCGTCGGCGAACCCACCCAGGCCATCGAAGCGATGTCCAAGCGAGGCGAGTGCCTGGGCGATGTCCCGGTCCTGCACGTGCGTGAACGCGCCCCAGAACGGGTGGTCCGTCGGGAATTCGAGGGCGCCCGCCTCGATGCTGACCGCGACGATCGCGTCCACGAGGGAGCTCAGCGTGAGCTGCCACTTGCGTCGCGCCGCAGCGTCCGAGCCGGCCAGACGCTCCACGAGCGAAACCAGGGCTGTCCGGTCGCCGCGCACGAGGCGGAAGACCGTGGGTGTGTCACCCGCGCTGAGCGCAGCCACGAGCTGCTCGTCCGCATCGTCGGGTGGACCGGCCGGCGGCAGATGTGGCGTCGTCGCCGGAGGGGTGATCCCGGCCGCGCGCTCCTCGCACTCGGCGACCGATTGGCGAGCGGCGAGACAGGCGGCTTCGGCGGTCTCGGCTGCGATCCGTGCTGCGTCCGCTTCAAGACCCATCCGCTCCAGCGATGCGCCGATACTCGCGGCCGCGGCTCGCTCTCGCTTCGCGTTCGCGCTTGCCGTGCGAGCCGCGGCGTTGATCTCGTTGATCTGGATCAGCCAGTCTCGCGCGGCTGCCTCTGCCTCATCGGTGGACAGCGATCGGTCGTAGGTCGCCCGGAAGCGGCCCTGCGCGGCTTCCTTCTCACGTCTGACCGCCATCGCGTCGGCCGTCGCCTCCGCGCCCTCGGCTCGGCGGATGTGGTCGTCGTACGTCCGCTGCGCCAGCCGGACGGCCTCGGCCGACTGCTGGGCACCCGCGCGAGCGCGTACGGCCAGGCCACAGCGCTCCGCGGCGATACGACGTTCCGGGGCGCACGCGTCGGTGGGATCGGCCGCGCTCAGAAGCGAACGTCCGCCGCCGCCATCCGTGGCCTCGTCCCCCCCGGCTGAGGCGAGGACCTCCAGGTAGGCGATGGTCATCGCTTCGATCGAGACGGGTCGCTCCAGCACGGCCACGCCGGCGGCCCGTGACGTGACGTGCTCGGAGGCCATTCCCACGTCGAGTCGCGACCGACGATCCTCGGCGAGCACGGTGGTTGCCATCCCCCGGACCCGGTATGTGTCAAGAAGGGGCTCCGAACCGACATCGAGCCCAAACTCGCGACGCGAATCCGCGGGCGCGTCAGCGCGAACCGGGACGGCCCTGGCACTGGAGCTCGTCATCATCACGCCGACCCCGGGCGACCGAACAGCCGTTCGACGATCGGGACCCGCGAGGTGGTCGGGATGCGACTCCTCGCGGCGATCCGCCGGCCCGCCACGGGCAGGTTCCGGGATCGCGGTGGAGAAAGCATGGTCGGCCAGGGTGGCCGATCGCCGGCGCGGGACGATATCGGCAGCGACGGTGACACGGACCTCGCGCCGTGCGGCGGGACGGGCACGGAGGACCTCGACCAGCAGCGCCCCGCCGATGCCGCCAAGGATCAGCCCCATTGCCAGGAACATCGATTCGCTGGCGCTCACACTGCCCGCATCAGTTCGGTGGGACCCCTCGAGTCACGGCGGCCTCAACGGGCGCACCTTAGCTGCGATGCATGACAGCGTCAACTCGCTCCGACCCGCACGACCCCGCCCGCCACCGGACCCGCCACGTTTTGCAGGCCTCAAGACGCGGATGGTAGATTCCACCGCATCGGCAAGCCTGCCGGTTTCAGCCTGCTCACCGAGCCCCGACAAGGGAAAGGCACGACCCCCGCTTGGCCATCGACTCGCCTCAGGAATTCCTCGTCCAGCCCGTCGACGCCTCCTGGCTCCAGTGCAACATCGAATGCCAGGAAGCCTGTCCGGTCGGGACCAACTGCCGCGGCTACCTGAACCTCGCTGCCGAAGGGCGGTTCGAGGAGGGCTACATCCTGTCGCGCGACCCGAACCCGGTCGCCGCGATGTGCTCCTATGTCTGCTCCGCCCCGTGTGAACGGGCCTGCCGCCGCGGCGACATCGACCGCCCGCTGGCCATCCGGGCGATGAAACGGTTCCTCGTCGAATGGCACGAAGCGTCGGGCATCCCGGACGTGATGCCCCAGATCACGCCTCGCGCCGAGCGGGTCGCAGTGGTCGGCTCCGGTCCCGCCGGCATCGCCGTCGCCCGCGAGCTCGCGACCAAGGGCTACCAGGTGACCGTCTTCGACAGCCTGCCCTACGGTGGCGGCACGATGCTCATCGGCGTTCCGGCGTTTCGCCTCCCGCGCGAGGCGATCGAGATGGACGTCAAGCTCGTCGAGCGCCTGGGTGTCCGCTTCGTCTTCGACACCACGATCGGCAAGGACATCTCGTTCGAGCAGCTCCAGCGCGACTTCGACTCGATCGCCATCACAGCCGGCGCGATGGACGCGGTCGCGCTCGATATCCCGGGTGCGGACCTCGATGGCGTCGATTACGGCGTCGACTTCATGAAGAAGGCGAATCTGGGTCAGCCGCTCGAGGTGGGGACCGACGTCGTGGTCATCGGCGGTGGCTACACGGCGATGGACTGCTCTCGGACGAGCCTGCGCCACGGCGCGGAGCGCGTCTCGATCGTCTATCGGCGAACGCGGTCCGAGCTGGTCGTCGACGAGGAGGAGCTGGGCGAAACCGAGCGCGAAGGCGTTCGCATGGAGTTCCTGGCCAGCCCGATCGAGATCCTGGGCGAGGACGGCAAGGTCACCGGCGTCAAATTCATCCGCAACCGCCTCGGCGAGCCCGATGCATCCGGCCGCCGCTCGCCCGTGCCGATCGAAGGCTCCGAGTTCGTCATCGCGGCGCAGACCGTCATCCCGGCCGTCTCGCAGGCCGCCGACCTGACGTTCCTGCCGGTCGAGGCCAAGTTCGAAGTCAACCGCGGCCGGGTCAAGGTCGACCCCGCCACCTACGCATCGAACGTGAAGGGCGTCTTCGCCTGCGGCGACTTCGTGACCGGACCCACGACGCTCATCGAGGCCGCAGGCCACGGCAAGAAGTGCGCCTACGCGATCGACCGCTACCTCTCCGGCCGGACGGACGTGACCGTGGCGGCCAATGTCAAGATCACCAGCTCGTGGCGTCACGACATGCCCGAGTTCTACGACGTCCTGCCGCGCCAGCACATCCCGATGGTGGCGCTTAGCGCCCGAATGCCCTCGACCGAACCGGTCGTCAACTTCAACACGCCGGTCGAACTGGGCTATGACGCGATGGGCGCGGTCGCGGAGTCGACCCGCTGCCTGATGTGCAACTACAACATCTGGTTCGACCCGTTCCGCTGCGTCCTGTGCGGCGCGTGCGCGGATGTCTGCCCGGAGGGCGTCATCCACATGGTCGACATCAACCAGCTCAAGTCCGAAGGGCTCCTCCCCGAGGTCGAAGAGGCCTACGGCTGGGACCAGGGGGGCGCGATGATCCTCGATGAGGAGCGCTGCATCCGCTGCGCGCTATGCGTCAAACGTTGCCCGTTCGACGCCATTACGATGGAGCGGTTCGAGCTCCAGGAGATCTCGACCGACGGCCGGCTCTACAAGGAGTCGTATCGCGACGCGCAACTCGCCGGGACGCCCGGCGTGGCAGGAGGGTCTCGGTGAGTTTCCTCGAGCGGGTGGACCAGACCATCCGCCGGAGCCCGGTGTGGCGATCGCTCTTCCGCCAGCCCTACCCGCGCGACGAGCGGTCGCGCGCGTACGCCGTCATGAACAACGTCTTCCTGCACATCCATCCGGTCCGTGTCCGCCAGCACGCCGTGAAGTTCGCCTACACCTTCTGCCTGGGCGGGCTCAGCTTCTTCCTGTTCCTCGTGCTGACCATCACCGGCGTCTACCTGATGTTCTTCTACGTGCCTTCGGCCGTGCAGGCCTACGACAACATCCTGAGCATCCAGGCCTCGGTCACGTTCGGGCTGCTGACCCGCAACATCCACCGCTGGGCCGCCCATCTCATGGTGTTCTTCGTCTTCCTGCACATGATGCGGGTCTTCTACCACGGGGCCTACAAACCGCCGCGTGAGTTCAACTGGGTCGTCGGCGTTGTCCTGCTCTTCCTGACGATCATGCTGAGCTTCACGGGCTACCTGCTGCCGTGGGACCAGATCGCGTACTGGGCCATCACCATCGGCACCAACATGGGTGGCTACGCCCCGCTCCTGAACACGCCGACCAAGCTCATCCTGCTGGGTGGACTGGAGGTGGGACAGAACACGCTGCTGCGGTTCTATGTGCTCCACATCATGGTCTTCCCGCTCGTCGCAGCCATCTTCCTTGCGGTGCATTTCTGGCGCATCCGCAAGGACGGCGGGATCAGCGGCCCGCTATGAGCGACCGATGAGCGACACGAAGACGCCGCCCGAGACCCGGGTCGTTCTGCCGGTCGATCCCACCCGTCGCACAGAGATCGACAAGCAGCGCGTGCCGATGTCGGCGCGACCGTATCGGTTGCTTGCCCTGGTCAAGCAGGACGCCGTCGTCCGTGTCCAGAAGGAACCCGACGACACCGTCATGACCTGGCCGCACCTGCTTTCGATCGAGTTCCTCGCGGCCGGTGTCATGAGCATCTTCCTGCTCTTGATGGGCCTGTTCATCAACGCCCCGCTGGAGGAGCTCGCCAACGGCAACGTGACCCCCGCGGTCGCCAAGGCGCCGTGGTACTTCCTGGGCCTCCAGGAACTGCTGGCCTACTTCCACCCGACGGTCGCCGGCGTCCTCGTGCCCACGTTCGTGCTGGTCGGCGCCGCGCTGATCCCGTTCATCGACCGTGGCGACGTCCTCGCCATCAGGCCGTCGCAGCGGAAGACCGCGGTCATGCTTTTCACGTTCTTCTGCATCCTTGGTCTGGTGCTGACCTTCGTCGGCATCTTCTTCCGCGGACCGGGCTACACGTTCGTCGTGCCGTTCGTGACCGCGCCCGGCGTCTACTTCGCCCTTTGACCGTCCAGGGGATCCTCACGCGATGAGCAATTACCACGTCGAGCCCGCCGCCAAGCCCGCCGCCCTGACGAAGGAGGCGATCAAGTCGCTGCGCTCCGGACAGGTCCAGGGGCTGTCGCGTCGACAGCTGATGCGGACCGCCCTGGGTGCCGGCATCGGCCTGTGGCTTCTCGAAGTGACGGCCGGGACCATCGGCTTCATCTGGCCGAACCTGACCGGTGGCTTCGGCGCTCCGATCGAGATCGGCGGCCTCGATACGGTCAAGCTCCAGAACAGCACGCTGCCGATCGAGGAAGGCTTCCCGGCCTACTTCCCGGAGGCGCGTGCGTTCGTCATGCTCGTGGACCCGGGACAGCAGCGCTTCATCGCCGGTTCCGATACGGCCGGAGACGGCACGGCACTCAACGTCCGGGCGCTCTACCAGCGCTGTCCGCACCTCGGCTGCAAGCCGAACCCGTGCCTGAAGAACTTCTGGTTCGAATGCCCGTGTCATGGCTCGCGCTACGACCGCCTCGGGATCAAGGCCGACGGCGCCCAGTACGGCCCGGCGCCACGCAGCATGGATCGCTTCTCGACGACGGTCGACGCCAAGGGCGTGCTCACGATCAATACCGGCAAGATCACCCTGGGCCCGTTGCCGATCGCGCTGGGTCAGCCCGGGCTGATCCCGCCGCGCACCCCCACCGGCTGTATCTGACGCCGTGACTCGACCAGACCGCCGAGGACCACGATGAACGACACGCCCGGGATCGGACCGGGCAGCGACCCCGGTACGAACCTGCCGGCGACCAGGCCACCGGCTGTCCCGGCACCGGTCGAGCGGTTCAGCGCGAGTCCGTCCATCCATTCCACCGACTTCCCGCCCGAGCGCGCGGCCCAGATCGTCCGCCAGTCGTCAAACGCCCGCTGGGTCGGCTTCCTGGCAGTGGTCGTGGTCATCCTGTTCGTGGCGATCTACTGGTTCTATGAACTCGGGGCGCCATTGGGGCTCTCCACCGCGCGGCAGGCCGCCGAGGTCAGTGCCCAGCAGGTCACGCTCGTCGAGCAGGGCTACAACGTCTTCCAGGCGAACTGCGCCCGCTGTCATGGCGCGCAGGGGCAGGGTGGAATCGGGCCGACGCTGAACCGGCAGGACAAGCTGTTCCAGCACCTCAATGCGAACTACCTGCGTAACGTGCTGACCGTCGGCGGTCGCTACGTGTGCGGCAACGCGAATTCAGTGATGCCGGTCTGGTCGAACCAGGGCAACCCTCCGGGTCCTCTGAACTATCGCCAGATCAACGAGCTCATCGCGTTCCTGCGCGCGACCAACGAGCAGGCCTATACGGTCCGCGACCCCGAGCTCGGCACACCCGAGAAGGATCCGATCACGGGCAAGGTCAAGACCTTCACCGGCTGGCGCGATCCGAAGTACCAGCCCGCTCCTGATGCCACGCCATACCCGGCGTGCTGGACCGATGAATTCACCACCGCATCTGCCTCGGGGTCGCCGGCGGCCTCAGGTTCTGCCGGTCCGGCCGCGTCCGGATCTGCGGCGCCTTCGGCCGCGGCCGGTGGCAGCACGGTCTCGATCGTGGCCCAGGGCGTCGCCTTTACCACGACCGCCGTGAGCGCGACGGCCGGCGCCGGGTTCACGCTCTCGTTCGACAACGAGGACGCCGGCACGCCGCACAACGTGGACATCAAGGACGCATCCGGGGGCGAGGTCTTCAAGACCGATATCTTCCCGGGGGTCGCGACCAAGACGTATCAGATCCCGCCCCTGACCGCGGGGTCGTATACCTTCGTGTGCGATGTCCACGCCAACATGACAGGAACCTTGACCGTCAAGTGATCGACCGCCACCCGGGAGCGGGTGGTGGGTGAGGGATGGAGGACGATGGCGCAACGGGCGCTTCCAGCCGGGACCACGATGCCGCGGCGGCGGGCCATGTTCGGCCTGCTCGATCCCGACGGCTGGGGCTGGGCATCCGTCAAGGCGGCCGTCTGGCTCGTCATCATCGTGCTGATGCTCGGGTACATCCCGGATCGCGCGTACTACCTGACTGTCGCCCGGACCGTCGACCTTGGCGTCCTCTCGTGGTCGCCGATCAACCTCTGCCCGCCGACGAACAAGGATCTCCCGTGCCCGGCCCCGGTCGGCGCGATCGTGCCCTGGGATCCATCACCCGCGAACCTGGACCTGCCCGCCCCGCGGACCGACGGCTCGGTGGTGCAGGTGGGCACGCGACTCCTGTACGTCGGCGGATCCGATGGCACCAAGGCCCAATCGAGTGTCTTCGTCGCCACGACCGTGGGGACCGGCAACTTCCTCGAGTGGGCGAAGGGTCCGGATCTGCCCGCGCCCCGCACGAAGGCGTCGGTCGCGTACGTCGCGGGCAGCATCTACGTGATCGGCGGCCTCGACGACACCGGCGCACCCACCACGACCGCCTTCCGGCTGACGCCCAATGCCACGACCGGTGATATCGGAACGTGGGCGCCGGTCGACCTGCTGAAGCTCCCAGAGGCCCGAGCCGGAGCCGCGGCCGTGGCCACGGCCGATGGCCTCCTGCTGATCGGCGGCTCGAACGCGGCCGGACCCGTCACGACCACCTGGAAGTCGGTGCTGGACGGCAAAGGCGTGCTTGGCGCATTCGCGGCCCAGGCGCCTATGGCCGTCGCACAGTCCGGCGCGAGCGCCGCCATCGAAGGCGACTTCGTGTGGCTCTTCGGCGGCAGCGACGCCAACGGTCCCACGGCGACGGTGCAGCGCGGGTCGATCGGCCTGGTGGCCGCCGCCGGTCTGCCGGTCAACCCTGACGCTGGCAAGGTGATCGCCTGGGGGACCAATCCGGCCATCAACCTCCCGGGGCCGCGCGCCGGTGGCGCGAGCTGGTTCACCAACGGCGCCCTGTACGTCGCCGGCGGGACCGACGGGTCAACGCCGAAGACCGAGCTCTACTGGGGCATCCCGTCGGCCGATGGGCAGACCCTCGAATGGAAGCACCTTCCGGTCAGCGACCTGCCGGGACCGGTGGTCGGCGGCGCGCCCGTCATCTCGGGACCAGACGCGATCATCGTCGGCGGCTCGGACGCTTCAGGTGTCCGAGCGGCGAGCTATCGCGGCAACGTCGCTCCGCAGGCGCCGTTCTTCCGCCTCGGGCTCCTTGGTGCCACGGTCCCGGGTCTCACGATCAATGGCGAAATCGGCCAGCAGCTCGGCTACCTGAACGCGGCCAACGCCGGTGCCCTGGACTTCGTGATCCTGATCATCATCGGCTGGGGGTATGCCCACAAGGAACAGTCCCGCCGCCTGATGGCCCGGGTCCTGCGCCGCCGCCGGTAAAGGCTCGGCGCCGCCCTCGGCCCGGGGGTGCCGGGCGCCGCCCTCGGCCCGGAGCGCCGGGGTGCCGGGCGCCGCCCTCGGCCCGCGCCGCCGGCAAGGGCTCGGCGCCGCCCTCGGCCCGGGGTGCCGGGCGCCGCCCTCGGCCCGGGGTGCCGGGCGCCGCTGGTAGCACCGGGGTGCCGGGCGCCGCTGGTAGCAGCACAGATTCCTCGAACGTGCATGTCCGAGCGCCCGAACTGCACCCTCGGCGTCGACCCACGAGGGGTTCATCCTGATGGCGCCGCTGGTGGCGGCCGCGCGCTACCGCGGCCGACGGACGCCTCGGCCGCGGACCGCCTCGGCCGCGCGCTGCTCCGGCTGCGTGCTGCCGCGGCCGACGGACGCCTCGGCCGCGGTCTGCTCCGGCCGCGAGCACGCCTTGGGTGGCTCGTGCCCCAGCGGCGGCGCACGGCCGGCGCCAACGACCGGTCAGCCCGGCAGATCGCCCTCGCCGGGCTCCAGGGCGCCGCGACGGACCGGCAGACCGGCCCGCGCCCAGGCATCCATGCCGCCCGTGACATTGACGACGTCGGTCCGGCCCGTGCGGATGAGGAAGCCGGCCACGGCCGCGGATCGACCGCCCATGTGACAGACGACCATCACGGGACGGTCGGCGGGGAGATCCGCGACGCGGCTCTGGAACGCGGACATCGGCATGAGGACCGCGTCGGGTGCCCGCAGGTCCATGAACTCGCCGGTCTCGCGGACGTCGAGCAGGATCGGCCGGGCGGGGTCGTCGCGGAGGCGCCGCTCGGCTTCGGCGACGTCGATCGACGGCATGGCTCCGGGCAGCGTCATCGGATGCTCCTGTGCAGGCTTGGCTGGGGCAGGGTAGGGCCGCCGGGATGGGCCGCGAGATCGATCAGCCGCGCGTCCAGATCATCGATCAGGGCCTGAAGGTCGATGCCGCCATCACCTACCCCAGGCACCGTCAGAGGCACGGACCCATCGGGACCGGCCGCCTCGGTCAATCGCTGGCGGGCGCCCTCGAGGTTCTTGACGATGCCAAGGGGATTGCCACGCGTGGCGTGGACATACGCGGCCGCGATCTTGATCAGTCCCTGGAGGAACGCCCGTTCGCGCTGGTCGTCCGTGCCCATCCAGGCCGGCTCGAGCTCTTCATGGGCCTCGAAGAAATCGCCGCGTTCGTAGGCCGCCAGGCCATGGTGGAGGGCCTCGGTCCGGTCGACCAGGGAGATCGGCCGATAGGCCTTCGCTCGCCCGTCGGCATCGATCACCGTCCGCCGCTCCGTGACCGTCCGCGGCTCGGTCACGCGAGTTCGCTCAAGGGCCGCCGACCAGCGAATCCGCTGTCGATCGAGTGCCAGTACCCGATGGACGTCTCGCCGAGCTTCCAGCACAGCCAGACCTGCCGGCCGCTGACCAGGGCAGGCAGATCGATCAGGCCGTCGCCGATGTCGCGCAACGTCACTCCCATCGTCTCCAGCCGCGCGACACCTGCTGCCATCTGGTCGACCAGACCCTGCATCCGCAACCGGGTGAGGCGCCGCTCATCCGCGACCGCGGTCTCCGGACCGGTGGATCCGACGGCCTCCTCGTCGGGTCCGCCCTCGCCGCCATCCGCGCGCCGCCCGCGGGCGAGCACGTCGTCGCGGATGCGGATGAGTTCGGCGCGCTGTGCCGCCAGGGTCGACACGACGGTGTCGAGCTCCGGGATCGCGGCATTCGCATCGTCGATATCGTAGAAGCGCGTCATGGAGCGGCGATTCTAGCCCCACTCGTCGCGTACCATCGGTACAGGGTCGCGCCATCGCAACCGTCGTGGAGGAGGAGAGTCATGCGCGGGTTCTTCCTCTGGGCCGCCCGGAACCGCTGGCTGCAGGACCACCTCCCGCGGCTTGGCTTCATGCGTCGGGCGGTCCGCAAGTTCATGCCCGGCGAGACGATGGACGATGCGCTGCGCGTGGCTGCCCCGCTTCAGGCCGCGGGGATCGCGACGCTGTATACGCGCCTCGGCGAGAACCTCACGAGCCTCACCGAGGCCGACGAGGTCGTGCTCCATTACGTGGCACTCATCGATGCGATCACGGCGGCCGGGATCGATGGCGAGATCTCGGTCAAACCCACCCAGCTCGGACTGGACCTGGATCCGGACGTCTGCCTCAGCAACCTCGTCCGGCTGGCCCAGCATGCCAGTCAGGCGGGCTCATTCCTGTGGGTCGATATGGAGGGCAGCGCCTACGTCGAGGCGACGATCTCCCTCTTCGAGCGCCTGCGCGCGACCGAACCGCGGACCGGCATCTGCCTGCAGGCCTACCTCCTGCGGACCGCCGCCGATATCGAACGCCTGCGGCCACTCGATCCGGCCATCCGCCTCGTGAAGGGCGCGTATGCAGAGTCCGACACCATCGCCTACCAGGACAAGCGAGCCGTAGCCGCCAACTACGCAGCCCTGGCGGTCCGCTTCCTCCTGGACACTCGCGGTCGACCAGCCCGGCTGGCGCTCGGGACCCACGACGTGGGCCTGGTCGAACAGATCGCCGCGAGCGTCGGGCCGGCCGGGATCCCCAGGGACGGGTTCGAGATCGAGATGCTGTACGGCATCCGGCAAGGCGAACAGTTGCGTCTGGCGAAGGCGGGCTATCGCGTCGGGGTCCTCATCGCCTACGGTGCGCACTGGTACCCGTGGTACATGCGACGGCTCGCTGAGCGACCGGCGAACGTGACGTTCGCCATCCGGTCGCTCCTGCCCTGACCGTCCCGCTCCGAGGTCGACGACGATGAGCGCACCCACTCCCCGCCGGATCGCCGCGCGGATGCAGACGATCGGCA
>JBBQLI010000014.1:0-39699 GCA_038327765.1 Candidatus Limnocylindrales bacterium | reverse complement strand
ACTACCCGCGAGGCGGAGGCAGCTTCCACGCTCACTCTACTGCCTAAGCAGCGAGAGCGAGAGTCGACTGGCGGTTGCCAGGTACTTCTTTTTGCCACCTGATTTACGAGGCCCAGTGGCATCCTCGGCTCGCGTTCCCCGGTAACCAAGCCCTGTCGAAACCACACATCCCCACAGGACCGAAACCGGTGTTCGGAGCCGGGATGCTACCACGAGTCGGCGGAGCCGATGCGGTGGCACACCGACGGCTCCTTCGGCCGAAGGCGCGGACCCGAGGATGGATCGTCACCCCGTTCGCCTACCGCGCACCGGGGTGGTGCCGGGAAGCAGCCGGTTGACCGGTGCCCGATGACCTCCGGATATGCCCGGACGGGTTGGGGCGGTGTCATGTTCTTCGTGGAGTCACCCCGCTTTCGGGCAAGGGATGACGCTCACCGAGGTCTCGAACCCAGATGAAGATCGAACCCAGGATCTGGCTCGCCAGGCCGACGGGTTCGTCCACCGGCACCCGAGCATCGGTCCTCCCGACGCGTCGAGTCCTGGCCACGACGATGGCCCTGCTCATCTCGATCGCGGTCGCCACCCCGGACCTGATCTTTGCGGCGGCGCCCGAATCGACGGCCTCGCCGATCGTCGAACCAACGCCAGAGGCGACCGAACCATCGGCCGAGCCGACCCCCTCGCCATTGCCGACCCCGACCCCGACTCCGGTGCCGGTCGCGCGATCGCCGCGGTCGCTCAATCTGTACCAGTCGGCGGGCTTCCGGTATCAGAACCCGAGCTACATCGCCTGCACCGCAACCTCGGTCATGGACATGCTCAACTTCGTGAGCCTTGGACATCAGGGCGGGCTGGGTTTCGTGTGGTCTCGAAGCCTTTCAACGACCAAGCGGGATGCGATCCTGGTCTGGGCGCGGGCGCACGACACGATGATCGGCGGTCGCGGTACGGACGTCCATGGGTGGCGCAACGCCCTGAACTATTTCGGCTGGGGGCGTTCGGCGCTGGGCACCGGCCTGCGCGTCTATGAAGACGTCGCGTACACGTCCTACAGCAAGGCCATGAACGCTGCGGTTCGGGCCATGATCTCCACCCACAAGCCGGTCGCGCTGGTCGTCTGGGGCGGTAGCCACGCCGCCATGATCACCGGCTACGACGGCCTTTCCGGCGATCCGTTCGCCAGGGACCGCCATGGCCGATATGCCGACACGTTCCATGTGGACGGGTTCTATCTCAGCGACCCGCTCAGGGAGAGTGCTCGCAGGAACATCCGCGTCAGCAACACGCAGCTCCAGCACAGCGTTAACGCGAAGTTGCGTTTCCAGCGGTACTTCCAGACGGATAGTCCGTACGACGACCCATATACGTCAGGCCGGCGGATCTCGCGGCTCGAGTGGTACAACAAGTGGGTCCTGATCCTGCCGGTGCGCTGACAGCGCATCTCACGCGGCGCTGAACGACGGCGCACACCGCGCGGAACCGCACGGCGCCACGTCGGCCCGGTCCGGGCGTCATGCATCCGATCGGACCGCTGACGCGTATTGATGATCAGAAGGTCACGTCACAGGTCGTACCTGCAACTAGTTGCGATAGATGGTGACCGTCGATATCCTTGGCGGCACATTCAGAGGTGGGTCGGTCATGGTCCTCGGTGTTGGTTCGGGTCTTGACGCTGCGGCGATCGGTGTGCTGGCGACCGGGTTCATCCTTGGTGTGCGCCACGGCATCGACTGGGACCACATCGCGGCGATCACGGACATCACGAGCACCGCCGCCGCGGCGGGCAGCGCCGAAGCTGCCCACGACGCCCAGCATCGATCGATCGCCGGTCACCACCACGACCATGGCGGCCCCATCGAGATCCGGGCGCACGACACGGGCCCCGGGACGGCGACCCTGGCGCCTCCTGGCGGGATGACCCGCAGCCCGCGTTGGCTGCTCGCGTCCGATCAGGTCGAGGCGATCCGGCTCGGCATGCTCTACGCCTTCGGGCATGGCCTCGTGGTCGTGCTGCTCGGTCTGGCGGCGCTCTGGTTCGGCGCGCTGCTGCCTGACTGGCTTGATCCGATCATGGCTCGGATCGTCGGAGTGACCCTGCTGGCCCTCGGGCTGTGGGTCCTCTACAGCGTGTATCGCTACGCTCGCGGAGGCGAGACGTTCCGCATGCGCAGCCGCTGGATGCTGGTCTTCGACGGTGCTCGCTACGGCTGGCGTCGATTGCAGGCGCGCCTCCACGGGCACGAGCACGTGGAGCCGCTCGAGATGAGTTCGTATGGCACCCGCACAGCGTTCGGCGTGGGGATGATCCACGGGATCGGCGCCGAAACAGGGACGCAGGTGCTGCTGATCGCCGCGGTCGGCGGCGCGGCCAGCGCGGGGCTTGGTGTCCCGATGCTGTTCGCGTTCGTCATCGGGCTCCTGCTGTCGAATTTCGCGATCGTGCTGCTCAGTTCGGTCGGCTTCGTCGCAAGCCAGACCCGCGAACGGATCTACGTCGTCATCGGCGCGATCGCGGGGACGTTCAGCCTCGTGATCGGGCTCGTCTTCCTCCTTCGCCTTGAGGATCTGCTGCCGGATCTCCAGAAGATCCTCCCGTTCTGAGCGTGGACGACGCGAGCGTGTCCGACGCGAGCGTGTCCGACGCGAGTGATCCGCGTGCTTGGGGTCTCGTCCGCGAGCGGCTTCATGCGGAAGGCCTGCGCTGGACGCCCCAGCGCCGCACCCTTGTCGAGGTGCTGAGCGCGAGCCGCGGCCACGTCACCGGCGCGGAATTGGTCGAACGCTGTCGCACCAAGGACGCCACGACGACGCCGTCGACGGTCTACCGGACCCTCGACGTCCTCGAGGACCTCGGGTACGTCAGCCACCACCACGGGATGGACGGGCGCGAGGAATTCCACGTCCTGCCGACCGAGGAGCATGGCCACCTCCACTGCCGGACGTGCAATGGCTCGTGGGAGATCGGCGCCGACGAGGCCGATACCATCGCCGGTCTGCTCCTTGATGGCCGGGCGTTCGCCGTCGATCGATCGCACATCACGATCACCGGCGAATGCGCGACGTGCGTGGCCCAGACCGTCGAGGCGCCGGTCTAGGCCCGGACCATCGACCCATCCGGGCGCGTCGGGTGCTGGTGCTATCGTTGGAGACGGCCGAACCTCCTCACCGAGGACGGGGGACCCACCACCCTGGGGCGAACCGCGGATCGACCGCGGCGGCGACGACCCACGCCGAGCCCGTCAGCTCACCTCGCAGGCCACGCGGGCTGTTTCGAGGTACGTGGTGCACCGGCCGTCACTTCATCCATCCCCGCTGCAGCGCGCGGTCGGGCGCAACCTGACGCTCGATCTGGTCGCCGCCGTCGGGATCGGTGTCAGCACGGCCGTGATCGGGTCCCTGCTCCCCACCATCGCCCGGCGCGGCGGCCTGGAGCCGCTCGGTCTGTCGGCGCTGGCCGCCGCGCCGTTCATCGCCAACCTGCTTGGGATCTGGGCCGGTCGATTCGGACCGCGGACGCCCGTCCAGCTGGCCCTGATCCGCGGGTTCGGCGCGGCCTCCCTGATCGCCCTGCTGTTCGTGTCGACCGCGGCCGTGATGATCGTGGTGGCGATCGCTTTCTGGATCAGCCTCTCGTTCGGCGGTCCTTACCAGCTTCGACTCTGGGGCGCGATGTATCCGGCCCGGTTCCTCGGCCGTGCGGTCGGGGTCATCGGGACCGGCAGGAATGCGGCCGCCGGGATCGCGGCGCTCGCCGGCGGTCTCGTCGCGGATCGGCTTGGCGGCACGACCGCCGTTGCGATCGCCGGTGGGGTCGCCGTGCTGTGCGCGGTCGCGTACGCCGGGTTTCGCGCCGGAGAAGCCGGTCCGCCGCCACGCTTCTCGGCACGCGACACGATCCGCGTGCTGCGCGAGCGCCCGATCCTGGGCCGCCTGGCCCTGGCCCAGGGCTTCTACGGCGGCGGCCTGATCGCGGCCGTGCCACTCTATGCCCTCGTCTATGTCGACCGTCTGAACCTGTCGCTCGCCGACGTCGGGATCATCGGCATCCTCACGGCCGGCGCATCGACGGTCTCGTCGCTGATCTGGGGTGTGGTCTCGGATCGTCGCGGCGCCCGCATGGTGCTGCGGATCGGGACGGTGATCGGACTGGTGGGGCTGTTGCTGTATGCCCTCGCACCGCATGTGGCGTTCCTGTGGGTGGCCTCGATCGCGGCCGGGACCAGCAACTCCTCCATCGACGTGGGTCTCGCGGCGGTCATGAGCGACAACACCCCGATCAGCGCCCGTTCGGCGGCCAGCGCCGGCTGGAACGCGATCACCGGTGCGCGCGGGATCTTGGCCGCGTTCCTCATGAGCGCGCTCCTGCAGGTCGGTCTGGTCAACGTCACCACCGGACTGCTGCTGTGCGCGGCGTCGACCGCGATCGGTGTCTATCTCTACGGCCGGCCAGATGTCGCGCAGGAATCGGAGGCGCGCGGGATCGCCCGGGCGAAGCGCGCTGGCTGGGCGGCCCGGTCGGCTCGCCATGCGCAGGCCGCCGGTGTCTCGCGCGTCACCCGGGTCATCGCGGGCGTCCGTTCGGTGGTGTCGCGGTAAGGGGGCTGCGTGGGCCTCAGACGCTCGGCGGACCTGCCGCGATCCGTCGACGGAGCGACTCCACGGTCGCGCTGGTCCAGTCCGATTCGACCCACCAGGTCGCGCCCGCGTCGCGCAGCGGACCGACCGTGTCGGAGACTCGCGCGGGATCGGGTGTCGTGCCCTCGACCACGATGTCGAAGGGTCGGTCACCTGCTTCGCTCGGCCGTTCGCGCGTGACGAACGAGGCCACCGCGCGGATGACGTCCGGATCGGATGACTGGGGAAGGATGCCGTCAAAGCGGAGTGCCCGGCGCACCGACCGCTCACTGGGCCACGCGCCGATCACCCAGATCGGGATCCGCGGGCGCTGCACCGGGGTGGGCAGGAAGGTCATCGGTGCGAAACCATAGTGCCGCCCGCTGAAGCCGAACGGCCGCCCGCTCCACAGGCCCTCGAGGATCGCGAGGCTCTCATCGAGGCGTTCGGCGCGGATCCGGGCCGACGTGGGCTCGCCGACATTGCCGAATGCGCCGTCGTCCAGTGCGCCGAGTCCGACCGGTAGGACGAGTCGTCCGCCTGACAGCACGTCCAGGGTCATCGTCTCGCGGGCGAGCTTCCACGGCCGGCGTCGCGCGGGCGGCGTGACGAGGGCACCGATCCGCACGTGTTGCGTGCGCATCGCGATGGCCGCCATCACCACCCAAGGGTCGAAGATGGGGGTCGTTCCGAGCGCGATCCCATCCCAGGTGAAGACTCCATCCCAACCAGCGGCCTCGGCCTCGGCGGCAAGGTCCGCCGTGGCCGACGGATCGCCCGTGGTCATGGTGATCCCGGCCTTCATGCCCAGATGTCGCCGACCGTGAAACCGTCGGGGAACGGGTCGGTGGGGTCGACGACGTAGCTCGCGAAGCCGGTGATCCAGGTCTGACCCGTGATCGTGGGGACGACCGCTGCGTACGGACCGATCGTCGTCTCCTCGACGAGCCGACCAGTGAACACCGTGCCCAGGATCCCCTCATGACGGAACGGCGACCCCAGAGTCAGCTCGCCCTTCGCGTGCAGGGTCGCCATCTTCGCGGACGTGCCGGTTCCGCACGGCGATCGGTCGATGGCCCCGGTCCATGTCGCCGGCCGCTCCCAGTCGAAGGCACCGGTCGACACCGTCACCACGTTGCGTCGGCTGTTCGCCGGATCGTGCGCCGGGCCGGACAGCTGCCCGATGGTGATGCCCGCGAACCCCGGCTGGTCCGGGTGGACCACGGGGAGCTGGTCCGCGGCCGCCGCCTTGATCATCTCTGTGATGCGCACGATGTCGGCGCCTTCGTCAGGGGTCAGGCGCAGCCCGAACGGAGCCGCGTCGGCGATGACGTAGAACATGCCGCCGTACGCCACGTCGACCGTGACTGTGCCGAGCTGCGGGACCTCCACGAGCGCGCCGATATGCGTCGCGAACGCCGGCACGTTGCGGAACGTCACGCTCTCGACCTTGCCGTTGCGGCAGGCGGCGGTGACCCGGATCAGCCCGGCCGGTGCCTCGAGGGTCAGCTCAGTGAAGGGTTCCTGCATCGGCAGCATCCCCGTCTCGAGCAGCACGGTGACGACACACATCGTGTTCGTGCCGGACATCCCGGGGTATTCGACCTGCTCCATGATCACGTAGCCGGCGTCGGCATCGGGATGGTTCGAGGGCAGGATCAGGTTGCAGTTCGCGGCGGGATACCCGCGCGGCTCGCGCAGCATCCGCAGCCGCAGGTCGTCGCGGTTCCCCTGGAGCCAGGTCATCTTGTCGAACATGGTCGCGCCGGGGACGTCCTCGACGCCGCCGACGATGACCCGGCCGGGTTCGCCGCACGCATGGGCATCCACGGCCTCGATCACAGGCCCGAGCCTGAGGCGAGCGGGGAGGCCCGTCACGCGACGGCCCGGTCTGCGGCGTTCATTTCTGCGGCGCACGACCCAGCGTCGTGATATGCGACGCCGCGGACGGTCGGCACCCAGATTCGAGGCGGCCCGTGCACGGGTTCGGTGTCCGCTCGCCCGCTGCGGTCGGTTCCGAGGTCTGGACTTCGCATACGACGACTGGGAGTCGTGGGCCGCACAGACGTTGGCCGCACGGACACGGGCAGCTCCCTCACGACCCGAACCCTACCGGCCGCGCTGGGCGTCGGCCAGTTCCCGCTCCACATCCCGGCGCGCGTCGCGCGTCGCGATGTCGCGTCGTCGGTCCGCGTTCTGCTTGCCGCGCGCCAGGCCGAGCTCGATCTTGGCCCGGCCCTTCGGGTTGATGTACAGCCGAAGCGGGACGATGGTCTGACCCTTGGCCTTCGCGCGACCGAGCAGTTCGTCGATCTCGGATCGGCGCAGGAGCAGCTTGCGGGTCCGCTTCGGTTCGTGGTTGTAGCGGTTGCCGCCCTCGAATGGCGCGATGTGGGCGCCGACAAGCCACGCTTCGTTCCGCTCGACGCGCGCGTATGCATCCGACAGGTTCACCTTGCCGGCGCGGATCGACTTGATCTCCGTCCCGGTCAGGACCAGGCCGGCTTCGAACGTCTCGTCGATCGTGAAGTCGTGCCTGGCACGACGATTGAGGGCGACGGTCACCTCGTCGCGCATGGGACGGCTCCTTCGGACTCAGGGCTGGAAGCATAGGCCCAGGCGATCGGGCCCGGGCGCACGAACGCCGGCCCTGACGGGCCGGCGTCCGAAAGCTCATCCACCCACAGGGTGTCCGACTAAACGGCCATCTCCTGCGAGGTGGTGCAGCTACGTGTACTGTCGATCACTGCACATCACCTCCTTTCGTTCCCGCGCACCGTAGCGCATGACGTCCGTGTCTGCAACCGTATCCCTGAAAGACAACGTCAGGCGGCTGCCAGCCACCCGGTCGCACCAGACCCGCCAAGGACCTGGAGAGCCTTGTCGAGGATGGGATCCTGGCCCGCCGGGATCGTCGCCGGGAGCGTGACGACGACATCTGGCGTCAGCCCGATCTTGTGGATCCAGCGCTTCGTGGGCGTCAGCCAGCGCGCCACGGTCAGCTTGAATGCGCCGTCGTTCTGGCTGAGCTGCTGCCACTCCTGGACGGTCCCCTTTCCGAACGACTGGACCCCCACGAGGGTCGCGCGCTTCGTGTCCTGGAGGGCCCCCGCCACGATCTCGCTGGCCGAGGCGCTGCCACCGTCGACCAGGCAGATCACCTTGATCATTGGATCCGTGGCGACGCCGCCGGGGATCGCGTCGGTCTCCACCTGCGTCCCCTGGGCATCCTGCTCGAAGAAGATCGGCCCGGATGCGATGAATTGGCTCGCGACCGTCCGGGCCGCCGTCACGTAGCCGCCGGGGTTGCCGCGCAGGTCCAGGATGATCTCCTTCCGACCGGCATCGATGTGGGCCTTGAGCTCCGTGCCGAATTCGGCGGCGCCGTTGTCCGAGAAGCCGGTCAGTCGGATGTAGCCAACGGTGTCGCTGGCGAGGGTCTTGCTGATCGCTTCCTGCTGCTGGATGACGTCGCGGGTCACCGGCACGTCGAACGGCGCGGCGGTCCCGCGCTGGATCGTCAGCGTCACCACGGAGCCCTTCGGGCCGCGGACCTTCGCACTGGCCGCGTCGACGGTCAGACCATCGAGCGTGACACCGTCCGTGGCCAGGATGAGGTCGCCAGCCTTGATCCCGGCCTTGTCCGCCGGAGCGCCGGCGAGGGGCGAGACCACAAGGAGGTGACAGTCGCCGGTCAGGGGTGCACAGCCCTGGGTCCCGTCCTTTGCCTGCGTCGAGATGTCGACACCGATGCCCTCGAACTGGCCACCGAGCCCTTGCAGGGTCTTCTGGTACTCATCGGAGGTGAGGTAGGTGGAATACGGGTCGCCGAGCGCTCCGATCATGCCCTTGATCGCGCCCTGGATGACGACGTCGCGGTCGACATCCCCGCCCGCGTATCGGTCGCGAATGGCGTGATACGCGTCCCAGAAGGGCTGGAACGCCTGGTCTTCGGAGACGGGCGTGCCGGGTTCGTCCGCGGTCTGATGCCCCAGTGCATAGCCCGAGACGAACAGCGCACTCCCGGCCAGGATCACGACGAGGGTGCCCGCCAGCCAGAGCGCACCCGAACGTCGTCGGCCGCCGCGACCCACGCTGGTCGGCTCGACTGGCACGACTGGCACGACTGGCACGACTGGCACGACTGGCACGACCGGCACGACGGCCCCAGGAACGGGTTCCACGATGGCACCCGAGGCCAGGTCCGCGGTGGGTTCGATGGTCGGCGCGGCGGGTTCGATGGTGGTGGCGGGGTCGTCGGGGAGCATGGCGCACGCGCTCGCAGCTACGGATCGGGTCGGTATCGGCCAAGGGGCGACAAGGGTACATCGAGCCGCCGCGAGCCCCCCAGACGGGTCATCCCTGCGCCTACTGATTCGCCCCGCGGGCGTCAGCGGATGAGGTAGGTCCGCACGCTGAGCCACGACCCGAGGATCCCGAGCCCGACCCCGGCGCCCACGACCAGCACCACGAGGTCACGGGTGAGTGACCCGAACTGGAGCGGGACCACCTGGAAGAACCCGACCATGAACGAGCTGATCGGGTCCGCCGCGGCGGCCAGCAGCCCGAGCGTGATCGCGGCGCCAAGGATCCCGACGAACGCGCCCTCGAACACGAACGGCCAGCGGATGAACGCGTCCGACGCACCCACGAGCCGCATGATCTCGATCTCCTCGGCCCGCGCCACCACGGCCAGGCGGATCGTGTTCACGATGATGAACAAGGCGATGATCCCGACCACGCCAAGCAGCACGGTGCCCGCCGTGCGCAGGATGCTGGTGACCGTCAGGACCCGGTCGACGAGCTGCTGCTGCTCCTGGACGTTGCCGATGACCGCCGACTCTGCATGAAGCGCGTCGACCACGCCGCCGAACACATGCGGGTCCTTGAGCTTCACGTCGAGGCTGGCGTGGAGCGGGTTCGTGTCGAGGTACTGGGTCAGGTCATCGCGGCCCTGGTCCTTGAGTCGCTGCCGGAAGAGGGCCAGGTTTTGGTCGGCACTGAGGTAGGTCACCGAGGCCACCTCCGGGATCGCCTGGATGCGGGTCATCACAGCCTGCACGTCCGACTGGACCGAGCCGTCGAGGACGTCGGCCGTCACTTCGACCTTCTGCTCGGTGAAGGACAGGACTGACAGAAGACCCGTCTGGACGATCCAGAACCCGGCCAGCAGCATCAGCATCAGGACCATCGTGGCCGTGGCCGCGAAGCTCATCAGCGCGTTGCGCCAGAAGCCCTGCCAGGCACGCCTGAGGCTGAACACGACGAACGAGATCATGTCTCGTCGCCCATCTCACTCCTCATGGTGGTAGGCGCCGCCTTCCTGGTCGCGGATGATGCGGCCTTCCTCGAGCGCGACGACGCGCTTGCGCAGGGCGGTCACGACTTCGGCGTTGTGGGTGGCCATCATCACCGTCACGCCAAGCTCGTTGATCCGGAGCAGGAGCTGCAGGATCTCCCAGCTGATGAGCGGGTCGAGGTTGCCGGTGGGTTCGTCGGCGATGATCATCTTCGGGTCATGCACGAGCGCGCGGGCGATCGCGGTCCGCTGCTGCTCGCCGCCCGAGAGCTGGGCTGGGATCTGGCTCGACTGCGCCGTGAGTCCGACGAGCGAGAGCACGCGGTCGACGGCGGGGCGGACCTGTCGTCTGGGGGTGCCCGTCACTTCGAGCGCGAAGGCGACGTTCTCCCATACCGTCTTGGTTGGCAGGAGCTTGAAGTCCTGAAAGATGATGCCGATCTTGCGACGCATCTTCGGCACCTGACGGCGTGGCAGCCGGGCGAGGTCCTGACCGTCGAGCACGACCTGACCCTGGCTCGCGACTTCGTCCCGGATGATGAGCTTCATGAGGGTCGACTTGCCCGCACCCGACGGTCCCACCAGGAAGACGAAGTCGCCTTCGGGGATGACCAGGTCGATCTCCCGGAGCGCCAGCTTCCCGTTCGGGTACTGCTTCGTCACGTCGTGGAGGACGAGGACGTTCCGCTCCGGGGCAGCCTGTTCCGTGGCGGCTCGGCGCAAGACACGATGACGGATGGAGCGTGCCGCAGGGGGTGCGGGAACGGGGGTCACAGTTGGCTCCGCGGGCGAGGCGTCCGACGGCATTCGTCGCCGGCGTTCGAGGCTGGGACTCCGTCCGCGGGCACGGCAAGGGGAGCCACGTCGCCTTTGAGGCTACCACCCGACCACGTGAGCGGCAAACCGGGGTCGTGTTCTGACGGGTCGGGCGATGGCGTCTGTGGCTCACGCCACTGCCATATCGGGTGCCCCGACCCATGGATCGCCGTGGCCACCATTCGACCGGAGAAGCGCGTCGGTGGCTCACCTTGGCCGACGATCGGCACCGGGTGCGGTCCATCTGACGGAGGGACCGTCACTCCGACATCGGATGGTGTCCCTGGTGATCCAGGGCCTCGCGGGTGATCCACGGCCTCGCGGGTGATCCACGGCCCACACCCCGCGGATCCACGCCCCGCGCCATGCGCCACTGGCCCCCGCCTACAACAGGCCCGGCGAGATCGGCAGGTAGCGGCTGAAGTCGGCAAAGGGCCGATCCCAGCAGAGCAGCAGCGGGAACGAATCGAGTCGGAACCCTGCGTGCAGCGCGGCCGTGACCGCGCGATCCGCCGTTCCCGGCAGCCACAACGCGAACGCTCCGCGGGGCACCACCTCCGACATCAGATGACCAAGGATCGGGACGACGAGTGCCGCGTCGGTCGTGGCCACCGGTCCCACGCGACCGGCCTCGCCGGCGTAGCCGTACCCGAGCGCCGCTCCGTCCGGTCCGCGATAGAGCCAGCCGCGTCGCGACTCGGATCGCAGGAACCGATGGTCGATCGGATGGGCGACGCCAAGCGCCTGGCGGTCCAGCGCGTCCACGATCTCGGCGAGGTCGCGATGGCCCGCGCCGGCTGCTCCGCCGCCGCCGTCCGGGCCGCCCGCGCCGGCTGCTCCGCCCGCAGCGATCTCCTCGAACGGGACCGGTGTCACGCCGCTCGGCAGCGGATCGAACGCCTCCGGCCGCTCCGGACGCCCGATCAGGTTGAGGAGCGGCACCTTCGGCACCATCCCGTACGTGGCATAGAGGCTGTTCGAGATCGGCTGGGCACTGTCGGTCGTCGTCGCCATGGAGGTCCTGGCCGCCTCGGCGACCCGTGCAGGCATGACCCGGGCCAGCAATGCGCGCCCCACACCTCGCCCCTGGACCTCGGGGCTGACGAACAGCATCGACAGGAACCAAAGCCGCTCGCGCACGCACGCCGACACGAACCCGACGACGCGTTCCTGGTCGTCCGCCGCGCGCCGGACCGCCACGATGAACCGCTCCGGATCGGTCGACTGGATATGGGCATACAGGCGCAGCAATGGCGCCTCGGTCGTCGCGATCGGGCGCTGCCCCAGGCGGCCGATGTAATCGTTGATCGACGTCCGCCAGATCTCGGTGCAGACGGCAAGCTCGTCGGTCCGGACCGGCCGATAGGTCAGGCCAACGCCACCGACCTCGCCACCGACCTCGCCTTCGCCCCGGCCGCCACCGCCGGCCATCACGCGTCCGCCTCCTCGCCCCCGATGAGACGTTCCAGCTCGGCCTGCATGAACAGGTCGAGGTCGCCATCGAGGACGGCGGTGGTGTTGCTGGTCTCGTAGTTCGTGCGCAGGTCCTTGACCATCTGGTACGGATGCAGCACGTAGCTGCGGATCTGGTTGCCCCAGCCGGCCTCGACGTGCTCGCCCTTGAGCGCCCGCACCTCAGCCTCCTTCTCCTCGAGTGCGCGCTCGAGGAGGCGGGCCTTGAGGACCTTGATCGCCATCTCCTTGTTCTGGGTCTGGCTGCGCTCGTTCTGGCTCTGCGCGACGATGTTGGTGGGCAGATGCGTCAGCCGCACCGCCGAGTCGGTCTTGTTGACGTGCTGGCCGCCCGCGCCCTGCGAGCGGAACGTATCGACCCGGATCTCGTCCCAGTTCAGCTCGATCTCCACGTCGTCCTCGGCCTCCGGCAGGACCTCGATGAGGGCGAACGTGGTCTGACGCCGGTTCTGCGAGTCGAACGGGCTGATCCGCACGATCCGATGGACGCCGCGCTCGGCGCGCAGCCAGCCATACGCACGTCGCCCGTTGACCGCGACGGTCGCGCTCTTGATGCCGGCCTGTTCGCCTTCCTGGCGGTCGAGGAGTTCGGTGGAGAACCGATGGCGCTCGGCCCAGCGCAGGTACATGCGCAGGAGCATCTCGGCCCAGTCCGTGGCCTCGGTGCCACCGGCCCCGGCGCTGATCGACAGCAGCGCGTTGCGGTCGTCGTACTCGCCCGAGAACAGCAGCGCCGTGCGCTCGCGGTTGACGTCGATCTCGAGCGCTGACGCGTCACGGTCGAGCTCGGCTTCGAGGTCGGGGTCGGGCATCTCGGCGAGCAGTTCCACGGCGGCGAGCATGTCGCCGGAACGCTGCTGAAGAGCGCGCCAGGTGTCGATCTCCTCGCGCAGGCCGTTGGCCTCGCGGGTCACCTTCTGAGCGGACCGGGAATCGTCCCAGAAGCCGGGTTCCTGGGTCAGCGCGTCGAGTTCGTCGACCCTCGCTTGCTTTGCCTCGAGGTCAAAGACGCCCCGAGGTCGACCGGATCCGTTCAGCCAGGTCGCGGATGGCGGCTGGTTCCACCTAGTTCCGGACCTGCAGATCCTGGAGCAGGAGCGGCCGCAGCTCGATGAGCCGAAGGGCCGTCTTGCTCCGCGCGACGACGGGGTTCACACACGGGCAATAACCGTTATGAGGGCAGACGCCGCAGTTCCCATCGCAGTCGAGGGCCGCGGCGTAGCTGCACGACCGGCAGTCTTTCTCGCACGCGATCAGATCGACGAACGATGCTTCCTCGGCCTGCTTCACGGACTCCCTCTCTCTAACACGGGGCAGACGTGTGGATCTGGGGCGCCACCTGCATGAGGACTCGGGCGGTCCGGGGCGGCAGGTTTGGATGAGTATACGGGGCCAAACCCCTATCGCCAAGGGGGAAATCGAGGAATCGTGCGCGATTCGTTCGCGCGGTTCGCCACGCGGGCCCTCAGGGCGACTCGCCGTTGAGGAAATAGAGCGCCAGCGCACCCAGCTCGTGGGCGGTGGCCTCGACCCGAGCGCGCAGATCGGTCTCCACCGGGCTGGTGGTCGTGGGCGAACCCCACCCGGTGATGCCCTCGTCCGAGGCCATCCGCAGCACGCGTAGCATGTGGCTGGGGTCCGAGACGAAGACCACGGTGTGCAGGTCCGCCGCATCGAGCACGCCCTTGACCAGATGGATCGACTCCAGCGTGGTCCGTGCCCGGTCCTCGTCGAGGATCGAGGCGTCCGGCACGCCGCGCGACACCGCGTACGCCCGAGCCGTCGCGGCCTCGGTGGTCCGGTCGCCCTCCTGCTTGCCGCCGGTCACGATGAGGACCGGGGCGATCCCCTGCTGGAAGAGGTCGACCGCATGATCGAGGCGGGCGCGGAAGACCGGCGAAGGTCGTCCGTCGTATTGCGCCGCGCCGAGGACGACGATCGCGTCGGCCGGCCGGGCATCATCCTGCGCACCCTGGACCATGATCCGCCAGGTGGCGTAGAGCGCGATGGCGATGGACGCGACGATGCCGAGGAGGATGATCCGAGCGAGATCCCGGGTCAGCGACCGTGGCATTTCTTGTACTTGGCGCCCGATCCGCACCAGCACGGGTCGTTGCGCCCGATGCGAGCCCCGCTGGGGGTGAAGCCCGGTTTCGGTCCGCTCGATGAGGCGGCGACCCCGGCCGCGGCGCTCTCCACCGGCTGATCGCCGAGCGACGTCCGAACGTCGCGGATCCCGAGTCCGGCGGGGATCGCCCCGCCGATGGCAGGTGCGCTGGCCGCGGCACCCGCTGCAGCCGCAGCTGTCGGCGTGCTGCCGCTGGCGAGCGCTCCCCCGGCGCCTGCGGCTGCGCTGGGTCGTGCGGGCTGGCCCGGGCCGGGCAGCGTGCGGACCTCGGTGCCGGGTGCGGGTTCGCGGGTGACGCTGACGCGGAAGATCGTGCTGGCCACACCGTGCCGGATGAGCCCGCGCAGCTCCTCGTAGAGGCGGAACGCCTCACGCCGGAATTCGTTGAGCGGATCCTGCTGCGCATAGCCCCGCAGGCCGATGCCGCGGCGCATGTCGTCGATCTCGGTCAGGTGCTCCACCCAGAGCGAATCGATCGTCCGGACAAGGACCAGTCGTTCGACCGTGGCCCAGTCGTCCTCGCCGACCTCGGTCGCGCGTGCCTCGAGCCGCTGGTCGGCGAGCTCGTGCAGATGCGCCGCGATGGCGTCGCGATTGCCGACGTCCCAGAGCTCGTCGGCGCTCGTGCCATCGCCGGTCAGGCCCATCGTCTGGAGCGCGTTCGTGAGGCCGTCCAGGTTCCACGCGTCGGGATCCTCGCCCACCAGCTCGGCATCGACCACGATGTCGAGCTCCTCGTCGATGAATGCGCGGACGGTGTCGGTCAGGTCCTCGTTGTGGATGACCTTGTCGCGCTCGGCGTAGATCGTCTCGCGTTGCTTGTTGATCACATCGTCGAATTCGACGACGCGCTTGCGCATGTCGAAGTTGAAGCCCTCGACGCGACTCTGGGCGCTCTCGATCGTGCGCGACACGAGGCGCGATTCGATGGCGACGTCATCCTCCAGCCCGAGGCGTTCCATCAGGCCGGTCACCCGGTCGCTGGCGAAGCGCTTCATGAGGTCGTCCTCGAGCGAGAGGTAGAAGCGCGACGAACCGGGGTCACCCTGGCGACCCGCGCGGCCCCGGAGCTGGTTGTCGATGCGCCGCGAGTCGTGGCGCTCCGTCCCCACGATGTGCAGACCGCCGGCTTCGACCACGCGGACGTGATCCACCTCGGTGATGGCCTTGGCCTCGGCGAGGGCCGCGTCGTAGGTCGCCTTGTCCACCTCGGCCGGGTTGAGGCCGCGCTTGTGGAGGATCTCCGACGCGAGACCGGCCGGATTCCCGCCGAGCAGGATGTCCGTGCCGCGGCCGGCCATGTTCGTGGCGATGGTCACGGCACCGGTCCGCCCGGCCTGGGCGATGATCCCCGACTCCTGCTCGTGGAACTTGGCGTTGAGGACCTCGTGGGTGATCCCGCGGCGCTTGAGCAGCACGCCGAGCATCTCGGACTTCTCGACGCTGATCGTGCCGACCAGGACCGGTCGCCCGGCCTCCTGCATCTCGGCGATCTCATCGATCACGGCGTTGAACTTGGCCTTCTCGTCGCGGAACACGAGGTCCGCATCGTCGACCCGGATCATGTCGCGGTGGGTCGGGATGGCGACCACTTCCAGCTGGTAGATCTTGTGGAACTCCTCGGCCTCGGTCATCGCCGTGCCGGTCATGCCCGACAGCTTGTCGTAGAGGCGGAAGTAGTTCTGGAACGTGATCGTGGCGAGGGTCACGCTCTCGCGCTGAACGCGCAGCCCCTCCTTGGCCTCGACGGCCTGGTGAAGGCCCTCGCTCCAGCGGCGGCCCGGCATCTGGCGACCGGTGAACTCATCGACGATGACGATCTCGCCGTCCTTGACGATGTAGTCGCGATCGCGCTTGTAGAGCGCATGCGCGCGGAGCGCCTGCTCGAAGTGCCGGGCAAGCCGCGGGTCGGCGTCATAGAGGTTCTCGACGTTGAGCCAGCCCTCCATCTTCGTCACGCCCTCTTCGGTGGGCGAGACCGCCTTGTCCTTGAGGTCGACGAAGAAGTCGCCGCCCTCCTCCTCACCCTCGGGGCGCTCCTTGAGCCGCGGCACGAGTCGGGCGAATGTGAAGTAAAGGTCCGCCGATTCCTCGGCCTGACCGCTGATGATCAGCGGCGTCCGTGCCTCGTCGATGAGGATGTTGTCGACCTCGTCGACGATCGCGAAGCTGCGCTCGCGCTGCACGCGCTGATCGAGCTCCACCACCATGTTGTCGCGCAGGTAGTCGAACCCGAACTCGTTGTTGGTGCCATACGTGACGTCGGCGGCGTAGGCCTCGCGCCGGCTGACGGGGCGCAGATTGATGAGCCGCTCATCGCTGGTGGGAAAGCCGGGTTCGAACACGAACGACGCATCGTGCGTGATCATCCCGAGGCTGACGCCGAGGAAATGGAAGACCGGCCCCATCCACTGCGGGTCGCGCCGGGCGAGGTAGTCGTTCGGGGTGACCACGTGGACGCCCCGACCCGTCAGCGAGTTGAGCACGGCGGCGAGCGTCGGCACGAGGGTCTTGCCCTCGCCGGTCCGCATCTCGGCGATCTTGCCCTGGTGGAGGACGGCGCCGCCCATCAGCTGGACGTCGAAGTGGCGCATCCCGAGAGTCCGCTTCATGGCTTCGCGGCTCATCGCGAAGACCTCGGGGAGCGCGTCGTCGAGGGCGGCCTGGATCCGGTCGTTCTCGCGGGTCCGACGCGCCTTCTTCAGCTCGCGCCGGCGCTCGAGGTCGGGGTGATGCAGCTCGTCGTCCGATGCCTCGTCCGGCTGGGTTACCTCGCGGATCTCGGTCCGGATGTCCTCGAACTGGGCGCGGATCTCCTCATCGCTGAGGGCTTCGTATTCGGCTTCGAGGGCGTTGGCCTCGTCGACCACGGGCAGGATGCGCCGGATCTCGCGATCGTTCGAGTCGACGAAACGGGAAAAGAACTTCATGGGATGGGCAAGTATACGGGGAGGCTGCCGAACACCCGTCCAGCGCTGGGCGCGACCCGGTCTAACGCTGCCAGAACGAGGTCCCGTACCCGACCAGCAGCGACCCGAACGTGATCGCCGCAAGGACGACCCAGAACAGCACCGAGCGCATCCGCGAGGTCGGGTTCATCTCCGGATTCTTGAGCTCGGGAAGCTGGCCGCCATCGAGGCCCTGGCCCCAGCGCGGCGAGCGCAGCTGCTTGCGCCAGTTCTGGTCGCTGACCGGTCGCGGCTCAAGGCCGCCCTCGCCGTCAGGTCGGTGCAGTTGCAGGCTCATCTGTCTCCTGAAGGGACGACGCTCAGCAGCGTCTCTGTGGCAGGTTCCCCGTCGTCGCCGTCCTCACCATCGCGGGTATCGATGTGGCCCTCGCTGCCGTCCTCCCAGAGGAGCATCTCCTGGGTCAGCGACACCTCGCTGGAGAAGAGGGCACCCACGGATTCGCCGCGGTGGATGCGTCGGATGGCCTCGCCGATGAGCGGCGCGACCGAGAGCGTGGTGATCTTGGCGATGCGCTTGCGCTCGGGCAGCGGGATGGAGTCGGTGAGGACCACCTCACGCACGGAGGACGCTGCGATGCGGTCGATGGCCGGGTCCGACAACACGCCGTGGGTCGCGCAGGCGTAGATCTCGCTCACGCCTTCGCGCTCGAGGGCCCGGACGATCTCGACGAGCGTGCCGGCGGTGTCGATCTCGTCATCCACGATGATCGCGCGCTAGCCCTTGACGTCGCCGATGACCTTCATGAGCTCGGCCCTGTCCAGGTTGCCGACCCGCCGCTTCTCGATGATCGCCAGCGGGGCGTCCAGCAGCTCCGCGAACGTCCTGGCGCGCTTGGCGAACCCGAGGTCGGTGACCACCACCGGATCCTCGATCTGCTTGTGGCGGTAGTAGTTCGACAACATGTGGACGGCGGTCAGCTCATCGACCGGGATGTTGAAGAAGCCCTGGATCTGGCCCTGGTGCAGGTCCATCGTCAGGACCCGGTCGGCGCCCGCCACGGTGATCATGTCGGCGATCAGCCTCGCCGTGATCGGGACACGCGGCTGGTCCTTCTTGTCGGACCGGCCATAGGCATAGAACGGGACGACCGCGGTGATGCGTCCTGCGCTGGCGCGCTTGAACGCGTCGATCATGATCAGCAGTTCCATGATCGACTGGTTCACCGGGTGGCTGGTCGGCTGGATCAGGAAGACGTCCTTCTCGCGGACGTTCTCCAGGATCTTGACGAAGATGTTCTCGTTGGCGAACTGGAAGACTTCCAGCTTGCCTGGCTCCGTGCCGAGGTATCGGGAGATCTTCCGGGCAAGGTCCGGGTTGGCGTTCCCGTGATAGATCTCGAACTGGTCCGCGTACAAGGGCGCCGCCTCCCGCTGGCCGAAGACCGTCATCCGCTGATCACGTCGCCGTCACGCGCCGCCCGCGGGGCTCGATGGACCGGCATCGCCTGGACCGCCCGCCTCGGGGGCGCCATCGTCGCCCATGCCGTCCCGCTCCGCAAGTCCGGCACGGAACGCGGCGATCGCGACGACCCGGTCGCCCTCGGCCAGGCGCATCACGATCACCCCGCGCGCCGACGACGAATAGCGGTTGATCGAGTTGGTCTCGGTCCGGATGACCTGGCCATGGGCCGAGATGAGGAGGAGCTCCTCGTCGGCCTCGGTGACCTGCTGGACAGCGGCGACGTCGCCGGTCTTGCGACCCTCCAGCGAGATGAGGCCGACGCCCTGGCCGCCTCGATGCTTGCGTCGGAACTCGGTCAACGGGACGCGCTTGCCGTAGCCGGTGTCGGTGAGGACGAGCAGGTCGCTCTCGGGCTGGACCACGCTCATGCCCACGACCGCGTCAGCCTGCCGCGCGAGGCGGATGCCGATGACGCCCGCCGCATCGCGGCCCATGGCCCTGATCTCGCTCTCGGCGAACCGCGCAAGCTTGCCCTTGGCCGTGGCGACGATGACGTCGTCGCCGCCGGTCGAGACATCGACCCACGCCAGCTCGTCGTCGTCGTGCATCGTGATCGCGCGGATCCCCGACGAGCGGACCTTCTCGAACTGTTCGAGCGGCGTCTTCTTCACGATGCCCTTGCGGGTGGCGAGGACCAGATACGAGCCGGGCGTGAAGTCCTTGAGCATGATCGTGGCCATCGGGATCTCGCCCGATTCCACCTGGACGCCGGGCAGGTTGATGATCGGGATGCCCTTGGCCTGCCGGCTGGCGTCAGGGATGGCATGGACCTTGGCACTGAAGACGCGGCCACGGTTCGTGAAGAAGAGCGCCCAGTCGTGGGTGTTCGCGACGAGGAGGTACTCGATCGCGTCCTCCTCGCGGGTGACGTGGCCGATGATCCCCTTGCCACCACGATGCTGGCGGCGGTACGTGTCGACCGGCTGGCGCTTGATGTAGCCACGTCCGGAGATGGTGACCACGACGTCCTCGTCCGCGATCAGGTCCTCGTCGGTCATCTCGCGGCTGGCGTCGTCGGCCACGCGCGTGCGGCGCTCCCCGGCGTACTTCTTCTTGAGTTCGGCGAGCTCGGTCTTGATGATCGAGAGGACCCGGGCCGGGTTGGCGAGGATGTCCTCGAGCTCGGCGATGAGCTGGATGACGGCGAGGTATTCGTCCTCGATCTTCTGGCGTTCGAGCGCGGCCAGGCGGGCGAGGCGAAGGTCGAGGATGGCCTGTGCCTGGAGCTCGGACAGATCGAACCGGGTCATCAGGTTCGTCCGCGCCAGCTCGACGTCGCGCGATTCGCGGATCGTCTGGATGACCGCGTCGAGGTTGTCGAGGGCGATCTTGAGTCCCTCGAGGATGTGCGCCCGGGCACGCGCCTTGCCCAGGTCGAATTCGGTGCGTCGGCGGACGATGTTCTGGCGGTGCTCGATGTAGTGGACGAGCACGCTGCGTAGCGGCAGGGTCTGGGGCTGACCGTCGACGAGCGCCAGCATGTTCATGTTGAACGCCATCTGCATCGGGGTGTGCTTGAACAGGTTGTTCAGCACCTTGTGCGGGTTGGCGTCCCGCTTCATCTCGACGTAGATGCGCATCCCGTCGCGGTCGGATTCATCGCGCAGGTCGGCGATGCCGTCGATGCGCTTGTCCTTGACCAGTTCCGCGATCTTCTCGAGCAGGCTGGCCTTGTTCACCTGGTACGGCAGCTCGGTGACGATGATCGCCGTGCGGTCGCCCTTGACCTCTTCGAACGCGACCTGCGCGCGCATGATCACGCGGCCTCGGCCATGCGCATACATCTGGCGGATCGCGTCGACCGTCTCCCACTCACCAGTGAGCACGTTGCGCTGCTTCTCGAAGCGGAAGATCGTGCCGCCGGTCGGGAAATCCGGACCCATCACGTACGTGCACAGGTCGTCCGAGGTGAGGTCCGGGTCGTCGATCATGGCGACGATCGCATCGCAGATCTCACCGAGGTGGTGCGGCGGGATGTTGGTGGCCATGCCGACCGCGATGCCGGACGAGCCGTTGATCAGGAGGTTCGGCAGCTTCGCGGGGAGGACCGTGGGCTGGCGCTGCGTGCCGTCGTAGTTGTCCTCGAAGTCGACGGTGTCCTTGTCGATGTCCTCGAGCATCTCCGCCGAGATCCCGGTGAGCCGCGCTTCGGTGTAGCGCATCGCCGCGGCCGAGTCGCCGTCGACCGACCCGAAGTTGCCCTGCCCATCGATGAGCGGGTAGCGCATGGAGAAGTCCTGGGCGAGCCGGACGAGCGCGTCGTACAGGGCGACGTCACCGTGCGGGTGGTACTTGCCCATCACCTCGCCGACGATCGCGGCGCACTTGCGGTACGAGCTCGTGGCCGACAGGCCCATTTCGCCCATCGTGTAGAGGATGCGGCGGTGGACCGGCTTCAGGCCGTCACGGACATCGGGCAGCGCGCGCGACACGATGACGCTCATCGCGTAGTCGAGATAACTCGTGCGCATCTCGTCTTCGATCCGGATACCCCGGATATCGCCCATGTTCTCGTCGGTCACTGTGCGCTACTCCTCGGGGATCGGCTCATGCGAGCGGAGGCTCGGGGTGGGAGGCGGGGTCGGGCAGCTCGCCGAACCGCGCCGCGATCTCCGCTGCGTTCGAGGTTGTCGGTGCGCCGGCACGCTTGCGGATACCCGCGAGTCGCGTCCGGAGATCCTCGGCGATGGTGGGATCAAGCTTGGCGAGGGTGTCTCGGATGACCCACGCTCGATGGCCGTCGTTCGTGGCGGCTGTGCGGTCGGTCTCCTCGCGAAGGGCCGCGCCCGTGGCGGCCATGTCGATCATCGTCAGCGACCGGTAGGCCCACGAGAGCGCCTTCTGCACGTCCGGCTCGGCGTCGCCCATCAGCTGGCCGAGGAGGGGGAGTGCACGGGCGGCGACCGCCGGATCAGGCTTCCGGCCGAGGCTGACATTGGTCATGGTCGCGATGGTCGACCCGACCAGGCGACGCTCCCAGCGCGAGGGCGAGAAGACCAGCTGTTCCAGCTCCGCCCAGCGGTAGGTCTCGGCGTGGACGCCCTTCGCGTAGGGGTGGGCGAGGCTGTCCACCGTGATCCAGTCACCCGCCTCGCGGGCCGCGCGGCGCAGAAGCTGCCACGAACGCTCCGTCTCCGTCGCGAGCGTGCGCTCGAGGAGGCCGAAGGCGAACCAGCGCGGTTCCAGGTGGTCCTCGCGGAAGAGCCGGTCGGCGATGAACAGGAGTGAGGTGGCGCGGTCCTGGCGAGTGGCCGCGCGGAATGTGCGTGCGACGGCGGCGGAGAGGGGCCAGCGGACGCCGTAGACCGGGCCCACACCGGGCGCGACCCGTTGCTGTTCGGCGAGGTAGTCGGGATCGGCGAGGGCCTGGAGGCCGGCGGTGAGGGTGCGCGCGAAGGTCTCCGGGTCATTGACTGACTCCGCGAGTCCCGTGCCGAGGGCTTCGGCGGCCGGCTTGTGGTCGGCCACGAACGCGACGGCACGGGCCGTGGCAGGGCTGCCGGTAGCGGCGCTGCCGGTCATCGTGGGTCCGGTCGGTCCAGTCAGGTCGGTCGGGGCCGTGGTCGTCGGCGCGGCGCCTGTCATCGGGCCGAGTCCACCGGTTCGGGCGTAGTGCCACCTTCGAGGAGGGTTCGGAAGCCATAACGCTGAGCCAGCTCGCGCTTCTTGGCCGGGTCGGCGGCGAGATACGTGCCCGTGGCGGTCGCAAGCTCGACGCCGGTGGTGGCATCGATGAGCCGACCCTCGGCTTCGACGATCCGACGTCGGCGCCGCGTGATCCACGCATCGGCCCGCAGCGATGCGCCCACCGGGACTGGTTTGCTGAACGCCACGGACATTCGTGCCGTCACTCCCCAGTCGCCACCGGCGATAAGTGCCCAGCCCATGACTTCATCGAGGATCGTGCAGATAATCCCGCCGTGGGCCATCCCCTCCCAGCCCTCGAACCGACGATCGAGGCGGAACTCCGTGGATGCGCGTTGCGGTTCAAGGTGAACGACGAGTCCAAGACCGTTCGTGTTGAGCGTCCCGCATGCGAAGCAGTTGTGCGGCTCGAACTCGAACGCTCCGATCGGAGACTCCCGAACGACGCGGGTCTCAGACGTCAAGGTTCTGCACCTTGCGCGCTTCGGTCTTGATGAAGTCCTTGCGCGGGGCGACCTTTTCGCCCATCAGCATCGTGAAGATCTCGTCGGCCAGCGCAGCGTTCGCGCTGTCGACGCGGAGGAGCGTCCGGGTCTCCGGGTTCATGGTGGTATCCCAGAGCTGATCGGCGTTCATCTCGCCAAGGCCCTTGAACCGCTGCACGGATAGGTTCTTGACGTTGAATTCCTTGATGATCCTGTCGCGCTCGGCTTCGCTGCCCGCGTAGCGCGTCACCTTGCCCGTGCTCACGCGGTAGAGCGGCGGCTGGGCGATGTACAGATAGCCGTTTTCGATGACCTGGGGCATGTGCCGGTAGAAGAAGGTCAGCAGTAGCGTGCGGATGTGGGCGCCGTCGACATCGGCGTCGGTCATGATGATGATCCGGTGGTAGCGCAGCTTCGCGATGTCGAAGTTCTCGCCGATCCCGGCACCAAGGGCGATGATCAGCGGCCGGACGTTCTCGCTGGAGAGGATCTTGTCCAGCCGGGCCTTCTCCACATTCAGGAGCTTGCCGCGCAACGGCAGGATGGCCTGGAAGCGCCGGTCGCGTCCCTGCTTCGCGGACCCGCCGGCCGAGTCGCCCTCGACCAGGTAGACCTCGCTTCGTGCAGGATCGCGCTCCTGGCAGTCGGCAAGCTTGCCGGGGAGGGACATGCCGTCGAGCGCGCCCTTGCGGATCACGAGGTCACGCGCCTTGCGGGCAGCTTCACGCGCACGGGCCGCGGTCAGGCACTTCTCGATGATCCGCCGGCCGTCACCGGGGTTCTCGTCGAGGTACTGGCCGAGCGAGTCCGCGACGGCCGTTTGCACCTGGCCCTTGACCTCGGCGTTCCCCAGTTTGGCCTTCGTCTGGCCCTCGAATTGCGGGTCGGTCAGCTTGACGCTGATGACCGCCGTGAGTCCCTCGCGAACATCGTCGCCGGACAGGTTGCCGTCAGCGTCCTTGAGCACGCCGGCGCGCCGTGCCCAGTCGTTGAGGGAGCTGGTCAAGGCGGCACGGAAGCCCGTCACGTGGGTGCCGCCGTCGGGCGTGTTGATGTTGTTCGCGAACGCGAGGACGTTCTCGGTATACGTGTCGTTGTACTGGAGGGCGACCTCGACCGACGTCGTGCCTTCGCGGCGATCGACATAGATCGGCCGATTGCCCAGCGCCTCCTTGTTCCGGTTGAGATGCCGCACGAACGATTGGAGGCCGCCTTCGAAGTAGAACGAGCGTTCGCGATCGTTGCGCTCGTCGATCAGGGTGATCCAGACGCCCTTGTTGAGGTAGGCCGACTCGCGCAGCCGCTGGCTGATCGTCTCGAAGGAATAGTCCGTGGTCTCGAACATCTCGGGGTCCGCCCGGAAGCTGGTCAAGGTGCCCTTGCGAGTGCCCTGCGGGCCAAGCTTCTTGACCGGTCCGAGCGGCTTGCCGCGCTCGTAGTCCTGCGACCAGATGCTCCCGTCGCGGGCCGATTCCACGTGCATCCACGAGGACAAGGCATTCACGACGCTGACGCCGACGCCATGGAGACCGCCTGACACCTTGTAGCCGCCGCCACCGAACTTTCCGCCCGCGTGCAGGACGGTATGGACGACCTCGAGGGCGTCCTTGCCCGTCGAGTGCTTGCCGACCGGGACGCCACGACCGTCATCGACGACCGTGACAAGACCATCCGTGGCGATCGTGACCAGGATCTTCTGGGCATGACCCGCCATCGCTTCGTCGATCGAGTTGTCGACGACCTCCCAGACGAGGTGATGGAGCCCACGTTCGTCCGTGGATCCGATGTACATGCCGGGGCGTCGTCGAACGGCCTCGAGGCCCTCGAGGACCTGGATGCTGGCGGCGGTGTAGTCGGACGCGGGCGACGCCTTCGCCCTTTTCACGCGCGCCTTCTCGTTCTCCGCGCCGTTCGTGTTGATGATGGCGTCCTCGGTCACGCATTCCCTCCGGTGAGGCGCTCGTAGAGACGCCCCAGTTCTTCGTCGCTGTAGTACTCGATGACGATCCGACCACCGCGTCTTGACTTGGCAAGGCTGACCTTCGTTCCCAGTGATCGACGCAGATCCTCCTCGACTCGTTCGAGATCGGGGTCGCGGGACGAGGGCGTCCTGGGTTCGGCGGTGAGCTTTGGTTCGCGCAACCGACGGACCAGTTCCTCGGTCTGTCGCACGGACAGGTCCTGCGAGGTCACGGAGGCGAGCACTCGCTCTTGCGACTCCGGGGCCAGCCCACCGATCGCCCGTGCGTGACCCTCCGTGATCTCGCCGTCGGCCACGGCGGTCTGGAGCGCGGGTACCAGATCGAGGAGTCGCAGCGTGTTGGCGACGGTCGAACGGGCGCGCCCGACTCGCTCGGCGAGTTGCTCATGCGTGAAGCCGAATTCGTCGACCAGCTGCCGATAGGCCGTTGCTGCCTCGATCGCCGTCAGATCCTCGCGTTGGAGGTTCTCGACGAGCGCCAATTCGAGTTGTTCGCGGTCGGCGAGTTGTCGAACGACAGCGGGGATCCGTTCCAGTCCGGCGGCGATCGCTGCGCGAAGGCGACGCTCACCCGCGACCAGCTGGTACCCGTCGACGACTTCGGTGACCAGGATCGGCTGGATCACTCCGTGTTGCGCGATGCTCGCCGTGAGCGTGGCCAGTGCCGTCTCATCGATGCGTTGCCGCGGCTGGTGCGGATTCGGATGCACTCGAGCCGTCGGGATCTCCAACGGGCCCGAATGGCCCGCGTTTCGCTGCGGGATGAGCGATGCCAGTCCTCGTCCGAGGCTCTGCGACCGATCCTGACGGATGGTCATGACACCACCCCGGCCACCGACCGGAGTCCCATGTCGTTGTCGGGCCATGGCGCGTCAGCTGCGGACCGACCGACCGGGGAGCTCGGCGCGACGAACGAACCACCGCGTGTGTCGGCGGCCCGCGCCCGGAACTCGGCCGCAAATTGGCGATACGCAAGGGCACCGGACGAATCCGGCCGGTAGGTGGCGATCGGCAGCCCGTGGCTGGGGGCCTCTGACAGTCGAACACTTCGCGGGATCACGGTCTCGTACACGGCCGGTCCGAGGTGGCGACGCACCTCGCCGGCCACATCCGCAGAGAGATTCGTGCGGCTGTCGTACATGGTCAACAGGACGCCGTCGAGTTCCAGCGCCGGATTGAGGTGGTCGCGGACGAGATCAACGGTCGCGAGCAGCTGGGTCAGCCCCTCTAGGGCGTAGTACTCACATTGGAGAGGGATCAGCACCGCATCGGCGGCTGTCAGGGCATTCACAGTCAGCAGTCCCAGGGATGGCGGGCAATCGATCAGGATGTGGTCATAACGGTCGGCGATGGTTCGCACGAGGCGGGCGAGCTGTCGTTCACGAGCCTCGACTGGCGCCAATTCCACCTCGGCGCCCGCAAGGGCGACCGAAGACGGCACGACATCCAGCCCGAGCGGGCCTTTGACGACGATGTCCGCCAGCGCGACTCCGTCGATCATCGCGTCATAGATCGAACGCTCGAGCGTGGTCCGGTCGAGACCAAGGCCGCTCGTCGCATTCCCCTGGGGATCGAGGTCGATGACAAGGACGCGATCGCCAGCCATCGAGCAGTAGCTCGCGAGGTTGACCACCGTCGTCGTCTTGCCGACGCCGCCCTTCTGGTTCGCGCAGGCGATCGTCTGGCCCACTCAGTGGCCTGTCTGGAGAGGGTTCACAGGGTTTGATTCTACCATCGGAGCGCCCGTCGCCTTCGTTCAGGAGGTTCGCTGCCAAGCGTGGCACGCGGCCATTCACTCCCGATTTACCGAGTTGATGCATCCGCTCCGCTGTTGACGGGTCGATTTCGCTGTTTCACGTGAAACAGGGCGGGTCGACGCGGAACGACGAGTTCTGGCCTCCGTGCGGGCATCTCGCCTGCTTCACGTGAACGGCTCTCGGGTCAGCCGGTATTTCGCCCCATCCACGAGGCACGGGCGCGGTTCTCCGTGAAGCGCATGCGGGTGACGGCGATATCCGTCGTCGATCGGCGCAACGCGCTGTTTCAGCGTGAACCACCTGGAGCCGATCCGGCCATCCGTGCGGTGTCCCTCGTTCAGGAGTCCAGACACTGTTTCCCGTGAAACACGCGCGCGAAACGGCCGTGACGACGCGCACGGCTGCCGCCGACGGGGTGATTGCCCATGCGGGAGGACCGTGGGATACTCCACCAAACGTCGCCGCCGTCTCGAACGCGTCGAGTGCCGCGTCGGCGGGCGCGCGACTCTTCGCGCTTTCGCCGAGGATCGACCGCTCAATGACCCTGCTCCTCGCTGCGGTCGGCGCGACGGTGGCGGCCCTGTTCGAAGCGACTGTCACCCCCTTTCTTCGGGTCGGTGATGGTCAACCGCACATCGTCCTGGTGTTGGGCATCGTGCTCACGATCGCGATCGGACTCGATGCCGGCCTCGTCTGGGCATTCGTCGGTGGGATCGCGATCGATGTACTCGCACAACGGCCGCTTGGCTCGACCCCATTCGCGCTCCTCCTGTGCCTTGGAGGCGCCACGCTCCTTGCGAGTATCTTCCCGCGACTTCGGCCACTTGCGCCCATCGTCGCCACATTCGTCCTCAGTTTGGCCTACTCGATGATCCTCTTCTTCATCATCTCTGCGCTTCACACGCCGCTCGCAGTTGCCGATCCAGTCAGCGTCGTGCTTCCGGGCGCCTTCTATGACGCGATCTTGGCGGGAGTGATCGGGCCCCTCGCGGTCGGCATCCACGACCGCCGTGCCCTCTCCGAGCGAGTCGACTGGTGAACCCCTACTTCGGCACCCAGACCGAGCCGACCAAGCGACTGTCGCGCTTCCTGGTGTTCGGTGTGGTCGTGATCCTGGTCATCACGACGCTCTCTGCACGGCTCTTCTACCTCCAGGTGGTCAAAGGCGTCGACTACACGGTCCTCGCAACCAAGAACCGGACCGTCCTTGAGTCGATCCCGGCACCGCGCGGTCTGATCTACGACCGCGCTGGACGGCTCCTGGTCTCGAACGTGCCCACGTTTGCCGTCAAGATCCGACCATCGGATCTGCCTGTCGTCGATCGGCCGGACGTGGTCGCTCGGTTGGCAGCGCTGATCAAGATGGACCCAGCGGATATCAACACGGCCATCGACAGCAATCCGGGCTCGTCGTTCGATCTGGTACGGATCGCAAGTGACATCGACGAAGCCACGGCCCGCCTCATCTCAGAGTCATCCACCCAGATGCCCGGCGTTGAGATCGACGTCGAAGCCCAGCGCCAGTACACCGACGGGTCGTTGACATCGCAGTTGATCGGCTACACGGGCCCGGTCACGGCCGATCAACTCAAGGACCTTCGTCCGAAGGGCTATCTACCTGACGATCGGATCGGCAAGGCCGGGATCGAGGCGAGCTACGAGTCGGAGCTCCGCGGCACCTACGGTCAGCAGAGCGTGGAGCGCGACGCGCTCGGGCGCCGGACCCAGGTCCTCTCGACCACCACGCAGTCGGCGCCGGGCGACTCATTGACGCTCACGATCGACTCGAAGGTCCAGCAGGAAGCCCAGAAGGCCCTCACCTGGGGTCTCGACGTGATCGGCGCCAAGCGCGGCGTGTTCATCGTCATGAACCCGCAGACCGGCGAGATCCTCGCCATGGTCAGCGTGCCCACGTACGACAACAACCTCTTCGCCCAGGGGATCAGCACGAAGGACTTTCAGAAGCTGGTCAAGAACAAGGACCTGCCGCTGATCAATCACGCGGTGCAGGCTCAGTACGCCCCGGGTTCCACCTACAAGCTCGTGACAGGCAGCGGCGCGCTGAGCGACAAGAAGATCACGCCGGCCACCCTGGTCCATACGAAGGGATTCCTGACGCTGGGCGGCGTCCGGTTCTACGAATGGAACCACCAGGGCTTCGGGCCGTGCAACATCTACTGCGGATTCGGGCACTCCAGCGACACCTTCTTCTATCAACTCGCGGGCATGCTCGGAGCTGACCGGCTTGGCTACTGGGCGAACCAGTACGGCTTCGGCCAGAAGACCGGCGTGGACCTTCCCGGCGAGGTCACCGGCATCGTCCCGACGAACGCCTGGAAGCAAAAGGTCCTCGGCGCCCCGATGTTCGGTGGTGAGACCTACCAGGCCGGGATTGGACAGGGCTACGACGATGTCACGCCGCTCCAGCTCATCAACGCCTATGCCGCGTTGGCGAACGGCGGGAAGCTGTATCAGCCGCAGGTGGTCCGGCAGGTCACGGGCCCCGATGGGAGCGTGGTCAGGCCCTTCGCCCCGATCCTTCTCCGGAAGCTGGCAGTCCCACCGAGTGTGCTCAAGACGATGCGGCTGGCCGCTCGCAACGTGGTCCTCGTTCGGCACACCTACAACCTGGTGGACCTCCCCGTGAAGGTGGCGGGCAAGTCCGGCACGTCAGAATTCGGGACCAAGGACAAGCGTGGCCGACTTCCGTACAGCTCCTGGTTCGTTGGGTTCGTCCCGAAAGACCCGTATCACGGCACGTTTGCCGACAGCGACTCGCAGCTGGCCTTCCTGGCGTTCATCTACGACTCGCGGACCAAGGGCAATGCCGGCACGGAAGTGGCGAAGTACTTCCTCCAGCTGCATTTCGGCATCAAGCACGACTACCGCCTGTTCGCCAACATGAAACGCGGCAACTTCTACAGGTCGGAGTGATGGGCGTCATCCGAGCTCAACCTCCTCGAATCACCGACTGGGCCGCGAAATCGGTCGGGACGGTCTGGCGCGCCTTCGACATCCAGCTGATGACCTATGCCGGCCTGCTCGCTGCCATCGGTCTCGTGATGGCATACACGAACAGCGTCGAGAACGGCCAGCTCACGCTCGACACGCAGACCACGTTCACGCGCGGGCTCATGTGGACTGTCATCGCGGTGTTCGCGTTCATCGTGGCGACGGCATTCGACTATCGCTGGCTCAAGACCCTGGCCTGGCCGATCTATGGCCTCCAACTGGGCCTCCTCGTGTTGACCTTGGCCATCGGCAATGGCGTCGGAGGCACCGCTCGCTGGATCGCCCTCGGGCCTCTCACGTTCCAGTTCAGCGAGCTGGCCAAGGTCCTGATGATCATCGTGCTGGCGAACTACCTGGCCGCTCGCGAAAGCAAGATCGATTCGTTGCGCACGATCCTTGGTGCGTGCGTGCTCGTCGGTCCGCCGCTGGTGCTGGTCATGCTCCAGCCGGATCTTGGAACCTCGCTCGTCTTCGGCGCGATCCTGGCCGGGATGCTCTGGATGTCCGGCGCGAGCCTGAGGTGGCTCGGTGCGCTTGTCGCGATCGGCATCGGGATGATCCCGATCGCCTGGACCCACCTCCTGCCCTATCAGCAGCAGCGGATCCTGTCATTCCTCGACACCAACCCGGACATCAAGGGTGCCGGGTATCAGCTCTACCAGGCGCAGATCGCCGTCGGATCGGGCGGCTGGATCGGCAAGGGCCTCACCAACGGGACCCAGGGCCCGGGCGACTTCCTCCCCGTCCAGACCACGGACTTCGTGTTGGCGATCCTCGCCGAGGAGCTCGGCTTCCTGGGCGTGATGGTCGCATTCGCCCTGTTCTTCCTGCTGCTCTGGCGGATCATGGCCTCGGGCTGGCGATCGCGCGATACGTTCGGCACGATGTTCGCCGGCGGGATGGCATCGATGATCCTGTTCCAGCTCTTCGTGAACGCAGGCATGGTCCTCGGGATCATGCCGATCACCGGCATCCCGCTCCCGTTCGTCACGCACGGCGGCGCGTCGTTGGTGAGCATGGCCCTGGGCCTTGGCATCATCCAGAGCGTGAACATCCGCCAGACCAAGGCGGAATGGTGACCACCGTCCGACGACCTCTGGCGTCCGCGCGATCTGCCCGAATGCGTGGACTTGCGCGCACGCCCGCGACTCCCCCGACGCCCCCGACCACCGTGTCCCCGACGGCCCCCGCACCCAGCCGCGGCATGCGACCCACGAGGCGCACCTCGCCCGGATGACCGATCTCGGGACGCTGCACGCGATCGAGCTGCTGGTCGGCCTGCTTGCGCTTGCCACGATCGTCGCGATCGTCGTCCGCCCGCTGCGGATCCCGTACACGGTCGGTCTGGTGGCAGCCGGCCTGCTGGCGGGCAGCCTCGCCAGCGCCGTCGGGCTGGCCGGGTTCGTGGTGACACCGGAGATCGTGCTGCTGGTACTCCTGCCCGGCCTTGTGTTCGAAGCCGCCTATCGCCTGCGCGTCGCCGAACTGCGACGCTGGTTCAGCGGTCTGGCGTTGCTGGCGATCCCGGGCGTCCTGATCTCCGCGGTGTGCGTTGCCGTGGTCCTGACGATGGCCACCGGCCTGCCGCTCTCGCTCTCGTTCATCGTGGGCGCGATGGTCTCCGCCACGGACCCGGCCGCCGTGGTCGCCACGTTCAAGCGCGTCACGGTCCCGCCGGCTCTCGCCACGATGGTCGACGGGGAGAGCCTGCTCAATGACGGAACGGGTCTGGTGCTGTTCGCGATCGCCGTCCAGGCCGTCACGCAGCCGCAGGAACCCGGGGCGGCCGTCGTCACGTTCGTCGCCACGATCCTCATCAGCGTCGCGATCGGCCTCGGCGCGGGTTACGTCGCGGCGCGCCTCATCGGCGCGATCGACGACCACCTCATCGAACTGACGATCTCGGTGGTCCTGGCCTACGGCAGCTATCTCGTCGCCGACCACTTCCACCTGTCCGGTGTCATCGCCACGGTCACGGCGGCCGTCGTGCTGGGCAATGTGGGACCCGGCCGCGCGCTGACCGCCACGGGCACAGACGCGGTCGACACCGTCTGGGAGTTCCTCGCGTTCCTCCTGACCGCGGTCGTGTTCCTGCTGGTCGGTCTGGCCATCCCGCCGGACCGGCTCCTGGGTGCGATCGGCCCCACGATCTGGGCGATCCTGGGCGCGCTCCTCGGTCGAGCGATCGTGATCTACGTGCTCCTTGGCGGCGCATCGCGACTCGCGCCACTCCCCGGACTGGCGACCCGTCTTCCGCTCGGCTGGCTGCACATCCTGTTCTGGAGCGGACTGCGCGGCGCTGTCGCGGTGGCCATGGCCCTGGCACTCCCCGTCGACGTGCCGGAACGCGCGTTGCTGCAACAGGTCACGTTCGGCGTGGTGCTGTTCACGCTCGTGGTGCAGGGCACGACGATCGGTCGGGTGGTGACCCGCGTCGGTGCTGGAGCCGGGTCAGCGTCGGCGGAACAGCCCGCGGCGGTCTGACGACTCGGCCTCGGCGGATCGCCGCCGACCGACGCGACGCAGGATCGCATCGATCTCCTCGCGGTATGGCCGTCCGATCGGCGTCCGGTCGAGCCATTCGATGAACTCGATGTCATGCCGCGCGATCTCGCCGAGCGACCAGCCGTCGTAGCGACTGAAGTTCAGGACACTGCCCGACGGGCGCCCCGGGGGCGGACCGGCGGCACCCAGACCGTCGGGCGCCCTCATCGAGTCATCGAACCCGCCACCGACCGACGATCGACCGGCCGTCCAGTCACGCGAGACGCGTTCCGGTTCCCGCCGTTGCTCGGACCCCGGCTGCGGGCGTGGCCCCGGCTGTCGACGGAGGCCCGGATCCGGCCGCGGCGCTGGGCCCGGCGATGACCCGGAGGCAGCCCCCGCCTCCTGTGACGTCGCACCGTCCGTGCCGGCTGCCGCGCGCGTCGCGGACGATCGCTCCGCGTCATACGTGCTGCGCGACGCCGCGTCGCCGAGGATCTCCCACGCGACGTTGATCGCACTCATTCGGGCGGCAGCCTCGGGGCTGGGATCCTTGTCGGGGTGGTATTTGCGGGCCAGACCGCGATACGCAGCACGGATCACGTCGATCTCGGCTTCCGGGTCCACCTGGAGGACCTTGTAGGCGTCGGGCCGCTCAGCCATCGACTGCCGCCCCCGCCAGCGCCGCTTCGCCGCCGCGCGCGACGCCGCCACCCGGGATCATCGGATCCATCCCGACCTGCCGAACCATCCTGGCCAGCGCGTCCGGATCGTCCGGCTCGGATCGTCGGAACAGGTAGCGCACCACATCGCGCCCGGCCGCCGCGACCGGCAAGGCCAGGATCGCGCCGAGCAACCCGCCCAGCGCCCCGCCGATGATGATCGCGAACATCACCGCGGCCGGATGCATCTCCACCGCGTCGCCCTGGATCTTCGGCACGAGGAAGTTGTTTTCGACCTGCTGGACCAGCGTGTACAGGATGAGCGAGGCGATCAGCGGTTCGAAGCCGGCCGTGGCCGCCAGCAGTACCGCCGGGATCGCCGCGATGATCGGCCCGATGATCGGCAGGAGCTCCAGCACGCCCGCGATGACCGAGAGCAGCAGCGCATACCGCCCGAAGATCGGGTCGACCAGCCGATTCAGCACCTCCAGCCCCGCGAACGTCAGGAGCGCCACCGAGATCCCGAGCACCAGTTGTGCCCGGACCCATTGGCCGAAGACGCGTTCGACCGTGCGCAGGACGACGAGGGTGTCGAACCGCCACGTCGATGGCAGCGACCGTTCGAATCCGGCCACGAGGCTCGGTCGGTCCTTGAGCAGGTAGAAGACCCAGACCGGCAGGAGCACGTACCCGAAGAGCGCCGCGATGAGGCTGCCCGCGCCGCCGAGCAGTGGCAGCAGGAACGACAGGTCCACCCCTGTGCCGCCGCCCTGTCCGATCCCGCGCAGGAGGTTGTCGACCCAGACGCGGATCCCCGGCGGGATCTCCAGCCGCGCGTACACCTTCGACAGGTCGATCAGGCGGGCGTTGAGTTGCTCGGCGAGTCGGGGCAGATCCTCGATGAATCGCAGGATCTCGTTGACCAGCGGCGTGATCGTGAGCAACAGGAAGCCCACGAACAGGGCCACCGTGACTACATAGACCAGCAGGATCGCGATCGGCCGCCGGATGCCGATACGCGCGAGCCAGCGGACCGGGATATCGAGCAGGTAGACCGCCAGCAGGCCGACGACGAACGGTCGAACGCTGTCCTGTGCGATGAACAGGAGCGCGCCGACGACGATGGCCGCCGCCATGAGGAACGCGACGCGCGGTGACAGCGCTTCGAACGTGGTGGGAGAGCCGTCGACGCCCGCGCGCACGAACGGCGCCGGCGGCAGGGAGGCGACCCAGGCGGCCGTCGCGGGGCCCGACGGGCCGTCCGCGGAGGACCGGGCGGGCTCGCTCATCGTCCGGCAGACTACCAGACGTGGACCCCCCGGCCGAACCCGCCGCCCAGGTCGTCATCGAACCTCGGCAGCGCTGGCGCCTGACCGTGGCGCGGGGAGCCGACGCACCGGCCCTGGCGCAACGCGAACTCGCCGATGCATGGACCGCTGCGATCGACGCCTCCGGGTTGCCGGTGGCGCAGGGAGGCCGGCGGGGGCGGTCGGCGGTCGTGTTCGGGGCTCCGCTTGGGGTCTCGATGCCGGCCGAGGGCGAACTGCTGGAACTGGTCCTGACCGAACGATGGCCGCGCTGGCGCGTCCGCGAGGCGCTGGAACCGGCCCTTCCGACCGGCTGGTCGCTGGTGGATCTCGTGGATGTGTGGCTGGGCGCGCCCAGCCTGCCGGCTGCCGTCGCGGGCGCCGACTACCGGATCACCCTGGCGGGGAGCGTGGATCCGCACCTGCTCGCGCTCGCGGGGGAGGCGCTGCTGGCCGCTCCGACCCTCATGCGTCAGCGGCCCAAGGGCGACCCGGGTGTGACCTACGACCTGCGGCCGCTGCTCGTGGGGATCCGGGTTGGCGCGGCGCGGCTGCCCGGATCGCCGTGCGTGCTCCGGGTTCGGGTTCTGCTCCACCAGACGCTGGGTTCAGGTCGGCCCGAGGAGGTGGTGGCCGCGCTGGGGGAGCGGCTCGCGATCCCGCTGACGATCGAGTCCACCGTCCGCGAGCGGGTGCTCCTCGCTGACGACCTCTGGGATGCGCCGGTCGGATAGGGGTGGGGGCACAGGCCCGGCTTGACCAACGTCGCCACCCCGGCTTGGAACAGCCTGAGGGCCGAACGATGTCTGAGACCGGGTTCAGCGATCGGTTGGAACACCCCCAGGACCATTTGACCGGGGAAACGCCCGAATCAACCCAGCTCTACCGGTTCGCCGGTCGTTCGGCGCCCTACACGTTCCAGGCGTACGCGCCATGCCCCGATGCCATCGATCGTTGCAACGTACCGTGTCGTCATGCACCCATCCGATGAGCCATTCCGTCCGGGTCAGCGGGTGAGGATCCGCCAAGATCCTGAGTTCGGACCAGGACCGTGGCCGGCTGAACCGACCGGCACCATCGTGAAACATCCGATGGCTCAGAACGGCGAGACATGGGTTCTCGAAGACACCTTGCAAGGCCGACGCCGAACATATTGGGTTCAGTTCGATGAGCCGCAGTTCGAAGTCGATGCGGGCGGCCCATATGCTTCGTCCCAGATCTTGGATCGCTACGTCGAACTGGCTCCCGACCCCGTCGTGGGTCACGGCCGCGAGTAGAGTCTCAGCCATGGGCGTCATCTCCCGGCTGCTCAGGCGGAAGCCGTCATATTCGCCAGCGATGGTCGCCGAGGCTCGCTCAAACCCGAACGGTTAGGTCTACCAGATCGTCGGCCGGTACGGCCCGAGTGACGAAGTGCCCGGATCCGCGATCAGGGGCGCATGGAAAGTCGGACCCGACGGCATCCTGACCGGCGAATTCGAGCCGAACCCGAACTTCCGCAAGCCCTGAAGGCGCTGGTCTTCGCAGCCGACCCGAATCAAGGCCAGAGCTCGGATTCCCGAGGCGGCCGCACGTGGACTAGAGTCGCCCCGCCAGGCACCGCAGTGCGTCAGCTTCAGGATGGACGGCCCAGGGCGACGTACTGACGCGCGGCGAAGCCTACGACGATGACGGTCACGATCACGGCACCTATCGCGAGCCACGGTTCTGCGCCAATGGTCCAGAAGACGCACACCAGACCCAACAGAACCGCTAGCCCTGCGATAGCGACGATCAGAGCGCGGCGAACGGCTGTCATCCTCGCAGCCTACAGGCCCCGAACCATCCGAAGAAGTGCCGCTATCAACACGTAGACCACCGGCGCTACGAGCATCGCGCCCAGGAGAGCTCCGACGGTCACCGCGACGAAGCGCGCGATCTTCATGGTCCGCAGCCTGCCGACCCCGTGCAAGACAGGCCGGGCGCGAATGAATCAGGCGATGTGCAAGTTGCGGGGCTCGGCGGCGATAGATCATGACGACCACCGCGATCAGGACAAGAGTGACCAGGGCGACCGTTTCCTCGTAGATCGGCGGGGCGAGGGATACCAGGACGATCACCAAATACCCGAGCACCAGGAGCGCGACGACCAGTCCGGCCGTCAGAACTCGGGGAGTGAGGCGTCCCATCTCCGCAGCCTACCAATCCGGAAGGATGTCAAACCGGCTCCGACCAGGAATTAGGTCAGGAGCGGTGGTCCTGGTCAGGAGCGGTGACCTAATTTGTCGCGCGTTCCGCGTACTCGCGCTGACAGGCAAGCATCTCGGCCTTGGCTTGGCCTTCAGCAGTCGTCACGTCGGAGTCCAGGAGGACATCGAGGCTGACCATCCTGCCGGCCACGAGGTTGTAGTGGTCCTTGCACCAGACCACCATCGCCGGATCCGGACGCGGTTCCCTGTTGAGGACTGTGACCGCCAGGGCCATGCATCCGATGATGAGACCGGCAACGACCAGCGCCACGATCGCTCGTCTCCGGTTCCTGAATCGCACGACCATGAACGCAGCATAGACTCAGCCCGTGCCCTACTACGTGGCCGCGTTACCCATGCTCGCCTTCTTGGGATGCGTCGGGGCGATCGTCTCGCTGCTGAGAAGGCGGCCGGCCTCTGCTCTTGCGTTTGGTCTGGTTGGGGTGGGATCCATCGTCACTGCGATCTGGCTCTACTACGCAGGCCCGTAGGCCTTGCGCTCGCTGATCGTTGACGCTGCCCAAGCACCCGTCCCATGCTTTGGCGATGAAAGAGAAGAGCCACAAGGGTCAGCGGCACAAGGGCTGCGCCCTGTGCGATCAGGAGAAGCGAGCGGGAAACGCTGCGGAGCGTCGCCCTGCCCGTGATCGTCGTCTGATCGAAGCTGCCAAGCTCGAGGCATCGAACGAGTGAAGCCGCGCCGGTGACCTCGCACGTTGGCCATTCTGGTCACCGACTGATTGGCGTCTGATCAGGCGTTTCTGCGGGGTACGACTGGCTGTCGTGGTGTGCACACCAGAGGTGAGATCCGGGGTGCTCCACCGCAGCGCGCGCGATGGACGTGCGTGGGTCGGCGTGTCGACGGTCTTCGGCAACGGGCCGGCGATCGATAAGCTCGCATACGACGACTTGGAGTCGTAGCTCGCAGATCTGCCTCGGGACCGACCACCCCCGGCACGGTATGGGTCAGTTTCACGATACCGTCCGAGCGGCGGCGTCAATCCTCGATGAGTCGAGCTAGATCCTCGCCGCTCAAACCGTCGATCAGTGACCCGTCACTCACGAACTTCTCGACTTCGATCCCGCCGGCGTCCATGAACTCGATCTCCCACCGCTCTCCCGGGATCGCGACGTAAACCATCACGGAGTCGCGGACACGACCGAGCGTGTAGCTCGTGTGGTGCTGATCCAGAAGGGCAAGGAAGTCGGCGAGGGTCATCCCCGCATCCTACCGACCCGATGCAAGACCGAGTTTCTCGTCCACTGAGAATGCCGGTATCACACGTTGACAACGTGCACCCTGGTTTAGGAAAATGGTTGGCCCGTTAACCAAAAGTGCCGTTGACAGGGCGGTTGTCAGTCCCATAGGCTACCGGCACGCGCCCGTTTCGTGAGACGCTTAGACGACTTGCGGCGGGCGCCTAACTATGTCCGGGGGGACGATGGGCCTATTCGTTCTTTACGTCGACGAGTCTGGCGTGCCGCAGGTTCACGGCCAAGGTTCCCACTATGCGCTAGCCGGGATCGCCATCGACGCTACGACGTGGGTAGCCAAGCGAGCTGAGTTGGCAGCCCTGAGGGCTCGACACGGTTTCCCAGACTCTGAAATCCATGTGGCATGGCTGCTACGGCCATATCCAGAGCAGCATTCGATCCCAGGGTTTGATGCGATGTCGACGGTTGACCGACGGAATGCGGTCGACCGCAAGCGGTCTGACAAGCTCAAAGCTCTTCGGGACGCCGGACAGACGCGGAACGCGGCGTCAGTAGCCAAGTTCTTTCGGAAGACGAAGGCATACACCCACCTCACCCTTGACCAGCGCAAGCAGGTCGCTGCGGAGGTTGCGACCTTGGTTGGCTCGTGGCCAGACGCGGTTCTATTTGGGGAAGTCGCCGACAAACGGGTCGTGGCGGGGGTCGAAGAGCAAGCATATGAGCAGGTCCTGACTCGCTACGAGGCGTTTCTAGCGCGGCAAAACGCTACGGGAATCGTCGCCTATGACGCCAACGACACCGTTGTCGAGCGGTTCACCGCACTCATGGAACGCTTCCAGATCGTTGGTGGCGCTTGGCGTCGGTTTAACCACATCACTGCTCATCCGTTCTTTGTCGCCAGCCACACGAGCGACATGATCCAGATCGCAGATGTGATTTCGTATGGCCTGCGGCGCTACTACGAGAACGGCGAGACGGACCTCATCAACGCGATGTTCAATCGGTTCGATCGTCTGGGACTCAGGCTGGTTGGCCTTAGGCATGCCAGAGGGCACACCGCCTGCGTGTGCCTGATTTGTAGTGAGCCACGTTGACGGGACCCCGTACGATGCACGCATGCCTGACCGCTCACGCAAGCGCCCGCGCGATCTGAACAGCCTTGCGGCGTTCATCGTTGACGCCACGACGGGCAATGAGAAGCCCCACACGGCCGAGGAACGGGTCAAGGACCCGGCTGCCGTCTCGCTTGGTCGTAGGGGTGGCCTAAACCCGGATCCACCGATGATCCGATGATCTGCTCGCTTGACGGCTGAAATCGACCTCCGCCTGGCGCTCACCAGGGTCGGACAGGCCGAGCGGGGCGGCGGCCCACCGTGTGCGCATATCCGGGAGGCCGAGGTCGGTCGATCGAGGGCCGGCCTGCCACTCGGGGGCATGCTCCCGCGAGGCCCAGGCGGCCGAGCGGCGAGGAGGGTCAGGCGAGCAGCGGGATCGCCCGCAGTCTCGCGAGGGCGGCGGTCCAGCCGATCGCCCAGGGCCAGCCAGCCGGCAGGTGGAGAGTCAGCCTGCGGGCCGAGCGGGTCAGCCGACCGACGAGGCCGAACAGTCGCCGGCGCAGGGTCTTGGTCGTGACGATCCCCTCGCCGAGCCCGATCCGGGCCGTCCAGCGCGCGAGGTTGTGGGCCATGACCTGGACGGCCAGCCAGGCGCCGTTGGCGGCGAACCTGCCCGACGGCAGGTGGTTGAGCCCCATGCCGTACTTGAGGTCGCGGATCGCGTTCTCGATCTCGGCGTGACGGCGATGGTCGGCCTCGAGGCTGACCGTCTCGCCGTCGCGGTCGGTGATGAAGGCGTGGTAGTCATAGAGGGTCAGCAGGGCGAGCTGGGAGCCCGGGGTCGGCTTCACCCGTCGGACGATGAGCCGGACCGGGACGGCGTCCTTCTCCGAGGCGAACGGCGTGTACGTCGTTTCGGCCACGTCGGCGCCGTCGTCGAGCCAGTACGGGATCGGGGTCCAGGCGTCCTCGGGGATCGCCTCGATCAGGCGCCGGATCGAGGCGTGCTGGCGGACCGTGATCGAGAAGCGGACCGTGCGCTTGCGGGCGGCCGCGACGACGGCGTGAGCATAGAACCCGCTGTCGGCCCGGACGGTCAGCTGGCCG
>JBBQLI010000013.1:0-39861 GCA_038327765.1 Candidatus Limnocylindrales bacterium | reverse complement strand
GCCGGCCGGGACGATCGGCATCGGCTGACAGTCTCCGCCGTCCTGGATCGTCCAGCCAGTCCCGCTTCGCTTCGCGATGAGATCGATCCAGGAACCCCCGTCGGTCCGCGGCTTCTGCGCGACGAAGATCACTTCGTCCGCGGTCCTGCCCGCAACCCGCCAGGTCAGGCTCGACGGATCCAGGGCGGGGATCAAGACCTGCGCGGCGATCGTCGCCCGGAGCGCGTCGTTTGCAGGCCCGGTCCCGTTCTCGGCGCCGGTCGGCGCGGCGAGCCCGGCGACCGGAAAATCGCCGGGAGAACACGACACCGACCCGCCGACCTCGCCCGCGCCGACGAGGGCGAGTCGCCCATCGACGAGGGCATTCGACCAGCCCGCGGGTACCGGCTGCTCGGGCGGCGCGGGTGTCGCCGGTGGCTCGCCCGCGACCAGGACCGCGGCACCGTCCGATGTCATCTGGTACACGGTCGTCGTTCCATCGGGGACGAGATACGTGATGGCGTGGTCGTCCTCGAGGACCTGGGCACGCCAGATGACCCCTTCGAACGTCGTGTCGCCGTATCCCGCGATGATCGACGGCTCGACCGCGTGCAACCCATGCGAACCGAGAACGACCATCGACAGGATCCGGCCGTCGGGCGCCTCGGCGGCGATCGATGCTGCGACCGTCAGTGAGGTTGACGACAGCGTTTCATCGGTCAGATGGGTCGTCAGGTAGGAATCCGGCGAGGTGCCGGTGCGGTCCACGATGAACCAGTCGCCGCAGGCAGCCTTCGCCGCGGGCTCGCACACGGCGGAACGCCGGTCGTCGAAGTGGCCGATGAGGACGGCCTGCTGCGGCGCGGAGCCGATCACGTCCGCGAACTGGAAGACGGGCCGGATCGAGACGCCGGCGGGTCCGTTCAGCCCTGGCGGCTCCGCTGTCCCCATGAGCCACGCGAAGCTGCTCTCGCAGCTGATCCCGAACGGCGGCTCGGGTCCGTTCGGGCTGGTCGGGCAGGGGACCGCGAGCGACGCCAGCCAGCCCTTCACGGCGATCTCCCGGTCGCCGATGCCGCTGTCGCGGATGGCCGCCGCCTGGGCCACGTCCAGCACGGGCAGCCCGAAGACCGTCTCCGCAGGCCCGGGCGAGGGCGGCGCCCCGAAATCGATGCTGGTGATGGTCCCGTCGTCGTTCACCTCATACGCGACATCGGCCGCGTCCTGGACGAGGAAGGTGGTCGCGTGGTCCCCGATGAGGACCTGGACGCGCCACACCAGTCGATCGAGCGGGCGACCTTCGAACGCCGATATATCCGGCTCGATCGCAGCGAGCGACGACAGGGGCATCAGCACCATCGAGAGGACCCGGCCGCGGCTCGCGAACACGTCCTCGATCTCCGGAGGCGTCCAGCGCGCCTGGATCGACGACGGCAGATAGCGATCGAGATCCAGGAAGACGGGCACCGCCGGCCCACCGTCTGATGCGATCCGGTCGACGACGAAGCGGTCCAGGCAGCCTTGCCGGATGTCGAGGGGGCATCGCCGGGCACGCCGATCGTCGAAGTGACCGATGAACGTCACCTCCGTCGAGGCCGTGGTCCCCGGCCCCGGTCGCCAGGCCGTATCGACGCCGCCGAGGAAGACGGCGATCGTCGGGCCGGCGGACACGGCGGCCTCGCCATAGAGCTGGTCTCCCTGCGAGCCACAGCCCGCCTTCAGTGGCGCAGGCGGAGGCGAGGCCGGGAGGAGGGGGCAGGCATAGATCTTGTCGGGTGGCAGCCAGCCCGTGACGGCGATCTCGTGATCGTCGACGCCGGCATCGCGGACCGCGATGGCATCGGTCACGGTCATGACCGCCACGTCGGAGATCGACGACGTTGACGGCACGGGCTCCGTCGCTGCGACAGGGACCGTGGTCCCGGATGCGCTCACCGTGGGCCGCGGCGCCGGGCTGGATGCCTTCGGGATCGCGAGTCCGACAGCCGCCAGCGCAACCATCACGACGGCCGCCGCCGACATCCAGGGTCGCCATCGGTTCACCGTCCGGAGCCGACGACCAGCGCGGACGGCCTCGACCGTCTCGATGATCAGGGCCGGCGGCAGTGCGTGGGCGCGCGCTCGTTCGGTGTAGGCCGTCGCCAGCCGTTCGTCGTCCCACGGCTCGTGGCTCACGGTTCTCGACCATCGGTATCGAGTGCTGCCTGCAGCGCGACCCGCGCCGTGTGGAGCCGCGACTTCACGGTCCCGACGGGGATCTCCAGGATCCCGGCAAGATCGGCGACGGACCGGCCGTCCAGATGATGCAGGGCAAGGATCGACCGCTGGTCGAACGAGAGCCGGCGAAGCGCGCCGTCCAGGCGATTCGCATCCGACGGTGCGGCGGCGGAGGCCAGCATCTCGACCATCGTCGACGGGATCTCACGGACGCGCCGCCGTCCGCGTCCCCGAAGGGCCATCCGCGCGGCATTCACGGTGACGCGCTGGAGCCATGCATCGAACCGGTCGATGTCGCGCACCTTCCTGAGCTGCTGCCAGGCGGCGACGAACGTCTCCTGGGCGGCATCGTCCGCATCGGCTTCATCGCCGAGGATGGCGAAACACAGTCGGTACGTGGCATCCATGCGGGCGCGGACGATCTCCTCGAACGCGCCGAGGTCGCCGTTACGTGCCCGGTCGATCAGAGACGGATCGGTCGCGGATCCGATGACGCCCTCCAGAGACGCGTTCACCCACCTGATGCCGGTCGGGTGGCCGTGGTTCAGACGCGGATGACGTCCAGTCCGGTGACGGTGACGTCATTGGCATCTTCGCAGCCACGCAGAGCGGCGCGCACGCGGCATGGCCGCTCGGCTACGCTCGCGTGGATGGCGACGCCGAAGCTCAATAGCGATTACGAGCGCCGTTCGTTCTGGCAGGCCTCGATGCCCGCCCTGCCGGACCGGGCCGGCCGGAAGCTACCGGACTCGGCGGACGTGGTGGTCGTCGGCGGCGGCTATGCGGGCGTGAACGCGGCTCGTGAACTCGCGTCGCGCGGCACGGCGGTCACCCTGCTCGAGGCGAAGACGCTCGGTTGGGGCGCGTCGACGCGCAACGGCGGGATCGTCCATTCGGGCTTCAAGTACGGCCCAACGGCGTTGCGCACGCGATACGGCGACGAGACCGGGCGTGCCCTCTACCAGGAGACGCTGGCGAGCTTCCAGACGGTGACGCGGCTCGTCGCGGAGCACGCCATCGACTGCGACTTTCGCGAGGTGGGGCACCTCGAGCTGGCGTATGCGCCCTCGCACGCGACCGGCTTCGCGCACGAGGTCGAGGATCTGGCCTCGGTCGGGGCAGCCGCCCATATCGTCCCGGGTGAGCGGATCCACGAAGAGATCGGCAGCAACGCCTATTCCGCAGCGCTGGTGGTGGAGGAAAGCGGTCTGCTGCATCCGGGTCGCTACTTCGCCGGTCTGGCGGACGCCGCGGATCGAGCCGGCGCGGATCTGCACGAGGGTGTCCGTGCCCGAGCGATCCGGCGTCAAGGCGGTGGCCGGTTCGTCGTCGAGACAGAGCGCGGCGCGATCATGACCCGCGACGTCTTCGTGGCCACGAATGGCTACACCGATGGCGTTGCGCCTGGGCTCCGACGCCGGGTGATTCCGATCGGCAGCTACATCATCGCCAGCGAGCCGTTGCCCGCCGACCTCGTCCGCGAGCTCTCCCCGAAGGGCCGGGCGTTCTTCGACACCAAGAACTTCCTGTACTACTGGCACATCTCAGCAGATCGCCGGATCATCTTCGGTGGCCGAGCAAGCTTTCTGCCGACCTCGATCGACCGCATGGCTGCCATCCTGCACAAGGGGCTGCTGGAGGTCCACCCGCAACTTGCGGGCTATCGGATCGAGTACGCCTGGGGCGGCAACGTCGGCTTCACCTTCGATCGCATGCCGCACGCGGGGCGGACCAAGGAGGGCATCACCTATGCAATGGGTTGCTGTGGCACGGGCGTCGCGCTCATGACGCACCTCGGGACCGAGGTCGGCGCGTGGCTGGCGGGCGGCGAGGCGCCGGCGCTCTCGAAGTTGCGCTTCCCGATCGTGCCTGCGCCGTACGAGGGTCGGCCGTGGTTCCTGCCGGCCGTCGGGGAGTGGTATCGATTCCGTGACCGCATGGCGAAGCGCTCCCGCCCGTCCGCACCGACGACGGTGGACTGAGGTGCCGAAGCCGCTCGCCGTTCAGCTGTATACCTTCCGCGACCCTGCCCGATTCGGGGGGGCCGGCATGGGTCTCGACCACGAGACGCTCGAAGCCATCGCCGGCATCGGCTATCTCGGCGTGGAGACCGTCGACGTGCCCGGCGGCGATCCGGTGGCTGCGCGACGCGTGCTCGACGGTCTGGGGCTGGCGGTCACGAGTTCGCACACCTGGGGCTCGATCGACGATCTGGACGGATTCGCGGCCAGATCCGCGGCGGTCGCCGAACTTGGTGCCGGCACGATCATCGTGTCGGGGCCCGGGTTCGCGACCGTCCCAGAGGTCGACGCGTTCACGGACCGGCTCAACGCGGCTGCGGCCGTCGCCATGAAGGCCGGCCTGCGACTCGGCTATCACAACCACGATGCCGAGATGGATCCCGTGGCGGACATCCCGGCCTACACCCGGATGATCGATCGCCTCGATCCGACCGTGGCGCTCCAGGTCGATATCTTCTGGGTGGTCGTCGGAGGCGCGGTGCCAGCCGAGGTCATCGCGCAGGCCGGCGAGCGGGTGGTCTCGCTCCACATCAAGGATGGCGCGGTCCTGCCCGAGAAAGCGTCCGGGTCGGCACCGTTCGTGAACGTGCCGATCGGTCAGGGCGTGGTGGACGTGGCCGGTGCCATCACGGCGGCGGACAGGCTGCCTGGCATCGGCTGGCTGATCGTGGAATTCGACTACTTCGACGGTTCGCCGGTCGAGGCGGTCCGGGCGAGCTACGCCGATCTGACCGGGCGCGGCCTCGGCCGGGGCAGCGTCGCGTGACGGTCGGCGGAGACGTGGCACCCACGCGTCCGGCGCGGGTCGGGATCGTCGGCTGCGGCGATGTCACCGGCCTCTACCTGCCCGGCTGCGCGCGGTTCCCGGTCATCGAGCTGGCCGCCTGCGCGGACCTGGACATGGAACGAGCCGCGGCGCTCTCGGCGAAGGGCGGCTTCCCGGCGCTGACCGTGGATGCGCTGTTGGCCGACCCGAGCATCGAGATCCTGCTGAACCTGACGCCACCAACCGCCCATGCTGCGATCTCACGCGCGGCGATCGCCGCCGGGAAGCACGTCTACTCGGAGAAGCCGCTGTCGATCGCCCTCGACGACGCGCGGACGATCCTCGCGGAGGCCACGACCGCCGGTCTGCGGGTGGGCGGCGCCCCGGACACGTTCCTGGGTGGCGGGCTCCAGACCGCGCGCGCGGTCCTGGACGCCGGGGAGATCGGCGAGCCCACTGGTGCGAATGCGGCGGTCCTCCACCTCGGCCCTGAGCGCTGGCACCCGAACCCGGGCATCTTCTATGGACGAGGCGGTGGACCGTTGCTCGACGTCGGGCCGTATTTCGTCTCGGCGCTGGTGGTTCTGCTTGGACCGATCACGGACGTCGTCGCGGTGGCGCGCGGGGCCGGCGGGGAGCGGACGATCGCGACGGGTCCGCGTGCCGGGCAGACGTTCCCGGTGACGGCGCCCACGTCGGTCATCGCCGCGTACGTGTTCGCCTCGGGGGCGATCGGCGGGCTCATGGCGTCGTTCGATGTCGCCGCCAGCACCTCGCCGCACCTCGAGATCCACGGGACCGCCGGCTCGCTGGAGCTCGGCGATCCGAATCGGTTCGACGGTCCGGTGCGCCGCCACAGGGTGGATGGTTCCGCGTGGGAAGACGTCCCGCTGCGGTTCGACGGGACCGTGGGGCGCGGGATCGGCCTGGCAGACATGATCGAGGGGATCCGCCACGATCGGCCACACCGCGCGTCCGGGGCGTTCGCGCTGCATGTCCTCGAGATCTTGCTGGCCACGGAGACTGCCGCTGCGACCGGTCGGACGGTCCGCATCCAGAGCACCTGCGAGCGCCCGGCGCCGCTCGACGCCTGACCTGCGGCGAAGGCGGTCTCAGCCGGCGAGGCGGCGCAGCGTCGCGAGGAGCTGGTCGATGTCATCCTCGGTCGAGAGGTAGTTGACGATCCCGGCACGCAGGTAGGTCGCGCCGCGCAGGCGGGTCGTCGTCAGCCAGCCGTCACCGTCGATCTCGAGGGCGCGCTGGAGGCGATCCTGGTGGGCGTCGAGTTCGTCGGGCGAGAGGGTGAGGGCCGTCGCCCGACCGCCCGGCAGATGACGGAAGCACACGACCGACAATGCCGGGACCTCGGGCAGGGCCTCGAAGTCGTCCGCCTCGGCGCACTGTCGGGCCAGGTACGCGGCGAGGTCGTCGTTGGCCTCGATCAGGCGCGCGAACCCCGACGACCCAAGATGCTTCCAGGTCATCCACAGCTTGAGGGCCCGCCATCGGCGCGTGCCTTCGAAGCGGAGCTTGTAGAAGTTGAGCTGATCGCCGTGGTCGTCGTGCGGGTCGGGATCGCCGCGGGCGTCGAGCCCTCCATCTGGTGCGGTCTCGCCGCCGCGGTAGTACTCCGGGCTGCGTCCCCCGAACGTGGCCGCGAGATGGCTCCCGTCGCGGACCAGCAGCCCACCGATGTCATAGGCCTGGAAGAACCACTTGTGCGGGTCGACGGTGATCGAATCGGCCCGGTCCAGGTCCGCGATCCGTCCGCGGTCACGCTCGGAGAGCCGCGCCGCGCCCCCGTACGCGGCGTCGACATGAAGCCACAGCCCGTTCGCCGTGGCGACATCGGCGAGTTCGCCCAGCGCATCGATCGAGCCGGTGTTCGTCGAGCCGGCCACGGCCGCGATCGCGAACGGCGTCAGGCCCGTGGCGCGATCTCGTTCGATGGCCGCCGCAACCGGTGCGCCGCGCAGCCGGAAGTCATCATCCGACGGGATGGTGACCAGGGTGTCCGCGGGGAACCCGAGCAGGTCGAGCGCACGCGCCACGGAGAAATGCGTCTGGTCGCTTGCGTAGACCCGGGCGCCTTCCAGTTCGCTGCCACGGGGCGGCCGGGCCAGTCCGAGCGCCCGCCCGAGGTGAAGGTCGCGAGCGATCGTCATGCCCATGAAGTTGGCCATGACCCCGCCCGATGTCAGGAGCCCGAACGAATCCGTCCCGAAGCCGACCATGTCGCACAGCCAGCGGACGACATCCTCCTCGACGAAAGCCGCGATCGGTCCCGCGTGCCACACGTCGACGCCCTGGTTCGTGACCTGCGCGAGCAGTTCGCCCATGATCGAGATCGGGAGTGGCGGAGGCGTGAAGTAGCCGAACTGGCGCGGGTGCTGGCTGTTCATCTGCGCGCCCGCAAGGCGCGTTCGGAATTCGCGCAGGACCGCAGGCGATGGTGTGGGGTCCCGTGGCGCCGGGCCGGGCGCCAGCGAGTCGCCGAAATAGCTGCGTCGGAGATCGTCGTAGGGGGCGGCGTCGCCCATGGCCCGCTCCGCCGCATGGTCGTACAGGAAGTCGAGCGCCTCCTGCCACGTGTCCGCCGCCAGCGCGGTCAGCGCCTCGCGGGAGGCGGCTTCGTCGCGGTAGCCGACCAGCGCGGGCTCCGGGTGCCACGCGAACCGGTCCAGGTAGGTCGACGGCTTGGGTCGATCGGTCATCGCGAGCGATGGTAGCGGCTTGGATGGACTCGCCACGCGCCACGCCCGGACAGCCGTAGGCTGTGCTCATGAACGACCTGCACGATCCGGCCGGGCGCGCCTGGCTCGATGAGCATCTCGGCGGGCTCGGCGTGCCGTACGAGTTGTTCGCCTGCGATCCGGCACTCGCGGATACGGCCGCCTTCTGCGCCGCGTACGGGTTCGCGCCCGAGGGATCCGCGAATACGATCATCGTGATCGGCAAGGCCGACCCGCCGCGATATGCAGCCTGTGTGACCCTCGCCCCGTATCGGCTTGACGTGAACCGGACGATCCGCGATCGGCTCGGGACGCGCAAGGCCTCGTTCGCACCGAGTGAGGAGGCAGCCGCGATCACCGGGATGCAGATCGGCGGCGTGACGGTCTTCGGGCTGCCGGCGGGCATGCCCGTCTGGGTCGATGCCCGCGTGATGCAGCGGGAGCGCATCGTGCTTGGTGGTGGATCGAGGTCCTGGAAAGTGATCGCGTCTCCGTCGATCCTGGGGGCGCTACCCGGGGTGGAGGTGGTCGACGGGCTCGCCACCGAGCCGCGCCCCGCCGACTGAGCTCATCTCCCGTATCGTTCCTGCTCGTGACCGACCAGACACCCCCCACCGCCGACCCCACGCCGCCGCGACCACCACGTCCCAGCGGACCGATCCAGTACCGCGGCGACGACCTCGCCGCGGAGCGAGGTCCCGGCCTGGGATGTTTCCGGTTCCAGCTGATCGTGCTGGTCGTGTTCATCGTGCTGACGCCGTTGAGCGTCGCATGGCAGTGGCCGCCGCTGGTCAGTGCGTTCCTGCTGTTCGCGGTCATCGGTCTGCTGCTGGTGGCGGGGCAGACCGTGATCTTCCTGCTCCGACTCGTGGCTGCGGACCGTCGAGGCCGTCGTCGCCCGCTGGCGAGTGACAGCCGAACGGTCGGCGAGCTGGAGGACGAGGGCCTCGCCGACGCGACGTCCCAGGCTCCACAGCCCAGCGACCCCGACGCGCTCCCACCGGATGACCGTTCACGATGAGGAGCGCGTGCGACAATAGCGCTCCGGCCGGCCCGAGCTGATCGGACCGTTCGCCCAGGAGGACCGCTCGCCGTGCCCGTGCTCGCGACCTACTTCTCCGTTCGCCGCGGCCGCGACCCGTTCTTCAAGTTCTTCATGCGAACGATCTTCCCGAGGCAGGTGAAGGACTACGAGACCAAGTTCGGCATCCGCTTCATCGGCTGGTACAACGTGGCCCACGGCTGGGACTTCGACAACGTGATCCTGCTGGACCTGCCGGACTACGCCACCCTCGACAAGCTCGAACAGGACGAAGGCACCCGCGCGCTGGGCCACCGGGCCGGCGAGTGGATCTTCGAACGGCATCACTCGATGTTCCTGCGCGAACGGATGGGCCCGGATCTCGAGTATCACCCGTAGACTCCCCGGAACGCACGGAGGCGACCACATGGATGGCCACAACGACCTGCTCGGGGAGCTCGCGGCAGATGCCGCCCTGGAGCGTTCCGATTTCCTCGTCCAGGCCACGGAGCAGCTCCGTGGGTTCCTGGAACACCACAAGGACCGGATCGCGACGATCGGCGGCCTCACCCTCATCGATGAGGAGCCCGATTACCTCTCGATCGCGCCGGACCTGACGTTCCGCAGCCGGAGCCGCTACCTCGACGACACGTCGGGCGACTGGGTCAGCGAGACCGAGGTCATCGAGACCGCCGCGGAACTGATCGAGCTCTACAACCCGGCTGACATCTATGCCGCGTTCGCGGAGGCGGCCCGCGAGGCCGCGGGTCTTGGCAGCGAGCCCACGGCCGAAGGCGATGTCCTCGATGCTGCCGGGATCTCGCTCGAGGAGACCGTCCAGAATGGCGACGATCCGTATGTCGCCGCCGCCGACTCCTGGGCGGCCGGTCAGCCCGAACCGCTCCAGATCGACTCCGACGACGACGAGGCGGCGGCGCACCGCCTGTACGACCTGGCCCTCGAATACCAGGAGCGCAGCCAACGCAGCGAAGCCCATCTGCTCGAGGAGTTCGAGGCTGCCGCGGGCACGTTGAGTGGCATGGTCGGCGAGCTGATCATCGTCGACGACGACGACGAGCGTCTCACCCTGGCCGCCTCGGGCCGGTTCCGTGCCGAGGTCATCCCCGAGGACGGTGACGGCAACTGGCGGACGCTCACCAGTACGGACCAGCTCGTCGAGTTCTACGACCCGACAGACGTGTTCGGGGATCTCGCTGACTCGCTTGCCGAGGCCTATCCGTCGGTGGCGCCGGAGGCACCGGGCAGCGACGCGGAGGAAGAACCCACCGCGTGAGCATGCGGCTCGCCGCGGCGGAACTCGTCGACAGCCGGGAGATCCTGCCGGGCCAATGGCTCCAGGCGTTCCATGCGCCCGACATCGCGAGTGGTTCGCGGGCGGGTCAGTTCGTCCATGTCCGGACGGGCGATTTCTCCGGGATGGTGCTGCGCCGCCCGTTCTCGCTGAACACGACTGATGCAGCCACGGGCATCATCACGATCCATTTCCGCGTGATCGGACGCGGGACCGAGTGGTTCACACGGCTGCGCCCCGGCGACACCGTGGACATGCTCGGACCGCTCGGGCGCCCGTTCGAAGTGGATCCGCGCAGCACGCATCTCCTGCTCATCGCGGGCGGCCTCGGGATCGCCGGGGTGCGGATGCTGGCCGACGAGGCGATCCGCGACGGTCGGCGGGTCACGCTCCTGTTCGGCGCGGCGAGCTCACGCGAGGTCTATCCCTCCACGCTGCTCCCCGACGAAGTGGAGTACATCGTCGCCACCGACGACGGCTCGCTGGGTCATCGCGGGTTCGTCACCGAGTTGGTCCCCGAATACGAGGCATGGGCCGACCAGGCGTTCGCGTGTGGGCCGGCGGTGATGCTGGCTGCGCTGGCACGTCAGGCCGTCGGCCGGAGCGAGCGGCTCGGAGTCGCGAAGCTGGGGCGCAAGCGCGGTGGCGGCAAGAGCGATCCCATCGGTTCGCCCGGGGCACGGCGCAAGGCCTTCCTCCAGGTCTCGATGGAACAGAACATGGGCTGTGCCGTCGGGGCGTGTCTGGGATGCGTGGTCATGAGCGTGACTGGGACCCCGCAGCGCGTCTGCCGCGAAGGGCCGGTCTTCGCGAGCGAGGAACTGGTCTGGGACGGGGCGTGGTCGTGAACTCGACGCGAGCCGAGCCGACGCGACCCGAGTCGACGCCGCGAGAGCGGCTGACGCCCCTCGACAAGGCCCCGATCTGGGCGGGACTGGTCGGTTCCACCGTGCTGGCGGCGGTCTCGGTGGTGACGGCCCTCGCCTATCGCGGGACGTCGGGCGAGCCCTACAGCCCGTTCAACCACTGGGTCTCCGAGCTGGGTCAGATCGGCGTCTCATCGCTTTCGACGCTCTTCAACGCCGGCTTGGTGGTCGGCGGCGTGCTGTTCGCGTTCTTCATGCTGGGTCTGGCCGGGACGGGCCACGGCCGCGTGCGCCATGCCTACGGCGTCATCGGCCTGATCGCGGGGATCGCAGGCGCCGGCGTGGGCATCCTCCCGATGAACCACGTCGGGATCCATGCGCTCGTGGCCCTGACCTTCTTCAACCTCGGCTGGATCGCGGTCGGCCTTGCGTCGATCGACTTCGTCCGTCACCCCGACGTCCGTTTCCCGCGCTGGCTCTCGGCCATCGGTGCGGCCACGGTGGTCGCCTTCGTCGCGTTCCTCGTCTCGCTCAAGACGGAGGGCGTGTTCGACGCCAGTGGCCTCGCGGCACCGACGGTCCGCCGTGCCTTTTGGATCGTCCCGACGCTCGAATGGGCGTTGATCGTCGGCATCGTGGCGTGGGTCTTCCTCACGGCCTGGACCTGGCGAAGGGCGACCGCGTGAGGCCCAAGCGCCGAGTCGTGACGACGGGTCGCCCGGCTGGCGCGCGCCGGACACCGCCACCGCGCCGCGGGTCGACCGCCGGACCGTCTGCGAGTCCTGCCACCACCCCGACGCGTGCCGGATCCCCCCAGCCCGCCGCCTCTGCGGGTCGCACCCGGATCACTGCCGCCGCCCGCCCCGCGCTGGCGCCCGACGCGCCGATCGACCTGTCGGTGGACCTCGGACGAGGCCTCGTCCTGCCGAACCCGATCCTCGTGGCGTCCGGGACGTTCGGCTACGGCATCGAATATGGCGACGTCGTCGATGTCGATCGCCTCGGCGCGATCTGCTGCAAAGGCACGACCCTCCATCCGCGGATCGGCAACCCGACACCGCGCGTCACCGAGACGCCCGGCGGGATGCTCAACTCGATCGGGCTGCAGAACCCGGGTGTGGATGCGGTCATCGAGAAGTACGCCGAGATCTGGGCACACTGGGCCGTTCCGGTGCTGGTGAACGTCGCGGGGGAATCCGTGGAGGACTACGTCGAGGTCGCGAAACGGCTCGACGGCGTTCCGGGCATCGCCGGTATCGAACTCAACATCTCGTGCCCCAACGTCGGCAAGGGTGGGCTCCAGTTCGCGATCGATGCGAGCGCGGCCGCGGAGGTGACCGCCGCGGTCCGGCGCGCCACGGATCTGCCCCTCCTGGTCAAGCTGTCCCCGAATGTCGCCGACATCCGGCCGATCGCGCGGGCCATCGCCGATGCCGGCGCGGACGCATTGACCGCCATCAACACGCTGTCGGGGATCGCCCTGGCCCCGAACCGGACCAAGCCGCTGCTCGGCAACATCTATGGGGGGCTGAGCGGCCCGGCGGTCAAGCCGGTCGCCCTGCGCATCGTGTACGAGGCGTCGCAGGCGGTCGACATCCCGATCGTGGCGATCGGTGGCGTCACGGAGTTGGCCGACGTCCTCGATTTCCTGGCCGTCGGCGCGGTGGCGGTCCAGGTCGGGACGGCGATCTTCGCGGACCCCACGCTGCCCGTTCGTCTCGTCGACGAACTCGCCGCGGAGTGCCGTCGCCACGGGTCGGCCACCTACCTCGACCTGGTCGGCACGGCGCTCCCGACGCGGCCCGGCCGGCCCTCATCGAAGGGCGTCGAATACCGCCCGTAAGTTCGCGTGAACCAGGCGATGCCGGCGGGACTCTGGACCTGTGACAGGTCGCTCTGGAGGGACGATTGGACCCGGCGCTCATCAGGCGGGCCCAGGGCGGCGATCTCGAGTCGTTCGAGACGTTGATCTCCGGGAGGATCGGTCCCATGACGCGTTTGGCGATGGCCATCCTTGGTCACGAAGCGGATGCGCGCGACGCGGTGGCCGAATCGCTCATCGCGATCTGGCGCGAGCTTCCGCGGTTGCCCTGCGGGGCGATCTGTCATGTCGTCGTCCGTGGTGCCGGCGATGGCCTTGCCGTGGTCCCGACTGGATGACACGGTCGTCGAGGTGCAGGGCGACGTGGCGGTCGAGGCGAAGAGCGCCATGTCCGTCCTCGTCGGCCGCGCCGGCCCCGGCCGATCAGTTCTACCGCTGCGGTCAGGAGGACTACCTGACAGGGGATCGGTTCCAGCCGGTCGGGTCGAGTGGCGTCAGCGGCCCGGAGGACGGGATCGTGCTGCCGTCGGACTCGTACGAGACCTGGGCCCTCGTACCGGCAGCGGCCGGGAGCGGCTTCGAGCCGCGCGAGGGTGTCTACCTCCTCGAGTGGGCCGTCTTTGGTTGCGACGATGTCCATTTCGTAGGCTCGGCCGACTGCATGATCGATCCGACCATCGGCGGCTGGTTCGTGCGAGGACGACTCGATGCAGGGCCGATCCTTGGACGAGTATCGCCGTAGGGAATACGCACATGGTATGGTATGTGCATGTTTAGCGAGCGAACCCAAGTGCTGCTCTCTCCGGCGCAGGTCGAGCGACTCAAGCGGATCGCGGGCCGCGATGGCCGCTCCGTCGGAGCTGTCGTCCGTGACGCGATCGACGCCTTCATCGATCCAGGGGAAGACTCGCGGCGACGCGCGTTCGAGGAGATGATCGCCATGAACGCCCCGGTCGATGACTGGGAGGTCATGAAGGCCGAGATCATGAAAAGCCAGTCGGGCGACTGGTGACGCGCTTCGTGGACACCGCCATCCTGATGTATGCGGCGGGCAGCGACCATGCCCTGCGCGAACCATGTGTCCGGATCCTCGACCTCGTGTCCTCGCGCGATCTTGATGCGGTGATCTCCACCGAAGTGGTCCAGGAGATCCTCCACCGGTACCTCAGCATCAGGCAGCCCACCACGGCCATTCGCGTCGCGGCACAGGCCATGGACCTGTTCACGCCCGTTCTCCCGATCACGCATTTCCTGATGCGTCGAGTCCCCGCGCTGGCGATCCGCTACCCCACCCTCCAGGCCCGCGACCTCATCCACGTCGCGACCTGCATCCATGAGGGGATCACCGAGATCATCAGCCCTGATACCGGGTTCGATGTCGTCCACGAACTTCGCAGACTCGACCCGGTGACCTTCGCAGCCAGCCTCGCCTGACGTCGCCGGTCGTGAGGCTCGTACGGATAGACTTCGCGCTGTGACCACCATCCGACCCGCGATCGATGCGGCTGCGCACGCCGCTGTCGCGGCCCGCACCGAAGCCCTGTTCCGTGCCTCGGGGGCGTTTCGCGAGGGCCATTTCCAGCTCAAGAGCGGCCGCCACGGCGATGCCTACGTCGAGAAGTTCGCAGTCCTCGCGGACCCTGCCGCTACCAGCGAGTTGTGCGGCTACTGGGCGGCCAGCGTCCGTGCCGCAGACGACGCGAGCCAGGTGGACCTGTGTGCCGGGCCAACCACGGGTGGCGTCATCCTCGCCTTCGAGACCGCGCGACAGCTCGGCGTGCACAGCATCTTCGCTGAGGAGGTCCACGCCGCGGATGGGACGACGCACCGGGAGTTCCGCCGTGGGTTCCACATCGAACCCGGCGAGCGAGTGCTGCTCGTCGACGACATCCTCACGACGGGTGGCTCGCTGCTGGCGATGATCCCGGCCGTGGAGGCGCTCGGTGGCGAGATCGTGGCCTGCTGCGTCCTGGTCGACCGCGGCGGCGGACGGCCGACGCTGACGTCTCCCACAACGGGCCGCGTCTATCCGCTGCGTTCGCTGTGGCAACTCGATCTGCCGACCTACGAACCCGGCCCGGCCACCTGCCCGCGCTGCGCGGATGGCACGCCCCTGCACGCCCCGGGAAGCACGGGCACGCACGCCTGAGCCGTGGATCGGCGCACGCGGAACCTGTTCCTCCTGGTGCTGCTGGTGCTGGCCGTGGGCACCGCCGCGGCCGCGACCATCCTGAGCGACTCGCCCAGCGGTCCGTCTGGCACCACCGCGGTCGTCGGTGTGGTGGTCGCCGTCGACGCGCGGACCCTGACCGATGTCCGCACGTTCGACCTGCGCACCACGGACGGGACGATCCTGCGCTTCGGCCTTGGCGAGCTTCAGAACGGGGTCCAGTTCCCGCCCGGCCATCTCGCGGAGCACAAACTGACCGCGTCCCCGGTGCGGGTCTGGTACCGGACGTCGGGGGACGTGCTCCTCGTGATCCGCCTCGAGGATGCGCCCTAGGCTGGCCGCCAAGGATCGAGGCTCAGCCGCCGCCGCCGATCGTCCCGATGGCAGCCGTGACCTCCGCGTCCGTGGCGATCAGCTCGAACGAGCCGCGGACGATGCCGGCCCTGTCCACCGCGAAGATCCACGGTTCCGTATAGAGGCCCCAGGCGCTGGTCACGGCGGTCGCCTGGAGGTTGTTCCCGGCGTCGAGGATCGGCTGGAGCTGGCCGTCGACCACCTTGAGCTGATACGGCTCGACGTTGATGAACGTCACGCCCGGGTTCGCGGCGGCGATGGGCTTGAGCCGGTCGAGCGTCGGCCCGCATTGCTGGCTGACGCAGAACTTGGGCGTCGCGAAGACCAGGATGAATGGCTTGTGCGCGCCGAGTGCGGCATCGACCGAGGTCGAATAGAACGCTGGGTCCGGAGTCGGGTCGGTGGAGACCTTGGTCACGTCACCACCGACATCGGCGAGCGTCGGGGTCTTCGTGGCCGGCGCTTTCGAGCCCACCTTGATCACGCTCGAGGCGTCGAGCACCGACATGGTGGCCCGGATCGTCTCAGCGGTCCCGCCGGCCTTCTGGGTCGTGAACTCGAGACCGTAGGTGCCCGCCTCGGGGAGATCCACGTTCAGGACGTAGATGCCGCGCTCGTTCTGGATCGACCAGGCGAACGTGCCGGGCACGGTCGCGATCGGCGTCTTCGGGTCCTTGCCGAGGTCGTAGAAACCCACTGACAGGGTCCGGTCCGGTGCGCTGACCGGGTTGTTCTTCGCATCGAGCAGCATCACGACGATCCGCGCATTCCCGCACGTGATCTGCTCGGAGACGAGCAGGGGGAAGACGCTGGGGGCGGTCGCAGGGCCTTGCCAGCCGTCCATCGATGCCGGCTGCGGTGCCGTCCCGCAGAGGGCGCCCGGTGAGCTGCTGGCGGGCTGGCTCGGGATGGCGCTCGGCGCCGTGCTTGGGGCGGTCGAACCACACGCCACAACCACCAGTGCGGACAGCGCGAGCACGCTCAGGGGACCAAGGGGACGCATCGAGCCGAAGCGTAACGCCATCGGCCGAGACCCGCCGCCGGGCCGGGTCTCGAGTGCCCGCGCCAGACCGGTGAGCGCCCACGCGACGTCACCAGCCCCGGACATGGCTCCGGCGCCGGCCGCGATAGAATGGCGCCTCGTGACCCGCTATCAGCGTCTCGCCCTGGTGACCCTCGTGACCACGCTTGCGCTGGTCGCGATCGGTGTCGTCGTCCGCGCGACCGATTCGGGTCTTGGCTGCCCCGACTGGCCGCTCTGCAACGGCCAGATCATCCCGGCGTTCGGTGACGCGAAGGCCTGGACCGAATGGATCCATCGCGACGTGGCGGTCATCGTCGGGTTCGAGATCCTGGCCCTCGCGATCATCGCCTTCCGGGACCATCGAAGTCAGCGCTCGCTGACCTGGCCGACGCTCCTCGCCGTGGTCCTCGTCGGGTTCCAGGCGTACCTGGGTCGCCAGACAGTCCTCCTCGGCAACTCCGGCGAATCGGTGACGTCCCATCTCGCCACGGCGATGACACTTGTCGGCGTGCTCGTGTACCTGACGGTGCGACCGGGTTACCCGGCCCGGATCGGCGGACGCGGTGCAAGCCAGCGGTTCACCCTGATCGCCGCGTTCGGGACGATCACGACCTTCGCGTTGCTGCTCTTCGGTTCGCACGTCACGGCCGGTGGCGTCGATGCCGCTCTGGTCTTCCCGGACTGGCCGCTGATGGGCGGCGCGCTCTTCCCGGCGCTCGGGACGGCCGACTCGGCGCAGGTCCTCCACCGCTGGATCGCAGCGCTCGTCGGGGTCATCGTGGTCGGCGTCGCCGTCCTCGCTCGACGGACGCAGCGCGATGAACCCGGCGTGGTCCGGCTCGCGACCTGGGCCGCGATCCTGTTCGTCGTCCAGGTGGTGGTGGGCGGGGCGCAGGTGCTGACCAAGCTCGCCGAATGGGCGCAGGTGGCCCATCTCGCACTGGGCGCCGTCATCTGGGCCTTGATGGTCGGGCTGACCGTGACCAGCTACTACGCGGCTCGCATCAAGGCCGGTGCCGCGACGATCCCGGGCGGCGAACCGGGTGCCACCGATGGGCCGAAGACTCGGAGCGACACCGTGCGGGCCTATATCGCGCTGACCAAGCCGCGCATCATCGAGCTGCTGCTCGTGACGACGGTCCCGGCCATGGTCCTCGCCACGCGCGGTCTGCCGGGCGTCGTCTGGTCCGACTGGGGGATCCTCGTCTTCTGGACCATGATCGGTGGCACCCTGGCGGCCGGCAGCGCCAACGCCATCAACTGCTATCTCGACCGCGACATCGACCTGCTGATGACCCGCACGCGGCGCCGTCCGCTCCCCGCCCACCAGGTGGAGCCGGAGCGAGCCGTGGTGTTCGGGATCGCGCTCGGAGTGATCTCGTTCGCCGTGATGACCGTCTTTGTGAACCTGCTCGCGGCATTCCTGACGCTGCTCGCGATCGCGTTCTACGTGGTCGTGTACACGATCATGCTCAAACGGACCTCGACGCAGAACATCGTCATCGGCGGGGCTGCCGGCGCCCTCCCGCCGGTCATCGGCTGGGCCGCGGTGACGGGCAACGTCGGCGTCCCGGCGCTTCTGCTCTTCGCCCTGGTCTTCTACTGGACGCCACCGCATTTCTGGGCACTCTCGCTGCGGATCCGCAAGGATTACGCCGCGGCCGGTGTGCCGATGCTCCCCGTGGTCAAGGGCATCCCCGAGACGACCCGCCAGATCGGCCTGTACACGATCCTCATGGTCGCGATCTCATTGGTGCTGTTCGCCGTGGCGCACATGGGCGCGATCTATCTGGTCGCGGCGGTGGTCCTCGGGGCGATCTTCCTGTGGCAGGCCTACAAGCTATGGCGCCGCGGCTCGTCCGAGGAGGCCTCCACGGCCGGCGCCATCACGCTCTACAAGTATTCGATCAGCTACCTGTCGCTGCTCTTCCTGGCGGTCGCGATCGACGCCTTGGTGATCATCCCGGTCTGATGGGTCCCCGGGCGGCGGCGGTCGCCCTGAGGGTCGCGAACGCCAGCGCGCCGCGAACGCCAGCGCGATCGACATCACCGCCAGCCGAGATCGGGCGCCACGTGCTTCAGGATGCTTTCGATGGCGTGGGCGTTGTAGTCCACGCCGAGCTGGTTGGGGACTGTAAGCAACAGCGTATCCGCGGCCTGGATCGCCTCGTCACCTGCCAGCTCCTTCACGAGGACATCCGGCTCGGCCGCATAGGACCGGCCGAAGATCGCCCGGGTCTGTGCGTCGAGGTAGCCGATCTGGTCCTGGTCATTCGTCTCGTGCCCGAAGTAGGCGCGATCCCGATCGTCGACCAGGGCGAAGATGCTGCGACTCACCGACACGCGTGGCTCGCGAGCGTGACCGGCCGCCTTCCACGCCGCTCGATAGGCCTCGATCTGCTTTCGCTGCTGGATGTGGAGCGGCTCGCCGGTCTCGTCGAACTTCAGCGTCGAACTCTGCAGGTTCATGCCGAGCTCTGCTGCCCAGACGGCCGTGGCGTCGGTCGCGGCGCCCCACCAGATCCGGTCGCGCAGGCCTGGCGAGTGCGGCTCGACGCGAAGCAGGCCGGGCGGATTCGGGAACATCGGACGAGGGTTGGGCTTGGCGAACCCTTCTCCTTCGAGCAGCTTGAGGAAGTCCGTGGCGTGCCGACGGGCCATGTCGGCATCGGTCTCGCCCTCCGCGGGTTCGTAGCCGAAGGAGCGGAAGCCGTCGATCACCTGCTCGGGCGATCCGCGACTGATTCCGAGCTGGAGGCGACCGCCCGTGATGAGGTCCGCCGCTCCGGCGTCCTCGGTCATGTAGTACGGGTTCTCGTAGCGCATATCGATGACGGCGGTGCCCATCTCGATCCGGCTGGTGCGGGCGCCGACCGCGGCCAGCAGCGGGAATGGCGAGGCGAGCTGCTGCGCGAAGTGGTGGACGCGGAAATACGCGCCATCCGCCCCAAGCTCCTCTGCCGCGACCGCCAGCTCGATCGACTGGAGCAGCGCATCCGAGGCGGATCGCACCTGCGAGTAGGGCGACGCCGACCAATGGCCGAATGACAGGAACCCGATCTTCTTCATAGCGTGGCCTCTGCTCGCGGCGGTCAAGGGACCCAGGGAGATGCGGGTGATTCTATCGGGCAGCCTCTGACCCGGGGTGGGCTCGCCCCCCGCGTCGACCCGCCGGGTGCCGCCGCGGACCCCGGTCGTGCCGCCGCGGACCCCGGCCGTGCCGCTGATGGCGGCGCGATCCGGACGAACGTGCGTGCCTGTTCGCTCAGGTTGCAGGCTGGGCGTCGGTCCACGCTCGTTCGTCAGACACCGGCCGCTGTTACCGGCGCCACGGCCCGCGCGGCGGACTCTGGCGCCACGGCCCGCGCGGCGGACACTGGCGCGACGGCCCGCGCGGGCGACACCGGCCGCTGTCACCGGCGCGGCGGAGACGGGCGCGGCGCACTCCCTGTAGGCCTGTCATCATCGCAGCGATGGATATCCACTTCCTCGGTGGCGCAACCACCGTCACCGGTTCGCAATACCTGCTCGTGACCGGGCAGGCCCGGATCCTCATCGATTGCGGGATGTTCCAGGGAAGCCCCAATGAGTCGATCCGCAATCGGATCCCCTTCGAATACGACCCGAAGACCGTTGATGCCGTCCTGCTGACCCACGCCCACCTCGACCACTGCGGGCTGATTCCGGCGCTCGTCAAGGCTGGCTACGCCGGGCCGATCCACGCGACCGCCGGCACCATCGAACTCGCGACCCTCGTCCTTCTTGACTCCGGCAAGCTCCAGGAAGAGTTCGCCAAGCGCGACGCGCGATGGGAGAAGCGGCATCCGGACAAGGCTGTCGCGGACGACCGCAAGCAGGAGGACGAGTACCAGGCGGCGCTCGCCCTGGCCGAGGCAGGGGAGACCGGGGCGCCGGTGCCGATCGTCGCGAACGGCGTGGACGGATCGGGCGAAGGCGACGATGCACTGCCGCCGCTGCCGACGGCCGCTGCAGCCACGACGATGCCGGCAAGCGCACGTACGGCGCCGTCCGCCGCTGCGCCCACGGCACCGATCGGTTCGATGGCCAGTGGCGAGCATGTCGCGACGACCGTGGAGCCGATGCCGCCCCAGGCCACGGCGCCAGCCTCCTGGCCGCGCGACCCCGAGGCCGATCTGCGAGCTCAGCCGCCGACGCTCCAGATCGACCTGGACGAGCCTCTCTACACGGCCAAGGATGCCGAGGCCGCGCTCACCGCGTTCCACGCCATCGAGTACGACCAGGAATTCGAGGTCGCGCCCGGCATCCACGCCACGTTCCGCGACGCCGGGCACATCCTGGGCTCGGCCATCATCCATGTGCGGGTCGAGGACACGCCCGGGGCCGAGGAGTGCGTCATCGTGTTCTCCGGCGACCTCGGCCGGCCCGGCACGCCGATCCTGCGTGACCCGACCGCGATGACCGCCGCGGACTACGTCCTGTGCGAGTCCACGTACGGTGGCCGCGAACACGAGCCCGAGGACGAGGCGATCCGCATCCTGGCGGAGACGATCCGGATGGTCCACGACGCGAACGGCGTGCTGCTGGTCCCCTCCTTCGCGATCGGTCGCACGCAGGAAGTGGTCTGGGAGCTGGATCGGCTCATCGAGCGCGGCGAGATCCCGCTCCTGCCCCTGTACCTGGACTCACCGATGGCCTCGAAGGCGTCCGACATCTACCGCCATCACCCGGACTACTACGACGAGGAGACCGCGGCGCTGCTGCGATCCGGTGCGTCACCGCTCGACTACCCGAACCAGACCATCACGAACAACATCAAGGAATCGCAGGCGATCGAGCGCGCGCCGCGCCCATACATGATCGTGGCCTCGAACGGGATGCTGACCGGCGGCCGGGTCGTCGGGCACCTGCGCAACCTCATCAGCGATCCTGCGGCGACGATCCTGTTCGTCGGGTATCAGGGCGTCGGGACGATGGGCGCCCACCTCCAGGCCGGGGCGAAGCAGGTCAGGATCGATGGCCAGCCGCGCGAGGTGAAGTGCCAGATCCGGTCGATCAGCGGCTTCTCGGCGCACGCGGACGAGAGCGAGCTGCTTGTGTGGCTCGGGCGGTTCGTGGCGGGTCGCAAGCCGGGTGACGCGGGCTATCCCCGCAAGGTATTCCTGGTCCACGGCGATCCCGAGGCCCAGATCGCCCTGGAACCGAAGGTCCGCGACCTGGGTCTCGCCACGCACATCCCTCACTGGCACGAACGGGTCACGCTCGACTAGGACCAAAGCTCGCGGAGACGATCGCGCCGTTGCGCTTCCTCGCCGCTCAGGTCCTCGTTTCCCGCCATACGTGCGTCCAGCGGACCGTTGGGCGCGGCCGCGGGTCCAGATCGTCCACTCGGCGCCAGTCCCACCTCACGTTGATGCGAACCTGAACTGGGTCAAGCATCAAGCGACGCTCGTGGACTCCTGCCGGCGCGCGCTGTCCGCCGAAGGGTCCGCCAGGCGACTGTCTGGCGGATGATCGGCTCCGGCTCCGGACGGATCACCACGGGACTCCAGTCGCGCCGCGAACCCCGGCAACCGCGGACGGATCACCACGGGACTCCAGTCGCGCCGCGAACCCGGGCAACCGCGGACGACCGGGCTCGGGAGCCGGCCAGCGGGACATGAGCCGCCGCCGCGGCCGCCGCCGCGCCACCCGCTACGCCCGCGCGCGGACCTTGGCCTTCACCCGGTCCTTGATGACCTGCCCCGCGGCCAGCTTGCCCGGCGCACCCATGACGCAGCCACCCGGGTGCGTGCCGGAGCCGCACTGGTAGTAGCCGTCGATCGGGGTGCGGTACTGCGACCAGCCCGGCGCCGGCCGGAAGAAGAACATCTGCGGGGCGAAGAACTCGCCGGCGAAGATGTTCCCCTCGCTCAGACCCACGGTCCGCTCGATATGCAGCGGCGTCACGACCTCGCGCTGGAGCACCCGGTCGCCGAAGCCCGGGAAGAACGACTCGAGCGTCCGCTGGACGGTGTCGCCCAGGTTCTCCTTCTCGGTATCCCAGTCGCTCTCGCGCAGCTTGTACGGCGTGTACTGGATGAAGCAGCTCAGGACGTGCTTGCCCGGAGGCGCCATGTCCGGATCGATGGTCGACTGGATGGCCATGTCGATGTACGGCTTCTGGCTGTACCAGCCGTACTTCGCATCGTCGAAGGCGTGCTCGAGGTAATCCATCGACGGCCCGATGTTCGTGAAGCCGCGGAACTGGTCGGTGCGACCTTCCAGCCCCGGGTACGTCGGGATCCCGTCGAGCGCGAAGTTGACCTTCGACGATGTGCCCTGGAACCGGAAGCGCTGGATGTTCTCGACCAGGTCGTCAGGCAGCTCGCGCGGGTTGACCAGCTCAAGGAACGTGCGCCGCGGATCCAGGGCCGACACCACGGTATCGGCGTAGTACTCCGTCCCATCCGTCAGCGCCACGCCAGTCGCCCGGCCGTCCTTGGTGATCACGGACTCGACCGGCGATTCCAGCATGATCTCGGCACCGAAGGCCTGCGCGGCCCGGGCCAGCACCTGGGTGAACCCGCCGTTGCCGCCCTTGTGGAACGCCCACGAACCGAACTCGCCGTCGTGCTCACCGAGGGAGTGATACAGCAGGACCAGCCCCGAACCCTGCGAGCGCGGCCCCACCTTGGTCCCGATGATCCCCGACGAGGCCAGATAGCCCTTGAGCAGCTCGGAGTCGAAGTAATCGTCGAGGAAGTCCGCCGCGCTCCCGGTCAGCAGCCGGACCGCGTTGTGGAGCACGCGCTTGTCGAGCCGCTTGAACCGCGAACCGATCCCCGCCAGTGCCAGCAGCTCTTCGGGGTCGTTGCTGAAGATATCGGGCGGGACCATGTCCAGCAGTGGCTTGATGGCCTGGCAGACCATCTCCATGTCGTGGGTGTACTGGTCGTACGCGTCGGCGTCGTGCTTCGAATGCCGCGCGATCTCCTTCTGGTTCTGGGCGTGATCCTGCCCGAACAGCAGGTAGTCGCCTTCACCGTCGGGCGCGAACGTCGAGGCCATCAACAGCGGCAGGAACCCGTGCTTGGTCAGCTCCAGGTCCTGGATGATGTCCGGGCGGATCAGGCTCAGCGCGTACGAGAACGTCGTGAACCAGAACCCCGGCCGGAGCTCCTCGGTGATCGCCGCGCCTCCCACCAGGTGTCGTCGCTCGATGATCAGCGTCTTGAGCCCGGATTTGGCGAGATACGCGCCGTTGACGAGGCCGTTGTGTCCGCCACCGATGACGATCGCGTCGTAGGTTCGGTCCGCCTTCGAGGTGGTCTTGGTCGAGCCGCTGCTCGCCTTGGGGGTCTTCGTGGTCGGCGTCGTCGTCATGTCAGCTCGTCTTCCGTTCCGGGTTGTAGAGCGGCAGTCGGGCGACATTCGCGGCGACCTGCTCGTAATGGTGGTCGACGGTGAATTCCAGGTTCACCTTGGTCCCGAGCTTGGCGAAGTCCGGACGGACCCGCGCCAGCGCGATGTGGCGCTGGAGCATCGGTGAGTACATGAAGCTGGTGGCGTAGCCGACGCGCTGGTAGTCGTCGTCGTAGAGCATCCAGTCCTCGACGATGGGGGCGTGATCCTTGGGCGGGATCAGCCCGGCCTCGTTGTAGACCCGATCGTAGTCGCGCCAATCCACCAGCAGCCCGCGCATCGCCCAGCGCGAGGTCTTGTCGGCGATCTCGTGTTCGAGCGCCTTGCGGCCGATGAACGGCCGGTCGTCCGCGCCCAGATCCTTGAACATCCAGGCCCAGCCGAGCTCGATCGGGGTGGAGCGATGCGAATCGTTCCAGGCGAACCGGCTCGAATCGAAGTCGGCGTCAAGCAGGAGCAGGCCTGCTTCGATGCGCAGCATGTAGAGCGCCGCCAGGCCGAACGGCAGGACGCCATAGCCCTCCATCGAGTCCCACAACGTGTCCCAGACATGGAGCGCATCGGCCTTGTCGATCCAGACCTCGTACCCGAGATCGCCGCTGTAGCCGGTCCGCGACACGGTCACCTGCGCGCCCCCGATCTCGCCCTTGGCGAGACCGAAGTAGGGGATCTTCTCCATCTGTGGCACGAGCCGCGCGAGCAGCGCGCGCGAGCGCGGCCCCTGGAGCGCGAGCGTGCCGATGTCGGCGCTGACCTCCTCGATGGTCACGGCCATGCGGCCGATGCGGTCGGCGAAATACGCGAAGTTGGGCTCGGCCGAGGTGAGCAGGTACTCGTCCTTGGCCTGATGCAGGATCACCCCGTCCTCGATGACGAAGCCGCGGTCGTCGAGCCAGCACGTGTACTGCGCGTGGCCGGGCGGACACGTGCGGATGTCGCGAGCGAGGATGCCGCTCAGGAACAACTCCGCGTCCTTACCGTGGATGCGGTACTTGTAGAGCGGACTGGAGTCGAACAGCCCGGCCGCGTTGCGGACCGCGAAGTACTCCATCTTGTCCGACATCTGGTATCGGTCCGCCGCGAGGTGGCCCGACCAGTGACTCCACAGCTGCGTCTCGTTGAGCGCATTCGTGCGCTCGTGGAACGGCGTCGTCCGGATCATGCGCTGGCGCCTCTTCCTCGTGGGGCTCGACCGGCCGCCACAGTATCGTCTATTGGACGCTTGCGCAATATCGTCCTACCCTGCGCGTCGTGAGCCGCATGACCCCCGACCAGCGACGCGAGGCGATCGTGGACGCGACCCTGGCCGTGGCGATCGAGAAGGGACTGGCGTCGACCACGGTGCGCGACGTGGCTGCCGCGATGGGCACGTCGAGCGGGCTGATCCATCACTACTTCGAATCGATGGACGAGGTGCTGGCCGCCGCGTTCGAACAGGTCGCGCGGCAGGACCTCGCCCTCTCCGAGAGGCTGATGGGGGAGGCGGGGAGTCCGACGTCGGCGATGGCCGTCTTCTTCCGGACCTACACGCCGGTCGACAAAGACTGGTCGTTCCAGCTGTGGCTGGATGCCTGGGCGGAGGCGGCGCGACGACCGGCGATCCGGGTCGTCTCCGCGCGGCTCAATCTGGCGTGGCAGGATCTGCTCGAACGGACGATCCGCGCCGGCGTGGGGGCGGGGGAGTTCCGGTCGGACGATCCCACGGCCGCCGCGTGGCGGATCCTGTCGCTGCTCGACGGGCTCGCGCTCCAGGTGGTGGCTCACGGGACGACGATCGACCGCGACGATGTCCTGCGCTGGGCGGTCCGTGCCGCGGAAGAGGAGTTGGGGCTGTCGGTGGGAGTGCTGGCCGGCTGATCTGGCGTGCGGCGCCGCGGTTTGTGACAAATGGCCCTCAGGCGGGCACTCGTCAGAGGGAATCACCCCCGATCCTCGGCATTGAGCGTGGGCGACGCCGCAGAAACCGTCATCTGCTCGCCTGGTGACACATCTGTCACGGATCCGCTGACCAATGCCCGCCTGAGGAGCATCTGCCGGAAATCGGTCGGCCCGAGCGGTCGACGATGATCTGGTCAGAGCGTGTCGCGCTTGACGGAACGACGGCACCACCAGATGGGACAGACGGCACGAGGAGGCTGAGGCGTCGCGCCTCTCCAGCATCATGCCGCGACAAATCTGCGGGCCGCGACGAAGCTGCGCCACGTTCCACTCACGATCCACGGAGGACCGACCGACATGACCGACACCGGGATCCTGACGACCGCCGAACTGGCGTCGGTCCGGCGCGAGTATCGCGGTGCCTCGCTCCTCCCGAAGCGCGCTTACCACGACGCCGCGATCTTCGATTGGGAGCGCCAGAACGTCCTGCGTGCCGACTGGGTCCAGGTCGCCCGCGAGGAAGACGTGCCGGAGCCAGGTACCTACATGCTGGTCCAGCTCGATGGCGAGGACCTGATCGTCGTCCGCGGCCGCGACCGTGTCCTGCGTGCCTTCTTCAATGTCTGCCGTCACCGCGGGACCGCCGTCGCTGAGGAGGCGTGCGGCAAGGTCGTCCGGTTCCAGTGCCCGTATCACTCCTGGATCTACGACCTTGATGGCACCTTGATCCGGGCCAAGCACACCGACGACCTCGACGAGTTCAGCCTCGAGACGTTCGGGCTGGCGCCGGTCCGGCTCGAGACCTGGCAGGGCTTCATCTTCCTGAACCTCGATCCGGAGGCGGCGCCGCTGGCGGCCCAGCTCGGCGACCTCGTCGACCACTGGTCGCGGTTCGACTTCCGCAGCCTGCGCTCCGCGAAGCGGGTCGAATACGTGGTCGACGCCAACTGGAAGTTCATCGCCGAGAACTACAGTGAGTGCTACCACTGCCCGGGCGTCCACCCGCAGCTCAACAAGCTGACGCCGTACGACCTCGGTGGCGACTTCGACCCGCGTGGCGCGTGGCAGGGCGGCTGGATGGAGCTGGTCGACAACGCCGAGACGATGTCGCTCGATGGTGGCCATGGGTCGCGCGACGGCCGTCCGCCGATGCACGGGATCACGCCGCTTGACGAACGCCGCGTCTACTACTACGTCCTGTGGCCCATGGGCTTCCTGTCGATCCATCCGGACTACCTGCTTGCCCACCGCCTGATCCCGCAGGGTCCGGACAAGACACTGGTCCTGTGCGACTGGCTCTTCGAGGCCGAGACGATCGCGATGCCCGGCTTCGATCCGTCGGACGCGATCGCGTTCTGGGACCTGACGAACCAGCAGGACTGGCACGTGTGCGAGCTCCAGCAGCGCGGGACGAAGTCGTCGTCGTGGGTCGCGGGCCGCTACTCGAACCAGGAAGCGTCGGTCCACGCGTTCGACCAGATGGTCGCGGACCGGTATGTCGGGGAGTCCACGTGGACGCCGCGCATCGTACGCGACCGATACGACGTCCCGCCGCCGAAGCCGGGCACGACCGCCGCGGAAGCGGGGGCGACCACCACCGCCGACGCTGGGGCGAACGCCGCCGACCCGAACGCTCGGACCTCGGCCCACGCTAAGGCCACCTCCGCGACCTAGGCGGCCGCCCAGGTCGGTTCGCGCCGCACGCCGGGCGGCATCACGCGGACCACGACGGAACTGACCGCGAAGATCAAGCGGACTCCTGGGGCGCCCGGATCACAGCATGCGACGGGTCGTGCGGGATGTCGTCGGTCCGCCTCGCGCTGGTGGGGCGCACCGCGACCAAAGTACCGAGCGTCCGGTCCAACCGTTCCAAGGACGCGGCGGCGCGCGTGACCTAGGGTCGGAGGCACTACACGGAGACCGCAGATTGGCCGCTCGTCATGGACATCAGGGATCACTGTTTCGGACAGGGGTTCTGGCCCTCGGCCTGACCCTGGCCGCGGCGATGCCGTTCCTGACGGCTGTGGTGTCTGCCGCTACCGTCACGTGTCCTGACAACGGCAGCATGAGCAATGCGACCGTTTCGCCGGGTTCCGGGACCACGGCGACGCCGTTCACCTTCTCGGTCACGTACCAGGACAACCTGGCTGAGACGCCGGACGCCGTCCGGGTCTACTTCACCGACGGGACCAACCGGGGCCTCAATTACGTGTCCGGGAACCTCGCCACGGGCGCGCTCTACCAGCGAACCCTCACCTTCGCGACGACCGGTACCCGCGGCGCCACGGTCCGGATCACGCCGGGCACCCAGACGGTCACGCCCAAGCTCATCTGCGAACTGTCCGCGGGCTCCTTCACGGTCGGGGCGGTCCCCACGCCGACCCCGGTCCCGACGCCCACGCCGGTTCCTACCCCCGTTCCGACGCCAAAGCCAACGCCAAAGCCCACTCCGAAGCCGACGCCAAGGCCGACCGCCAAGCCGACCGCCAAGCCGACCGCCAAGCCCACGGCCAAGCCCACGGCCAAGCCGACCGCGAAGCCTGCGACCGCGTCGCCTGATCCGACGAGCCAGGTCACGGCCCAGTCGAGCGCTACTCCGGGACCTACCCCGTCACCGTCCGGCTCGGATTTCGCCATCGCCGACGGTCCTGGCTCCAACGGTAGCTCCAGTCCCACGCCGGGCGCCGGCGTGGGATCGACCGATGTCAATGGCGGTTCGAACGGCCCCGGTGCCGGCTCCGCGATCGGCCGGTTCGACCTTGGTGGCTTCGCGACGGCAAACCCGCTCTTCACCTGGATCCTCGCAAGCGTCGGCGGCGTCTTCCTCTTCGTGATGTTGAGGCGCCGCTCGGGGCGGAAGGACCAGGACGGCCCGGGTTCGCTCGTGTTGGCAGCGCCGTTCACGGCCCAGGTCCCGGTCGCCGCTCGCGTTCCCGCCGTCCTGGCCCCCCTCGCTGCCGTCGTCACCGCGCCCAAGGCGAAGACCCCCAAGCGTCGTGGCAAGGACGCCACTGTCGATGCGGCCGCTGCCGCGATCGTGGAAGCGCCGCTCCCGGTCAAGCCTCGATCGAACCCCGAGCCCCGCACGAAGGGAGCCCGCCGCGCTCCCCGGAGCACACTGATCCTTGACCCCGGTGCCGATGACGTGCCGCTCGCGTCGGCTGTCCAGGCTCGCGCGGAGGCGCTCGCCGCGACGCGGGTCCAGGCCGGTGCGACCCGACGTCTCTTCACGAATCCACCCAAGAAGGGTGTCGAACGCCTCAAGATGGGCTATCAGCGGGTCCGCGTGTCCGACGGACCCGATGACATCAACTCGCGCGAACTCGGTCGGCTCGATCGTGGCGACGAGATCGAGGTCATCGGGTCGTGGCAGGGCTTCCTCCAGGTCCAGGCACCCGACGGCCTCACCGGCTGGATCCCGCGCCACACGATCGTCGGCTAGGGGCCGCGCCGCCCGTCCGATCTCGTCCGCGCTCGCCGCGCCTCAGCGCGTTCGCGACGCGATTCGCGACAACGCACCCGACCAGTCTGGATCGAACGGCTTGCCGGGTTCGTCGAGATCCATCGAGAGCGGGGCGTGATCCGAGGGGACCGGTGGTCCCTTGCGCGCCTGGCGGTCGATCTCGGCGTCCACGACGCGTGCGGCGACGGACGATGTGACCAGCAGATGATCGATGCGCATCCCGAAGTTCTTGTGGAACATCCCCGCGCGGTAATCCCACCACGTGAAGCGGCGCGGTTCGTCGTGGCGAGCACGGTAGGCATCGACGAGTCCACCCGCCGCGATCAGCGCCCGGAAGGCGGCTCGTTCCGGCTCGGACACGTGGGTGCCGCCATGCGCCGCCTTCGGATCCCACACGTCGCCATCGGTCGGGGCCACGTTCAGGTCACCCCCGAGGACGAGCGCGTCACCGGCGCCTCCGGCACCGGCAGCCAGGTCGTCGCGGATCCAGCGGGCCAGTCGCTCGAACCACGCCAGCTTGCCGACGTAGAACGCTGAGTCCACCACCCGCCCGTTCGGGGCATAGAGGCTGACCACTCGCACGCCATCCACCGTGGCCGCGAGCATCCGGGCCTCATCGAACGGATCGAAATCGTCTTCGCCCGCGTCGCTCGCCGGCGCGCCCGGCCCGGAGTCCCGCACCGGCCCGTTGCCGAAGTTCGTGACCACGTCCGAGACGGCCAGCCCGTTCCGGGCCGCGATCGCCACCCCGGTCCAGCGACCCTCGCCGTGATGGATCAACTGATAGCCCGCCATCGCGAAAGCCATCACCGGGGCATCGGCATCGGTGAGCTTCGTTTCCTGGATCAACAGGATGTCCGGCGCTGCCCGTCCGAGCCAGTTCTCGACGGCCTCCTGGCGCGCCTTGAGCGAGTTGACGTTCCACGTCGCGATGCGCATCGATCGACTCAGTACTTGCGGCCGCGTTGGCGCTCCAGGTCGAACGTCGCGGTGTCGGCCACAGCCATCACCGCCATCGTGCCCGCCTGGACCGGATCCGAGACGACCAGGTCCACGTGCTGGGTGATGGAACCCACCATGTTCAGCGCGATGATCGGGATGCCGACCGCACGCAGCTCCTCGGCAGCCACGCTGATGTCGCCACCCATGATCGAGCCGGCGAGCACGAGCAATCGGGCACGCTGCAGGTCCGCGACCGCCCGGACGGCGGCGGCGATGTTGACTTCGCCGACCAGCGGGATCGTGTCAACGCTGATGCGCTCGCCACGCAGGTTGTGGCGGTCGGCCTCGCTGACGGCACCGAGCGCCACCTGGGCGACCTGTGCCCCGCCACCGACCACGATCACGCGCTTCCCGAAGATGCTGCCCAGGGCTCGGGTCAGGTGGACGGCCCGCACATCCTGGAGCTGGTCGAGCGCGCGGGCGAGCTCCTCGTCGGTCACACCCTCGACCTCGAGCTCGATCTCGACGAGCGGCGGCTCTCCCTCGATGTGCCGGACCGTGGCCAGGTTCCGGATCCGACCGCCGATCGCGCCGGTGGCCGCGGTGATGGCCGAGATCGAATCGGCCCGGTCCACCACGTCGAAGCGGATCGCGGCGGTCTCCACCGCGCGGCGACGAGCCATCGGCGTGTGGTTAGAAGGAGCCGCGCCCGGCCGCGCCGGGTCGAAGGTCGTTGACCGACAGCGTGTCCGGCTCCGGCCCGCCCGTGGGATCGTGTTCGTCGAAGGCGAGTCCGAGCGCCGCGAACGCCTCGCGGGTGGCTGCCGCATCCGATGTGGTCAGCATCAGCGCGCCGTCGGTGTCCTCGGCCACCCCGACGATGCCGGTGATGTTCACGCCGCGCTCGCCCAGGGCGGCGGCGACGCGTGCCAGCGAGCCGGGCTTGTCATCGAGTTTGACCGTGAACCAGTCCGTCACGAGGCGCCTCCTTCTGCCCATCGATGGTACCCGGTCGCCACGCTAGGCTACTGGCGTGGCCACGCCCCTCCCACGTCGCGCATATCTCGCCATCGGCGTGTTCCTGACGAACCGCGTCGTGACGCTGGCGCATCGCGCCGCGTATCGCGTCCTGGGTGGTCGGGGCCCGCTGGCACGGGCGCTCGGGATGGACATGATCCTGGTGACCGCCCATGGTCGACGTAGCGGCGCTGACCGGACCGTGCCCCTGGCGGCAGTGCGTGATGGGGCGTCGTGGGTGATCGTCGGATCGAACTCCGGCAAGCCGACGATGCCTGCGTGGGTCCACAACCTGCGGGCCGACGGCGCGGTCGAGGTCACCCATCGCGGACGACGTGGCCGATTCCTGGCCCACGAAGCCACGGGCGCGGCAGCCGACCGCCTCTGGCCGCTGGTCGTGGCGGGCTATCCGGGCTTCGCCGTCTACCGCGACCGGACCACCCGCATCGTCCCGCTGTTCGTGCTGGAACCGGCGGACTGAGATGCCAGCGCCGCTCGGCAAGGTCCCGACGAAGAAGATGCCGGACATCCAGGTGTTCGGCCGGGACGATTCAGCAGAGACGCGTGCCGCCCTTCGTTTCTTCCGTGAGCGTCGCATCGCGGTCTCGTTCGTGGACCTGCGCAAGCGACCCATCGCCGCCGGGGAGCTCCGCCGATTCAGCGACCGTCTGGGCGGTCGCGCCCTGCTCGACGATTCGTCGAAGCCGTACAGGGACGCCGGTCTGGGCTATCTGACGCTCGACGAGGCGGGCATCGCCCAGCGCCTGGTCGCGGACGCGCGACTCCTGCGCCTGCCGCTGATCCGTCACGGTGCCGACGTCACCGTGGGTCGTGCCGAGGCTACCTGGACGGAATGGCTCAGGCGTGCCGGCGCGCGATGATGCCTCGTGCCGCGATCAGGGCGCCGATCACGATCAGGACAGCACCCACGAACGCCCACTTGACGTCGCCGTTCATGCCGCCCGTGCCACCGAAGAACCCGGTGCCTTGTCCGATCCAGACGAGTCCGATCGCGACAAGGACTCCGGCGATCAACCAGCGATTGCGCATGCGTACCTCCGTGATGGCATCCTAGCCGCGATGACCGACGACCACGAGACCACGAGCCGTGAAGACACCCGTCACCGTCGAGAGACGACCCGGCGCGCCGGTCGGATGCGTGTGACCCCGGAGGCGTTCGAACACCTGGGTCCGAGGATCGCCGCGACCGAAGACGAAAAGCTCCTCAACCCGCGGCCGGACCCGTCCTTCCTCGACACCGACCCCTGGCGCGCGCTGCGCATCCTGTCCGAGTTCGTGGACGGCTTCGACGCACTGGCGCGTGTCGGGCCGGCGGTGACGATCTTCGGCTCGGCGCGGACCGCTCAGGGGGACCCTCTCTACGAGCTGGCCCGCACGGTCGCGCGACGGCTCGCCGAATCGGGCTACGCGATCATCACGGGCGGCGGTCCCGGTTCCATGGAGGCCGCGAACCGCGGCTGTCGCGAGGGCGGCGGGCTGTCGGTCGGCTGCAACATCGAGTTGCCGAAGGAGCAGGGGCTCAACGCGTACGTGGACCTGGGCGTCGAGTTCCGCTACTTCTTCGTCCGCAAAACGATGTTCGTGAAGTACGCCGAGGGATTCGTGATCATGCCCGGCGGCTTCGGCACGCTCGACGAGCTGTTCGAGGCCGTCACGCTGATCGAGACCGGCAAGGTCCGCCATTTCCCGGTCGTCATGGTCGGGACCTCGTATTGGCGCGGCCTGCTGGATTGGGTTCGCACCACGGTCCTGGCGGCCGGTGCTATCGGGCCGGCCGACCTGGATCTCATCCAGCTCACGGACGACCCGGACGAGGTGGTCCACATCATCCAGACGTTCGCCGCCCGGGCCCGCAGCGAGCCGGTCGGTCCCGAGACGGAGATCCGCTCGTAGCCATGGCCATCCATCCCATCGTCCAGCTCGGGCACCCGGCGCTGCGCCTTCCCGCCGTGGTGGTGCCGCCGTTCGACCGCCGGCTCTGGCGTCTCCTCGACGAGATGGTGGCGACCATGCGCGCTGCGCCGGGCGTGGGTCTGGCGGCCAACCAGATCGCCCGACCTGAGCGGGTCGCCGTCATCGAAGTGGACGATCGGGTCTACGAGCTGATCGACCCGCGCATCGTCCGGATGGATGGTGAGCAGACCGGGCTGGAAGGCTGTCTGTCCGTGTCGGGCTACTACGCGCCGATCACGCGCGCGGACCGCGTCTGGGCGACCGCCCGCGACCGGCATGGCAAGAAGGTCCACATCCAGGGGACCGGCCTGCTTGCGCGTGCGCTCCAGCACGAGGTGGGCCATCTTGACGGCTACCTCTACCTGGACCGCCTGACCGATCTCGACGAGCTGATCGACGTCCGCGAGGACGCCCCCGAACCCGATTGACCGGCAGATCGCCCGCGCGCGCTACCATCCTGGCGCGATGACCTTCGGGATCACCTCCGCCTTCGCACGCTGGGCGCCCCGGATTCGGCTGACGCTCCTCCTGATCGTGGCCGTCTTCCTCGGTCACGACGCGGTCTATCTCGCCCAGTACGGTCTGGGATCCACGCTCGTCCAGGTCATGACCGAGCGCGGGCACGATGCGTACTGGCCGACGCTGATCAGTCTCGCGCTCCTCTCTGGCACGCTGCTGGTCGCCGGCGCCCTGGCGACCGTGGTCCGGCTTCGTCGTCGGCTGGTGGGGCTGCCGGAGCGCCGCGCATCGACCGCGAGCGCCTATCTCCCCGAGGTGCTGCGGCTGTGGAGGGTCCTGCTCCCGGCCACGATCCTCCTGTTCGCCCTCCAGGAGAACGTCGAATACCTGTTCACACATGGCGACGTCCTTGGGATCGAGGCCATCGTCGGCCCGAATGCCCCGCTCGCGATCCCCGTCCTGGCCCTGGTCACCCTTGCCCTCGCCGCGCTCGGTGGGCTGGTTCGCTGGCGGATCGCCGTCCTCCAGGCACGGATCGCCCGGGCGATCACCCGCATCGTCGAACGGATCGCCGCGGCCGAGCCCGCGCACGAATGGGCGCGTATCCACGACGCCGCCCCGCACCGCTGGATGCGATCGCGGCCCGATGCCGGTCGCGCGCCGCCCCGGATCCTCCCAGCCTGATCGACCTGGCCGCCGATGCGGCCGGCCATCTCCCCGGCCGCTCGCGGTCGGGTCCAGGAGGATCCCATGTTTCGATCACCCATCGGGCGGCGCGCTGCCGCCCTGGTCGCCGCGGCGACCGTACTCGTGCTGTCGACCGGTGTCGTCAGCGCTCACGAGGCACGCACGGTCGCGGGCTACGACATGGAAGTCGGGTTCATCTCCGAACCGGTCTTCGTCGGCGAACGCAGCGGCCTTGAATTCTTCGTCCACAAGGAGGACAAGCCGATCACCGGGCTTGAGCAGACGCTCAAGGCCGACGTCACCTACCAGGGCCAGAAGCGCGACCTGCCCATCACCGCCCGCGATGGCGTTGACGGCGCCTACGAGTCGGTCTTCATCCCGACTGCGGCCGGTCCGTACACGTTTCACATCGTCGGCACGATCGAAGGCGCCGCCATCGACGAGTCGTTCACGTCGAGCCCGACCGGCTTCGACGAGGTGCATGACACGGCCGGTGGCCAGTTCCCGGTGCAGTTCCCCTCGGAAGCCGACCTGGTCGCCAACGCCCAGGCTGGCAAGGATGCCGCCGCGCAGGTCACGGTCGCCCTTTGCGTCGGGATCGCGGGAGTCGTGATCGGACTGATCGGCCTTGGGGTCGCGCTGTCCGGTCGGCGTCGTCCTGCCTAGCATCGTGATCCGCCGCCTGATCGCCCTCGTGGCGATCTGGGCTCTGGTGCTCGCCGGCCCGACACTCGTCGGGCCGGCGGTCCGGTCCGTGGCTGCCCATGCCCAGCTCGTGACCAGCACGCCCGGTGCGGGTGACGTGGTCGCGACCTCGCCGACCAGCCTCACGCTCGTCTTCTCCGAGACCATCGATCCGAGCGCGACATCGGTCGATCTCCTGGACCCGACGGGGGTCACCCTCTTGTCGCACAAGGGCGCCGTGGACGCCGGCGACCCGTACACCCTCGTCGTGCTCGTCACGGCGACCCTCGCCGACGGGATCTATACCGTGGATTGGCGGTCGCTGTCGGCCGCCGACGGTCACGCCACGTCGGGGTTCTTCACGTTCGGCGTCGGGAACGTGACGCCGCCGCCACAGACCGGGGCCGCGGATGCCGGGTCGGTCCACGCCGGCCACGATGCGGTGACCTCGTTCCTCGAGACCGAATCGAGGGTCCTGGGCGACCTCGGGTTGCTCCTGGCGTTCGGGTTGCCGATCGTCGGCTGGCTGATCCTGCGCGACCGACGGGACCACGTGCTGAGCCGGGCCGCGATGATCGCCGCGGCGCTTGGCGCGATCGGGTCGGGCTCGCTGCTGCTGCTGAGCGCGACCTCACCTGGCATCGACGGGTTCGCGTTCGCCGTCGCGAACCGGACCGGGGTCCTGCTGATCGCGCGGGTCGCGGTGGTGGTCGCCGGCGTGGTCATCGCCACGATGCTGGTCCGCCGTGACCGACATGCGCCGGCGCAGTCGTTGCTGGCGGTGGTCGGCGGGATCGGACTGGTCCTGCTCGCGGCCGGCGGGCATGCCGCCGCATATGCAGCGCCGGGTCCCTTGGCGGCTGTCGTGGTGCATGTCTTCGCAGTCGGCATCTGGCTGTCTGGCCTCCTGACCCTGGTCTGGGTCGGCGTGCTTGCCGTGCGCCCGGACCGGCCCTTGTCGACGCTCGTGCCGCGCTTCAGCGCGCTCGCGCTGGTCAGCGTCGCGCTCCTCGCGCTCAGCGGGGTCTATTCGGACTGGGTCGAGACGCGCGCCTTCCCTTCGATCACCACGCAGTACGAGGCCACGCTGCTCATCAAGGTCGCGATCGCCCTCGCCGCGTTCGCGGTCGGTGCTGTGAACTACGTGGATGGCGGGCGTGGACGGATCCGTGTCGGCGGCACCCGCCTGCGACTCGCGATCGAGGGCGCCCTGGCGATCGCGGTCCTCCTCGTGACGGGGGTGCTGGTGAGCGGCTCGCCACCGGCCCAGGAACGACCGATCGCGATCGCTTCCGCGGCGACCGCGGGCTTGACTGCCGGGCCCACACCCGACCTCGAACTCGCTCCCGGACGGCCAGGCCCAACGCGGTTCGTCGTCATCTCGACGATGGTCCCGGCCAGCGACACCGTGGAACTCGACCTGCAACGGCTGGACGGCAGCGGCGACACGCGGATCGTGCTCAGGGCCACGATCCCTGGCACGTACGCGACGGACGGCGGATCGCTCCCCGCGCACAGCCGCTGGGACGCGAACGTCATCACCCGCGACCCAGGCGGTGTCGAGACCGGTCGCTGGCGGTACAGCTTCGCGCTCGACGCCAGCGGAATCAGCGAGGGTCTTGCGGTCCCCCCCGTCGATCCGGCCCTCGTCATCGCGATCGCGTTGCTGCTGCTGTCCATCCTGCTCGGCGCGTTCACGCTGGGCGGCGGGACGTTGCCGCTGGTCGATCGACAGGCCAGCCGGGCGGCGGGCATCGCTGCCAGCACGGTCGGGGCCATCCTCGGGTTGGTGATCCTGTTCGGAGGTCTTCGGCTGTGAGCCTGCTGTTCGTCCTCGGGGTCCAAGTGATCGTCGTTGGCGCGGTGCTGTTCATCGCGAGTCCCGCGATCACGCGGCGCTGGCCGGCGTCGGCGGCCGCCATCGCCATCGCCCGGAACCTGTTCCTCATCGTCGGGATCGTCATGACCGCAGCGGACCTCGCGGGCGGCCAGACCCCGCTGTCCGGGACGCCGAACCCGGTCGCCGACACGGTCACCTCGGTCGAGGCGGGTCGCGCGATCTATCAGGCCAATTGCGCCGCCTGTCATGGCGTGTCCGGGCAGGGCGGGGGGCCGCTCGCCGCCACCACCGCGATCACGCCGCCATCGCTGACAGCGCATCTCAGCGGCCACTCGGATGGGGACCTCTTCTACTGGATCACGAACGGCCTGCCCGGCGGCATGCCCGCCTGGGCCAGTTCGATCTCCGAGACCGACCGCTGGAACGTCATCAACTACCTGCGCTCGATCAACGGGAAGGCGCCGTCGGCCGCGGTCCCGGTGGCGAGTCGCGCAGCCACGCTGGCACCCGTTGCATCGGGGATCGTGATGGTCGCCTGGCTCCTCGTCGGCCTTCGACGCCGGCGGGTCACGCGTGGGGCAGGGCGACCTCGATGACCCCGGCGACGACCCGGACCGGGTAGTAGCGCAGCCGCCGGACGCGGGTGAGGCGGCGCGCCTCGGCCTTCTTGCCGGGCATGTCCGGCTTGTTCTCGCGACCGCCCGGCGTCCACACCGGGTGATACCGGCCATCGGGGTCCAGCCCCCCGGTCGTCGGCATCTGGACCGGCTCGCCCGTGCACAGGTCGAACCGGCCTTCGTGCAACGGACACGCGACGACGCACCCAGCGAGCTCGCCGATCGACAGCGGCGCGCTCATGTGCGGACAGCGGTCGTCGGTGGCGACGATCCCCGCGGGAGTGTGGGCCAGCAGCAGGTCCAGTTCGCAGCGAGTCACCCGGAGCATGGCGCCGGGCGGCAGCTCCTCGAGGCGAGCGGCGGGTTCGAACCTGAGGTCCTCGGTGCCGGGCGCCTGGAGCGCATCGGGGAACGGGGCCGGCGACACCATCATCGGCGGCATCGTACCCCGGACAGCCGACGACCCCGGGGGCGGTGCCACCGGGGTCGTCATTTCAGCTTCGACGGAAGGGTGCCGTCAGTCGGCGGCGGTCCCAGCCAGTTCGGGAGTTCGCGGCGCGGCCGCCGGGGCGGGCGCACCATTCGCCGAGCGGAGGGCATGCTCCGTCATCAACGCCGCTGAGATGGCAGCGAGGGTGGCCGCGCCGACTCCGATCCAGAAGGTCTGGGCGACACCCAGGCTGAAGGCCTGATGGATGCCCGTGACGATCTGGGCGATGAACGGCTCCAGGATCGGCTTGGCCTGCGCGGGAACGGCACTCAGGATCGCGCTCCCGAGGTCACCCACGCCGGTCAGCTTGTTGAAATCGAGCGATCCGCTGGCGCTCGCCTGGCCGAAGCCAGCGACCACCTGGGCGGGAACGCCCGCCGCCGAAAGCTGCGGCACGATCTGGTCCTCGAAGGCCGATCCGAAGACCGTGCCCACGATCGCCAGTGACACCGTGCCACCGATCTGGCGGAAGAAGGTCAGGTTGCTGGTCGCCACGCCGAGCTGGCGGAATGGCACCGCGTTCTGCACGATGATCGTGAAGACCGCGAAGGTCGGGCCGACACCAAGGCCGGCCAGGAACATCCAGAACCACACCACCGCGAGGTCCGTGGTGGCCGTCAGCTGGGTCATGAGCGCCGTGGCGGCACCCATGACGACGATCGCCCCGACCGTCAGCCACTTGTACTTGCCGGTCCGCGCAACGATGAGCCCCGAGACCACGGACGAGGCGATGAGCCCGACCATGAGCGGGAAGATCGCAAGACCCGATTCGGTCGGCGAGAAGCCGCGCACGAACTGGAACCAGCGCGGCAGGAAGACGATCGCACCGAAGAACGCGAAGGCCGCGAAGAACGTGGCCGCCATCGAGGCCGCATACGTCCGGATGCGGAAGAGTTCGAGCGGGATGATCGGTTCCTTGGCGCGCGACTCGATCAGCGCGAAGATCGCGGTCCCGATGAGCCCGATGAGGATGAAGCCACCGACGGTCGTCTCGGTCCAGTCCCCGGTCTGCTTGTTGGTGAGGCCGACCAGCAGGAAGCTGATCGCGATCGTGAAGACCACCCCGCCGAGGATGTCGAAGTTGCGCGTCGCGTGCGCGTTCTTGACGGTGGGCAGCAGGCGCGAGATCACCCACAGCGAGACCAGCCCGATCGGGATGTTGACGTAGAAGATCCAGTGCCAGCCGACGTGCTCCGTGAGGAACCCGCCGATGAGCGGTCCGATCACGAACGCGACACCGAAGACCGCCCCGAAGAGGCCCTGGTACTTGCCTCGTTCGGCCGGGGTGAACAGGTCACCGATGACCGCGAGGGCGACCGGGAACAGTGATCCGGCACCGATGCCTTGCAGGCCTCGGAAGGCGATCAGCATCGTCATGTTCTGGCTGAGGCCGGACAGGGCCGAACCGATCAGGAAGATCACGATGCCGAGCATGAAGATCGGCTTGCGGCCGTAGATGTCGGAGAGCTTGCCCCAGAACGGGACGCTGATGGTGCTCGTGCGGAGGTAGATCGTGACGGCCCAGACGTAGAGGTCGTTGCCGTTCAGCTGGGTGACGATGGTCGGCAGTGCCGGGCCCACGATCGTCTGATCGAGAGCGCCCAGGAACAGGCCGAGCATGACCGCGCCCAGGATCTCCATCTTGCTGCGCTGGCTCAGGCCGAGCGCCGGATCGTCGGCGAGCGATGGTGTCTCGTCGCCGGTTTCGACCGGGAATGCTTCCATGTGGTTCTCAGTCCCTCCGTTGGGGTTGCGTGTGGATGTGGGCGTGATTCGCGTGGACGTGGACGTGGTTCGTGGCTTCCGCGTTCGTTTCGATCGCGGAGCGCAGGTCCGAGACGGCCTTGGCCACTCCCAGCAACTGCGACGGCTCGAGGCTGGCCAGGACGGTCCGCAACAGGTCGTCGGTGAGGGCGTCGTGCTCGTCGAGGACCTGCCGACCGCTATCGGTCAGCCCCACCACGACGATCCGGCGGTCCTCGGGGACTCGGGTCCGCACGATGTAGCCGCGCTCTTCCATCCGGTCGATGAGACCGGTCGCATTCGACATCGAGACGTTGAGCCCCTCAGCGAGATGACTCATCGTCATCTCGCCGCTCCGATGGAGCAGGTACATGATGTTCAGCTGCGCCATGCTGATCCC
>JBBQLI010000012.1:0-40153 GCA_038327765.1 Candidatus Limnocylindrales bacterium | reverse complement strand
AAGAGGCTGACCTCGCCCTGCGCCAGAGGCGCCGCCGTCGGCGCCGGCGCCGGCGGCGCGGCGCCCCCGCGCGCCGCCCCCGCGCCACCCCCGCCCCCACCCCCGCGCCACGCCGGCCCCCACCCCCGCGCCCACCTACCTGCCCGAACGGAATACCTACGCGACACCGCTTGACGTCGCCACGCCGGCACGTCTATGCTCCAAGTATCCCGAGCGGCAACCACGCAGCGACTCGATTCGCGCGCACCGCCCGCACGGGACCCCTCGCAACCACCGACTCCTTGGCGAGCCGGAAGGCCCTTTCACCCACAGGTGACCCCTACCCATATGCCCGCACCCGGCCCCGATCAGCGCGATCGCGCTCGTAACCGTCGTCCCCGCCGCCGCACACCAGGCGGTCCGATCAACCGCGCTCCCGTCACCGAGTTCGACGAAATGCAGGAACTCGAGGCCGCGCGAGAGCGCAATGACCTCGAGGTCAACGATCTCCGCGAGATGAGCGTGGCGGAACTCCGCCAGGTCTCCCGCGAACTCGACCTCGACTCTGCCGCCGGCGAGCGCAAGGACGTCCTGGTCGACCAGATCCTCCAGCGTCAGACCGAGCGCGCCGGGCACGACTACGCCAGCGGCATCCTCGACATCGTCGACGAAGGCTTCGGCTTCATGCGTCGCCACGGGCTGCTTCCCAGCCCGGACGATGTCTACGTCTCGTCCAGTCAGGTGCGCCGCTTCGGCCTGCGCATCGGCGATCGCGTGTCGGGTGCCGTTCGTGCCCCCCGCGAAGGGGAGAAGTACTGGGGGATGCTCCGGGTCGATGCGGTCAACGGCGTCGATACCGAGACTGCCCGTCGACGCCCGGTGTTCGGCGATCTGACCCCCGTTCACCCGGACGTCCTGATCAACCTCGAGACCGATCCGAAGAACCTGAGCCAGCGGCTGATCAACCTCGTCAACCCCATCGGCAAGGGCCAGCGCGCCCTCATCGTCAGCCCGCCGAAGGCCGGCAAGACGATGCTGCTCAAGCAGATCGCCAACGGCATCAGCTCCAACTACCCGGACATCCTCCTGATGGTCGCCCTCATCGGCGAGCGCCCCGAGGAAGTCACCGACATGCGCCGCAGCGTCAAGGGCGAGGTCATCAGCTCCACGTTCGACGAGCCGACCGAGAACCACACGCACGTCGCCGAGATGGCGCTCGAGATCGCCAAGCGCCAGGTCGAGACGGGCCGTGATGTCGTGATCCTGCTCGACTCGATCACGCGCCTCGCGCGCGCCTACAACCTGGCCCTCCCGCCGTCCGGGAGGACGCTGTCGGGTGGTATCGACCCGATCGCCCTCTACCCTCCGAAGCGGTTCTTCGGCGCCGCCCGGAACATCGAGGAAGGCGGCTCGCTGACCATCATCGGGACGTGTCTTGTTGAAACGGGATCGCGCATGGACGACGTCATCTACGAGGAATTCAAGGGCACCGGCAACTCGGAGCTCATCCTCGACCGGAAGCTCGCCGAGAAGCGCATCTTCCCGTCGATCGACGTCCAGCGCTCAGGCACCCGTCGCGAGGAGCTCCTCCTCGAGGACGGCACCCTCAAGATGGTCTGGACGATGCGTCGGATGCTGTCGGCCGTTGGTGCGAACGAAGGCATCGAGATCCTGCTGAACCGCCTCGCCAAGACGGACAGCAACGCCCAGTTCCTTTCGACGCTGACCAAGACCCTCGAGGGCTGACGAAAAAATACCGTGGCGCAGCGTCACAAAACGCTGGAACGGGGTTTGTCAGGCTCGTGACGCCCGTGGTACCGTGGGTCCTGATGTCGTAAGCCCGTAGGTACGGGCGGTCGGCCGCGAAGAGAGAGACCCCAAACCTCGATACCGCGACCCCCAGGACGGTCCGTCTGACCTTTCCCCCGCGCGTTTCCCCACGCCGCAGGACCGTCCGAACGCCAGGAGATCGTATTGCTGAACGCATCGGTCGGCGTCGCGCGCGTCCTTGGACGCCTGCGCCGGCCACGGAAGACCGGATGGGACCGATCGTCGAGTATCCAGACCCTGAGTCTGGATCTCGCCCGCCAGGTACGCGGGCTCGCTCGATCGGCTGCATCGACGGCCCGACTCGCTCCCGCCCATGACCGCCGCCGTGTGACCTCCGTGGTCCGCCGCGAGCGTGTGGGCCTCGTGGCGCGGCTCGGTCAGGATCGCATCGTCGCCATCGCGGTCGCCGCGATCGTGCTGCTCGCTTCGGTCGCCAGCGTCTCGGCCGGGACCACCAAGCCGGCTGTCGCGATCGGCGGCACCACGGCATCGGGCGGCGGCCCCCGACTCGCCGTCGGCGGCGTGGGCGGGCTCACCGCGGCCGGTGCCTTCGGCCAGCTCGATGACGGCGGCGATCAACCGGTCGTCGGCGATGTCGAAGGCGGTGGCGCCTCAGCCACGCCCACGGGCTCCACCTCGGACAGCGCGCTGATCAGCGGCCCGTTCCTTGACGACGGCACGCTCCTGAAGCCCGTCGCGGTGGACACGACCGTGAACGACGGCGCGGATCTCCTGCGCTCCTACAAGGTCCGCTCGGGCGACACGCTCAGCGGGATCGCCAAGCGCTTCCACGTCTCGATGATGACCCTCTGGTGGGCCAATCACCTCACCTCGAAGGACAAGCTGCATCAGGGCGAGGTCCTCACGATCCCGCCCGTCAGCGGCCTGATCCTCACGGTCACGGCCAACGACACGCTCGCATCGATCGCTGCTCGCTACAAGGTCGATGAGCAGGTCATCCTGGATACCAACGGTCTCGGCGATCCCAACCTGATCGTCGGCCAGGTCCTGGTGGTCCCCGGCGCGAAAGGCGCACCGCTCCCCACACCCAAGCCCACCAAGCGCCCGGTCGTCACCCATTCCAATGGCGACGGTGGCGGCAGCGGTGGCGGCAATGGCGGCTCAGGGGTCGGTGGCCACTACTCGGGCGGCCCACTCCTGTGGCCGGTCGTCGGTGGCGGCAACTACATCAGCCAGTACTTCCACTACGGCCACTTCGCCATCGATATCGCGGCGGACTTCGGCTCCACGGTCCGTGCGGCGGCCGGCGGCACGGTCATCTTCGCGGGCTGGAAGGACAACGGCGGCGGCTACCAGGTCTGGATCAGCCACGGATCCAACCTCTTCACGACCTACAACCACATGTCGGCGATCACCGTCGGCGCCGGCGAGCACGTCGGGCGCGGGAACCAGGTCGGTCGCATCGGGATGACCGGCAACGCAACCGGCCCGCACCTCCACTTCGAGGTGTGGCGCGGCCCCGTCTGGAACGGCGGCGTCCGCGTCAATCCGCTCGCCTACTTCTAGTCGCCCCAGGCTCGACCGCCGGAGCGGTCGGGATGCCGTGCGACAATGGGCCCGATGTTCCTCGACCGCGTGATGATCCGGGTCCGTGCCGGCGACGGTGGCGACGGAGCCGCGACCTTCCGGCATGAGGCGCACGTCCCGCGCGGCGGCCCCGATGGCGGCGACGGTGGGCGCGGCGGCTCCATCTATCTCGTGGTTGATCCGGGCGAGACGACCTTGCGCGACTTCCAGGTGAAGCGCCATTTCAAGGCGACATCCGGAGGTCGCGGTGAGGGTGCCCGTCGCCACGGCAAGGCCGGCGATGACCTCGTGATCACCGTCCCGCCCGGCACGGCCGTCTACGACGAGACGTCGGACGAGATGCTCGCCGATCTGGTGGCCGTGGGCCAGCGAGCGATGGTCGCACGCGGCGGTCGCGGCGGACTTGGGAACACCCACTTCAAGACGTCCACCCACCAGGCCCCGAAGCATGCCCAGAAGGGGGAGCCCGGGACCGAGACCGGTCTGCGGCTGGAACTGCGACTGATCGCCGACATCGGGCTGGTCGGCCTGCCGAATGCCGGCAAGTCGACCCTGCTCGCGGCCCTGACCGCAGCCACGCCGAAGATCGCCGCCTACCCCTTCACGACCCTCGAGCCCAACCTCGGGGTCATGGACCTCGGCGGCGACGACGAGCGCCGGCCGACCATCGCCGATGTGCCGGGTCTGATCGAAGGTGCCAGCGACGGTGCGGGTCTCGGGCACGCATTCCTGCGCCATGTCGAGCGGACCCGGATCCTCGTCCACCTGGTCGACGGGTCGGCGCGCGACGTCGAGTGGGACTTCGATGTCATCCGCGAGGAGCTGCGCGCCCACGACCCGAAACTCCTTGAGAAGCCGATGCTGATCCTCTTCAACAAGCTGGACCTGCCCGCGGCCCGCGAGGCCTGGCCCGCATTCCGTGCCGCGCGAGAGAAGGAGGGCCTGCGGGTCGTCGGCGTGTCCGCCGCGGCCGGTGAGGGGCTCGACGTCCTGCGCGCGACGCTCGCTGACCTCCTCCCCGACGCCGAAGAGCTGGGTCAGCCGCCGGAGCCGGCAGGCGTGGTGGTCCATCGCATCGAAACGATGACCGACGGTTTCTCGGTGGAGCTCGAGGAGGCCGGTGCCTTCCGGGTGCGCGGCCCCCGGATCGAGCGGATCGCGGCACAGACCGACTTCGACATCGAGGAATCGGCCGAACGATTCCAGCGCGACCTCGCGCGCCTGGGGATCGAGACCGAACTTCGTCGACTTGGGATCAGCGCGGGCGATGTCGTCCGGATCGGCGCGACCGAGCTCGAATGGGAGCCACAGCCCTGGGAGGATCGGTGACGGGGTCCGCCATCGGCGTCTTCGGCGGCACATTCGACCCGATCCATCTGGCCCATCTCGCCGTGGCCGAAGGCGCCCGCGACGCGCTCGGTCTGGACACGGTGCTGTTCGTGCCCGCTGGCGTGCCCCCGCACAAGCCCGAGCAGGCGATCACGGTTGCGACCCACCGGCTCGCGATGGTCGAGCTGGCCATCGCCGACAACCCGTCGTTCGAGGTAAGTCGGATCGAACTGGATCGGTCCGGCCCGTCGTATACGGTCGATACCCTCGTGGCGCTTGCGCTGGACCATGCGGACCTCACCCTGATCGTGTCGGCCGAAGCGTTCGCGGGGCTGCCCAGCTGGCGCGAACCTGAGCGTGTCCTGGGCATGGCTCGCCTTGCCGTGGCGCCGCGCGATGGCTACCCGGATCTGGGACAGGCCTTCCTCGAGGAGCGGTTCCCGGGCGTCCGGACACGTGTCGTCTTCCTCGATGGCCCGCGCATCAGGCTCTCCGCATCCGAACTGCGCGACCGCGCGGCGGCCGGTCGCTCGCTGCGCTACCTGGTGCCGGATGCGGTCGCCGCCTATATCGGCGACCATGGGCTGTATCGAATCGACCGGAGGGATGACCGAACGTGACCGAACCTGCGCTGCCGGCGAAGCGGACCCGACGGGTCGCGCCGAGCGCCACGGCAGCCATCGAACCCGTACCTGCGGCGACGGCCGCGGCCAAGCCGAGAACGGCCACGCCGCGCGTCAAGGCTGCGACGACACCTGCCGCTGAGAAGCCTGCCACGGCAAAGCGCGCTGCAGCACTGTCCACGGCCAAGCCCTCCGCGGCGAAGTCGCTCGTCGCGAAGCCAGCGGCCGTCGCGAAGCCAGCGGCCGCCGCGAAGCCCGCGGCCAAGCCGCGCGTGAAGGCGCTTGCCACGGCGACCGACGTGCCAAGCGCCGACGGTCTGCCAACGCGCCGGACGGCCACATCGAAAGCCGCCAAGGCCGCTCGAGCGGCCAGGGCGGAGCGGCCGCCGCTGGAGCTCGCCCGGCGCATCGTCGAACTCGCCGACGACAAGAAGGCCGCAGACATCATCCTGCTCGACCTGACGCCGCTCACCACCCTGGCCGACTACTTCGTGATCTGCTCAGGCGGGTCCGAGCGGCAGCTCGACGCGATCGCCGACGGGATCGTGAGCGCGTTGCGCGACGAGAAGACCAAGCCGTACGGCCGCGAGGGGACACCCGCCTCACATTGGGTGCTGCTGGACTTCGGCTCGGTGGTGGTCCACATCTTCACGCCGCCCGAGCGCGAGTACTACGGCCTTGAGAAGCACTGGGCCGAGGCGAAGACCATCCTCGCCGTCCAGTAGAGCGCGGCCCTGCTTCATTTTGCGTTCCCGGCGACCGGGCTTCGGGCATCCGCGGCGAATCGGGGCGGGTACCACTCGGTAGGGGGGTACCGTCGGGTCATGTCGGGCGGAGGACCTCACTCCTAGATTGGCGACATGTCGCCCCTGCGAGATCGCTGCCCCGCCTGTAACCGCCGGCTCATCACGACCCGGTTCGACACGACGTTCCGCCTGCCGGATCGCACGGAACGCCTGTGCTTCGGGATCCCCGGCGGGCTGTGCGAGGACTGCTCGCAGCTGTACATCGACCCTGACCTGATCGAGCTGCTGGACCTTGGCGAGGGCCGCTGTGTCTTCGCGATCGAGAGCGATCTCGTCGTCCAGGAACAGGCCTGGTCCGCCGCCGACTGAGCGGCAGGGCCCCAGGCCCATCCCGGCGGCCTTCCACCGCCGGCCACCCGGCGGCCTTCCACCGCCGACCTTCCACCGAAGCGGCGGCGACGCCCCCGAGCGCATCGCTTCGCTCGCTCCTAACGGCGCCGCCTCTGCTTCGGCTCGCGGCCGCCTGAGTCCGTGGGACGCCGGCAAACCCGATTCGCGCGCGGCTCCGCGCTTTTGTCAGATACCAACCCCCGTGGTACGTGACAGCAGATCGGGCGTGATTCGGGCCGGATTCACGTCACCTACCAATGGGGGTGGTATCTGGCGGGGAATCGGAGCGATTCCGGGCGCGATCCGGACCGGAACCCTGTCTCGTACCACCCGGGTTGGTAGGTGACAGAAACGTGGTCGCAGGCTCGATCAGGCGGGACGTTGCGGGCGGCGGGCGACGTGGTCCATCACCCAGAGCGTGAATGCCAGACGACGCTGCGCGGTGTCGCCAGCCGTCCCCGGTGCGCCCTTCACCATGGCGTCCAGTTCGAGCAGGCCGTGGAGCGCGTCCGTGAGTTCGTCGACGGTCCACGCGCGGGCCTGAGCGGCGATCGTCTTCGCGCGGAACTCGCTGGTGATCCCGAGGGCCTTCGCCGCCATCGGGAGCGAGGCGCCACCCGCGAGTCGATCGCTGAGCTCCAGCAGCTCGCGGACCCGCCGATGCAGGACGACGATCAGCACGGGTTCTGGCGTGGCCTCGAGCAGCCGTTCGAGGCTGGCGAGCGCGGCCTCGGGCTTCCGTTCGCCGACCGCATCCACGAAACCCCAGATCGTGCCGGGGACGGCCTCCGCGACGAGCATCCGTACGTCCTCGACCGTCACCGGCGCGGCGCCGCGATAGAGCGCCAGCTTGTCGAGCTCGGTCGACGCAGTGAGGGTCTGATAGCGACGTTCCGCATCGCCCTGGTCCACGAACCCCCCGACCCGAGTAGCGAGCTCCTTCGCCGCGCCCGGGCCGAGCGTGATCTGGCGCTCCTGCGCCTCGCGCTCGATCCAGCCGGCCAGCGCACCGCCCTTCGGTGACTGCCGCTGCAGGACCTGACCGCCCGCGGCCGTGATCTTGTCGGTGAGGGCCTTGCGCGACGGGCCCTTCGCGCCGGACCGTGCTGCCTCCAGGAAGACGAGCGCATTCCCCGGTGCCAGCAGGTCGACCGTGGCGAGCACCGCGTCGCGCCCCTCGGTGCTGACCATCAGGGATCCGACGTTGGTGACCACGGCCATCGTGCCGCCCCCGAACATGACGGCCGTTCCGATCCGCTCGTGCAGGTCCGCGAGCTGCGCTGCGGCGCCGTTTCGCTGGCCACGCAGCTCCCAGCGCTCCAGCGGCACACCCGACTCCTCGTCCATGGCCGTCGCCAGCCTGTCGACCGCCCGCGCGGCGGCGAGTTCGTCATCGCCCCAGATGTAGAGCAGCGGCGAGACGCTCACGCTGCGTCCCCAGCACGTTCGGCCCGGGCCGCCCGCAGCGCGTCGCGGGTCCAGGCGAGTCGACGGACCTCGGAAGGAGCGATCCCGGCCGCGCGGCAGACATCGACTTCCAGCGTGTCGGCGCGGGCGCGCATCGCGCGAAGGACGACGTCGTCGACACCCGTCGGATAGCGCCGATGCCACGATGCGAACCGCGCCTCCATCGATTCAAGGCGCTGACCGGCACGCTTGTCGGCATAGGCCACGATCCGTTCCTCGCGACTCGCGAACGCGGCCCACCGGCGGGCGCGCTCGTCATCCACGAGACGCGTGACGGGGTGGTTCGCGACCAGCCGGGCAAGCTCGGGGTGGCCCTGTCGCGTCAGCCAGTCGGCCGAACCGTCACCATGCGGAAGCGTCCGGGCCGGGTCGTCCGCGGGGAGCACCTTGTCGACATCGTGCAGGAGCGCGGCGGCCTCCACGGCAGGGCGGTCCAGCGCGATCCCGCGAGCCTGGATCCGTGCCGCGAGGAAGGCGGCGACTTCGGCGACGGCCCGCGCGTGACGCACGAACCACGTCGGCGGGTCGAGGGAGAGCAGGAGGGAGGCGGCATCCACCCGCCCCGGGACCGTCATCGACTCGATGGTACTCGACGGTCGCCGCCCGTCCGGCCTGGGGCGGTTCCACGGGGAGTGGTGGTGGCGGCGTCCAGGCGGAGACCAGCGCCGCCGACAGGTCCACGCCAGGGTCAGGTCGCGCCGCCAGCCCGTCAGGTCGCGCCGCCAGCCCACCGCCGGTCACGGACCCGGCGAGCGGGACGGCGCACAGGAAGCGCGCAAGCCTCGGGTCGCTGGCGCGTTCGGCGTTCGGCGTGGTCGGTGTCGCCGCGGCGCGAGCCGCCACTCGACCTCCTTCGGCGTGCGCCGTGACCCGGTTCGGGGCGAATGTCACGACCACCGTCCCGTCACGATCGGTCCGGTAGACTTTCGCGCCGGCGGCACGCAGGCGGTCCAGTGTTGCCGGCGCCGGATGTCCGTACGGATTGCCGGTCCCAGCCGACGCGACGGCGATCCTCGGTCGGACCGCGTCCACGAATGCCTGCGTGGTGGCGGTCTTGCTCCCGTGGTGGGCCACCTTGAGGAAGTCGAGCCTGGGCAGGTGGTCCGCGATCAGCGTCGGGTCGATCGCCTGCTCGACGTCGCCGGCAAGCAGGAACCGCTCCTCCCCGACGGCACCCAGCAGGACCACCGACACGTTGTTGATGCCGGTGCCACCATCGGGCGGATCGCGCGGGACCTGGCCGCGGATCGGCCACAGGACACGCATGTCGATCTCGTCGACCCGGAGTCGGTCGCCGGCCGCCAGCCCGAATCGGGCCGGCGCCCCTGGGGTCGTGAGTCGGGCGAACCATGCCGAGTAGCCCGGTCCGGGGCCGCGCATCCCGGGTTCGAAGACGCGCTGCACGTGGTATCGGTCGAGGAGTCGCGCCAGGCCGGCCACATGATCCTCGTGCGGGTGGGTCAGGATGACGCCGTCGAGCCGCCGGTCCCATGGTGGGACGTGGGCATCGAGCGCGATGAGGAGGCGCGCCGGGTCCGGTCCGCCATCGATGAGGAGTCGTCCGCCCCGTGACCCCTCGATGAGGATGGCATCGCCCTGCCCCACGTCGAGGACGGTGATCCGGGCTACGCCTGCAGGTCGGGTGACCACCACGGCGCCGGCGACGCCGAGGGCGACCACGAGTGCGACGATCGCGTACGGGTGCGGGTATGTCGCGGCGCTCACCGTCCCTGGCCGAGGAGCGGCACTCGGCCGGACCATCGGGGCTGGCAGGGGCGCAGCGTGGGCCGGCAGAGAGGCCGTCGCCTGCGGTCTCGCACTCGAACGTCGCCCGAACCGCCAGTGCACGGCGGCGATCGCTGCCATCGATCCCACTGCCGCGATCGTCGCCAGCGGAGGAGGCAGGGTCACGCTGGCGAACGGGAGTCCTGCGGCCGTGTCGACGATCCCGACCAGGATGCGCAGCAGGACCCACCCAGGGGCCGCCAGGACCGCCCCCACGACGGACGGCGCCCCGGCCCCGACGATGACCCCACCGGCCAACGCGAGCAGCCCTGCAGCCATGGCCGGCGCCACGAGCGGCACGACGACCAGGTTCACGACTGGTGACAGGATGGCGAGACGTCCGAAGGACGCAAGGATCACCGGCAGCGTGGCGGCCTGCGCCGCAAGCGAGACTCCAAGGCTTTCCGCCAGCCAGCCCGGGACGCGGCCACCCCACAGCCGCCCGATGCGCTCGGTCAGCGGCGTCGCCCAAGCGATGAGGCCCGCCGTCGCGAGCGACGACAGCTGGAACCCGGCGTCGCCGATCAGGTCCGGGTCCAGGATGAGCAGGATCGTCGCGGCCCAGCCGAGCGCCGCCGCCGCCCGTCCCGCCCGACCCGATTCGCGTGCGAGCAGCACCACCCCGGCCATGGCTCCGGCGCGGACCACCGACGCGGAAGCTCCCGCGAAGGCCACGTACGCCACGATCACGACCATCGTCAGGATCGAGCGACGGCGACGACGGACCCGGCCCGACATCGCGGCCACTACCGAAGCCACGATCGCGATGTTCCAGCCCGAGATCGCAACGACATGGCTGACACCGGCGGTGGTGAACGCGGCGGCGAGGTCGCGATCGACTCGCTCCCGGAGTCCGATGAGGATGCCGGCGGCCAGACCTGACTCCGGCTCAGGCAGGACAGCGTCGAGCGCCCGGGCGGCGGCCTGGCGCGCCTCGTCGATGGCGTGGCCCGGGCTCGAGGGCGCGTGCCGCGCAGTCATGGTTCGTGCCTGGAGCGTGCCGATCGCGCCGATCCGTTCGAGGTACGTGCCGTAGGCGGAATCGGGCCGCGGCCGGATGGAGCCGCCGACCGTGACGATGTCGCCGACCGTGACCTCGGGATAGGCCGGGAGCGTGGCCGCGACGCGCAGGGTCGCACCGTCGGCGGCGCTCTCGGACAGCGTCGCGACCTGGTTCCCGTCGCGCGACGACCCCATCGCCTCGATCGTGAACGTCCATGGCCCGGCGCCGTCCGGAACGACGACGACGTTGGGTGGCGGTGGCGGCCCCGCGGCGATCCGCAGGACCATCGCCGTGGCTCCCACGACGATCACCACGGTGTCGCGACCTGTGGTCGCCGCGAGACCGCGGGGGAGGGTGCGCCCGGGCGCCGCCAACAGGACCGCACCGAGCAGGGAGAGCCCGGCGGCGACGGCGACCCAGCCGATCAGCGGCACGGCGAGTGCGGCGGCGATCACACCGGTGGCGAGCCACCCGCTCCGAGGCACGTCAGTGGACCGCGACGAGGTCCTTGAGGCCGTCGAAGGTCTTCTGGCCCACCAGCTTGCGTGTCTGGAGGTCGCCGACCGCCGTGAATCGCGTCTGCTCACGTGATGCGACGATCTTCGCCGCCGTCACGGGGCCGATCCCTGGAAGCGCATCGAGTTGGTCGGAGGTGGCCTCGTTGAGGTCGAGTGGCCCGGTCGGTGCACTGGGGATGGACCCACTGGTCGAACCCGCACCAGCGGATGACGCGGGATCGTCACGCGCCGGGACCCGGATCTGGTCGCCGTCGCGCAGCACCGACGCCAGGTGCAGGTCATGCGACGCCCGCGCGGTATCGACCCGCGGCCCGTACCCGCCAGCAGCGTCGACCAGCGTTCCGACCCGGGAGCCAACGGGAAGTGCGTACACGCCCGGCTTGACGACCGCCCCGACGATCTCCACGACGATCGACGACCCGCGCACGCCGCTCGACGCGAGGGGATCCGCGCTGCCGCCGTCGGTCGGGGTCGGGGAGACGAAAGCGGCGGCGCCGACCACATCGAGCGCACCCGAGGTCCCGCTCCCGAACGCGAGCACGAACGCCGCCACCGACACCAGGCCCGTAGCGACGATCACCACGAGGGTGCCCCGCGTGATTCGGGTTCGCGACGTCGACGTCGGGACGACATCGACCGCTGGTGTGATGGTCACTGCCGCGTCGATCGTCCGCCACGGCATCGGGTTCGGGTCCATCCGGTCTCCCTCGGCAGGCCCGACCGAGGGGATCGCGATACGACGCGACGTCTCGCCACCTCGGGGGCACTTCCGACGCGGCGAGACGTCGTCCGAACCGTACCGATGGGCGCTTAGCTGCGCGTTATCTCAGGCGGCGCATTCCTTCGCTCGTGCCGCGATGCCGGGTGTGGTCGTATCGCTGAACGACATCGTCATCCTGCCATCCACGATGGCATCGCGGACGACCGGGGAGGCGACGATGGTGCCGTCGACGGCGACGACGAGGTACCCACCGACGTGACCGGCCGTGTATCCCGAGAGCCGTGCGCTGGCGTCCCCCTTGAGCGCGAAATCAATCGTCTCCCCACCGGACTGGTCGGGGCCGACCTTCGTGGCGCTCCTATCGAAGTCGGCTGGGCCGGCGATCAGGGCGAGACCCGATGGCAGTGGGTCACCCTCGGTCAACGAGCCATCGGGCGGTCCCTCCGCGATCGTGAAGCGACAGGTCAACCCAAGCTGGGCGCACGCACCCACGATCGGCAGCAGGGAGAGCGCGAGGAGCAGTGGCAGCAGCCGCGACACGCCCGGCAGCATACCCCTCGGGCATCGCACGGCGGCGCTATGCTCCCGCGAGATGGATGGAACGACCGAGATCATGGCTGGCCTCCCGATCTTCGCCAGCCTGGAGCCGCGCAGTCTTCAGGCCGTGGCGGCGCTGGCCCGCGTCGTCCACGCGAACGCGCATACGGTCCTCATGCTCGAAGGCGAGACCGCCGAGTCCTTCTTCGTGATCGTCAGCGGCACGGTGCACGTCACGCATGACGGCCGCCTCGTGCGCTCGATGAACGCTGGCGGCTTCCTTGGCGAGGTCGGCCTGCTCGACGCCGGCGAACGCACCGCGACGGCCACCTGCGCGACAGACTGCGAGCTCATCGAGCTCGGCAGGTTCGAATTCGGGCGGGTGCTCGCGACCTTCCCCGATGTCCGGGCGCGGATCGAGGCCGCGGCCGCCCGGCGCCCCCACGTCGCCGAACGGTAGCTCGGCGGGCTACGCCTTCGGATCGAGCGTCAGCGACGCCGAGTTGATGCAGTAGCGCTGTCCCGTCGGGTTCGGTCCGTCGTCGAAGACATGCCCAAGGTGGCCGCCGCAGGTGGCGCAGTTCGCCTCGGTGCGGCTCATGAAGAACGATCGATCGGTCTCGGTCGCCACCGCGCTCGGGTCGGCCGGAGCGAAGAAGCTGGGCCACCCGGTCCCGGATTCGAACTTGGCGTCGGAGGTGAAGAGTTCCGCGCCGCATCCCGCGCAGCGGTACGTGCCGGCTCGATGTTCATCCCACAGGGCGCCCGTGAAGGCACGCTCGGTGCCCTTCTGGCGGAGGACCCGGTATTGCTCGGGGGTCAGTTCGGCACGCCATTCGGCGTCGGTCTTGCTCAGCGCCGGGAGACGCTCGGTCTTGCTCATGCCGCCATTCTGGCGCCGGTCTGTGGCGTCCTGATGACAGTCAGTCGAGCTGCTCCCAGTCGACCCAGCGGCTGCCGTCCCACCAGCGATGCCACGTGCGTCCATCGCGGCCGGGCGCCCAGACGTCGATCCGGTCGGCGCCCCAGGAGGATGCGGCCGGTGCACCGCTGAGCGCACCGCCAAGCGATTCCCAGGGATGCCACGAGGTCCCGTCCCAGTAGCGGTTCCACAGCTGGCCGTCGTCGAAGATCGCGAAGACCTGAAGCCGGTCGACACCCCACGCCGTCGCCGCTGGCGGGAACGCGAGCTGTCCGCCGAGGGACTGTGGCTCTTCCCAGATCCCGGACACAAAGACACGGTGGATGAGCTGGTGAGCTGCATCCACCGTGAAGAGGTCGATCCGATCGGGGCCCCACGAGACCGCGGCGGTCCCGTTCGCTGGGTTCGGGTGGTCCATCGCCTGAGTCTAGTGGTTCGAAACGAGCGACCGTGTGAGGTCGTCGCCGGCGACGGAGTCGAGGCGTCGGACCATGCTCGCGGAGGCGAGGCTGTTGAGTGCGAAGCCACGGGCGAGGACACGACGCGCCCAGGACGGGCGGCCAGCGCTGGCGAGCGCGACGAGGCGATTGTGTTCGGCCTCGAGGGCACGCTCGCGCGCGATGTCGAAGGCGAGGAAGACGAGAGGATGCATCGGCATGGGAGGGTTCCTTGATGCGAGTTTCAGTTCGTGAGGCGCCTGAGCGGTTCGATGCTCAGCGGGTATGGTCGTCGGGCAGGCACTCGCGCGAATCCGTGCCGGCGCTCATAGCGGTCAGATCCAGGAGGACGAGGCCCGCGAAGACGGCGATGATCGAGATGATGACTTCCATTTCCTGGCCGTCCTTTCGGTGTATGTCGCTAACCGGTTTGTAGGTCTTTACCGGTTACCCGTAGACTACCCTCTTGCGCGTAACCTGTCAACAGGACTAAAGTGGTTACGTTATGCAACTCGCCGCTCCCTTCGATGCCACCGTTTCGGGGCACGCCCACGACGTCAACGTCGAAGTCACCTTCGACTTCCTGAACACCCTGGACCATGACGATGGTCTCCCCAAGGAGGGCCTCGTCCGCCTCGACGACGCGCTTGCCTTCTTCGTCGACCGCGGGGTGATCCACCTCGAGGGCGCCGAGCTGATGCGGCGGCAGACCGCGTCGAAGCCCCGAGTCGCCGCACACGACCTGGAGCGGGTGCGCGAGACGCGCGCCGCCATGCGCGAGGTGGCCGATGCCATCGCCGAGGATCGCGCCGCGTCACCTGATGCGCTCGATGCCGTCAACCGGGCGCTCCATGCGCGACAGGTGATCGAGCTGGCCCCCGGACCATTCGGCGTGGGCGTCACGCATCGACACATCGGCGATCCTATCGATGACGCCCTTGCCCGCCTGGCCGAGGCCCTTGTCCTCGAAGTGACCAACGGTCATCCCGAGCGCATCCGGATCTGCGCCAACGACACCTGCCGCTGGATCTTCTACGACACGTCGCGGACCGGCCAGCGTCGCTGGTGCGACATGGCGACCTGTGGCAATCGCGCCAAGGCGGCGCGGCATCGTGCCCGGGCCAAGGGTTCCGCGGCGGAGGGATCGGCGACGGCCTAGGAGGCGGTGGTGCTACGGTCTCCCCGTGAGGCTGGCGCCGAGTGTCCGATCGTGGCGATGGCTGCTCCTCGGGGTGGCGGCTGCGGCGATCGTCGCCTGCGACGGGACGGCGGTGCCGGATGCCAAGATGTCTCTCGGGATCGCCAACGGCACCACACTCGCGGTGACCGTCGTCGTCAACGGATCCATCATCGAGACCCTTGGGCCGGGACAGGATGATGCGATCCCCGCGTCACGGTTGCCGCCGTTGCCGTGGCGCGCCGAAGCCCAGTCGCCGAGCGGCCGGCAGCTCCAACAGCTGATGGTCCACAGCGGTGACGTCCACCAGACGAACAACAGCTCGTCCGGCGACGGCGTTCGTGTCGATCTGTCGTGTGGCCGTCTCGACCTGTGGTCAGGCCCGTCGATCGCGGGACCGGCGCCCGGCCCTGGCACGCCAGGTGACTGCGCCCCATAGCGGGGTACGTGCAAGGGGCGCCGTTCGGTGCGAAGCGTGCACTGATATGCGGCTCATTCCTCGCTGTGGCGTGACTCCTTCGAGATGGTCCGACGCGGACCGATATCGAAGCCAGGAACGCCGACGCGCGTGCACGAACTCGATCGAATCGGGCCGACGCGAGACCCCGCTGGTGCCGGTCGTGCCTGCCTCAGTCAAGTACTCGGAATGAGCGACATATCGAGTCGCCGATCCGCGGTCGGCGGGCCCGGCCAGCCCGCGCCGAGCGACATATCGCGCGGTCGAATGGCTCGATCCGACGGGCGAGTCGGAGTCGCCCGTCCGCGACGGCCGAACGGACTAGCCGCGCTCCAGCAGCGGCCGCACTTCCGTGGCGAACCGGGTCATCGTTTCCTCGTCGTAGGGTGACGGGAAGCCCGAGATGATGTGGTGATACCCGAGATCGAGATACGGCGCCAGCATCTCCGCGATCATCTCGGGCGTGCCCAGCGGCTGGTCGGCCCAGAGGTCGGCCCGCCCGTTGCGTTCGAACGCGGCCTTCTGGGCCTTGAGCGCCTCGGCGTGGCTGTCGCGGATGAACATCGTCCCCACGCTCGTCGTGCGTTCGATCTCGGCCGGGTCGCGCCCGACGGTCTCGCAGTGCTGAAGCAGGATCGATTCCTTGCGTTTCACGTTCTCGAACCCGCCGCCGACGTTGTTTGCATCGCCGTAGCGCGCGACCAGCTTGAGCGTGACCTGTTCCCCGCCACCACCGATCAGCAGCGGCAGCCGCTCCTGGATCGGCGGCGGATCGTTACGGACCGCGACGGCCTTGTAGCGCGGACCGCCGGCGCTCGGCAGCTCGCCGTGCAACATCCCGCGCATGAGCGGCAACGCTTCACCCAGCCAGCGCAGGCGTTCAGGGAACCCGTCACCGAACGGGATGCCGAAGGCGGTGTGCTCGGTCTCGAACCATGCGGCCCCGATCCCGAGGATCGCCCGCCCGTTCGAGATGTGGTCGAGCGTCGTCGCCATCTTCGCGGTCAGCGTGGGCGTCCGGAACGTGTTCGCTCCGACCATCAGGCCGATATGGATGTTGTCCGTCGCCTGCGCCCAGGCGGCCAGCGTCAGCCATGCCTCGAACATCGGACCTTCGTGGTTGCCGACGATCGGATAGAGGTGGTCCCAGGTCCAGAGCGTGTCGAACCCGAGCCGATCAGCCCGTTGGCCAGCCTCGAGCAGTGACGGCCAGTCGGTGTACTGGTTCCAGCAGAGTGCCCCGATGCGGATCGTTGTCATGCGATCTCCAGGGATGATCCGTCTCGGACGACGATGTTGACGAGCTTGCCGCCGCCGGCATGGATGACCCGGAGCGGCGTCCGGCCAGCCAGCGCCGCGACGACCTTGGGGCTTGCCAGGACCACGGCCTCCAGCGTCGCCGCGTCCACGTCGGTCGCCACGGTCACCTTGTCGCGCAGCTTGCCGTTGATCTGGACCGGGACCTCGCGGGTGGCCTCAGCCGTCGCCGCCACATCCACCGCCGGCCACGACTGGGTGTGGATCGAGGCCCACGGTGCGCCGGCCGCCGACAGTCGGCGACTCCACAGTTCGTCGGTCACGTGTGGGGCCGCCGGCGCCAGCATCAGCAGCAGCAGACGGATCGCCTCATCCCACTCCGGCCCGCCGGCCACCGAGGTCCCGCGGTAGCGGAAGAGCGTATTGGCCAGTTCCATGAGCTTGGCGACCATCGTATTGAAGCGAAACGCGTCGTAGTCCAGGGAGACATCGCGCAGCGTGCGATGGGCCGCGCCGCGGATCGTCGCCCGTGCCACGGTCTCCGATTCGCCGGCCGGCAGGGAGCCCGACTCGGGATCGCCGGGTTCGCGCCCGTGCGCGTCGATGACCAGGGTCCAGACGCGGTTCAGGAACCGGTGCACGCCTCCGATCCCGGTGGGGCTCCACGGCCCGCCCTGGTCCCACGGACCCATGAACATCAGGAAAAGCCGAACGGTGTCGGCGCCGTAGCGCTGGACGAGTTCGTCGGGGTCCTGGACATTGCCGCGCGACTTCGACATGCGCTCGCCGTCTGCGCCAAGGATCTGGCCCTGGTTGAACAGGCGCTTGAACGGCTCGCGTTCGGTCATCAGCCCGATGTCGGCCATGGCCTTCGTGAAGAACCGGCTGTACATCAGGTGCATGACGGCGTGCTCGGCACCGCCCGTGTACTGGTCGACCGGCGTCCAGCGCGCCACCATCGGGCCGTCGACGGGGGCGTCGTCGTCGTGCGGCGATAGGTAGCGGAACCAGTACCACGACGAATCGATGAACGTATCCAAGGTGTCGGTCTCGCGGCGCGCGGGACCGTCGCACACCGGGCACGTCACATCCAGGAATGCCGCATCGCGGTCGAGCGGGTTCTCGCCGCTACCGCGGTAGTCGACGGTCTCGGGCAGACGGACCGGCAGCTGCTCGTCGGGGACGGGCACGATGCCATCCGTCGGGCAATGGATCACGGGGATCGGCGTACCCCAGTAGCGCTGCCGGCTGATGAGCCAGTCGTGCAATCGGTAGGTCACCTTGGGTTCAGCGGCGCCCGTCTCAGCCAGCAACGCCACGATCGCCGCGTTGCCCTCCGCGGCCGAGAGCCCATCGAAGGGACCGCTGTTGACCAGCCGATCCCCGGCCGCGTGCGCGATATAGGCCATGTCGAGCGGTGCGACCGCGTCCACGCCCTCGGCCGCGATGACACGCCGGATCGGCAGTCCGAATGTCGTGGCGAAGGCGAAGTCGCGTTCGTCGTGGGCTGGGACGGCCATGATCGCGCCGGTCCCGTAGCCCGACAGCACGTAATCGGCGATGAAGATCGGGATCCGCTCGCCGTTGACCGGGTTGATGGCGCTCGCACCGATGGCGACGCCCGTCTTCTCGCGATCCGTGGACAGCCGGTCGATCTCGGTCCGGCGGCGGGCCTGGGCGATATAGGCTGCGACCTCGGCGAGATGGGCTGGGTCCGTCAGCCGCTCGACCAGCGGATGCTCCGGAGCGAGGACCATGAACGTGGCACCGAACAGCGTGTCGGGGCGGGTCGTGAAGACACGGAGCGTGTCACCGCCGGGCTGGTGGTCGTCGGCTGCCACCGCGAAATCGATCTCGGCGCCTTCGGATCGGCCGATCCAGTTCGTCTGCTGGATACGGATCGGCTCCGGCCAGTCGATGCCGTCGAAGCGCAGCAGCTCGTCGGCATACGCCGTGGTCTTCAGGAACCACTGCGCCAGATCGCGCTTCTCGACGAGCGCGCCGCAGCGCCAACAATGCCGGTCGGTTCCTTCGACCTGCTCACGCGCCAGGGTGCCGTCGTTGGGACACCAATCGACCGCGGATGTCGCGCGATACGCCAGCCCCGCCTTCAGGAATTGCAGGAACAGCCACTGGTTCCAGCGGTAGTAGGACGGATCCGCCGTCACCACCTCGTTCTTCCACGCGAACGTCGCGCCCATCGTCTTGAACTGGCGGCGCATGTTCTCGATGTTGCTCATCGTCCAGGTGAACGGGTGCCCGCCATTCCTGATCGCGGCGTTCTCAGCGGGTAGCCCGAATGCGTCGAACCCGATCGGGAAGAAGACGTTGTAGCCGTGCATCCGGCGGTAACGCGCAAGGGCGTCCGACGGCGTGACGATGTACCAGTGACCGATGTGCAGGTCGCCCGAGGGATACGGGTACATCGTCAGGAGGTAGTACTTGGGCTTCGAGGTGTCGTCGAGGTCCGTGTCGTGCAGGCCGAGTTCCCCCCAGCGCGCCTGCCAGCGCGGCTCGATCGCGATGGGGTCGTAGCGCTCGACCCGGATTCGGCTGTCGGTCGTCTCGGTCACGGAAGCCTCGGCATCCTCGGATATAGGTCACCCCCCGACGTCGGCGAGGGGTGAGGTTCGGCGGCGTGTCTGGTGGAGCCACGGGGACTCGAACCCCGGACCCCCTGCATGCCATGCAGGTGCTCTTCCAGCTGAGCTATGGCCCCACGGAACGCGGATTGTAGCAGAGGGTCCGTGCTCAGCCGGTGATGGCGAGATGGATGGCGCCGGGTGCGGGCCGGTCGCTCTGGACCCGGTCGTGGCACCATCGGTTCGTGGTCATGAGCGAGACGATGGTGGGTGCGCGACTCCCTGGTGGGGATCTCAGCTACACGCTGCGCCGGTCGCCACGCTCGCGCACGATGCGGGTCGTCATCCACCCGGAGTTGGGCGTGGTGGTGACCGTCCCGCTCGCGACGCGGCGTGGCTGGAGCCACCCGGAGACCCACATCCACGCGTTCCTCGCCGAGCGCGAGCCATGGCTCCGCCGGCACCTCGCTCGTCAGGCGGAGGCTCGTGCCGCATTGCGCGCGCGGGGAGGGCTGACCGATGGCGCCACGTTCCGGTTCCGCGGGGAGTCGCATCGACTCCGGATCGGGCCGGCGGCACCGGGGAGCCGGCGCTCGACGGTGACCCGGACGGCGGCACTCGACGGGACGGACGCGATCATCGCGGTCCGCCTGGCGGCGGCGGATCGTCGCCCCGTGGCGGCCGTGCTGGAAGCCTGGCTCCGGCCGCGCGCCCGTGCCGAGATCGAGGCCGCCATCGACCGCCATGCCGGACCGCTGGGCGTCCAGCCAGCGGCGGTGACGCTGCGCGATCCGCGATCGCGCTGGGGGAGCGCCTCCCGAGCCGGCCGGCTTTCGTTCTCATGGCGGCTCGTCCTGGCGCCGCCGCACGCGCTCGAGACCGTGGTCATCCACGAACTGGCCCACCTGCGGGTGTTCGGGCACGGCCCGCGGTTCTGGGCCGTGGTCGCGAGCCGCCGTCCGGATCACGCGATCTCGCGCCGCTGGCTGCGCGACCACGCGCTCGAACTGCACGGGGCTCTCGACGACTAGTTCGGGAGCGCTCCCGCGTGATCATCGAGGCCGGTGATCGCACTTCCGGTCCAAAACAGGGGGTCGATGTCGAGCTCGTCCTGAGCGTCCTCGCTGAACGCTTCCCAGATCGCGACCGCGAGCGCCTCATCGACATCCTCGGGAAGTGCGACGAGCGAGTTCCGGACCGGGGTGAGGATGACCCGCGGTTCCGACCCGATGAGCGGCGGAAGGTGGTCCGGCGCGAGGAACGTCGCCGAGCCCCAGCCCTGTGCCTGGAGGACCGTCGCTGGAACGCCGGCGAAGGTGGCGTGTTCCACGAGAGGCGGCTCGCCGGCGATCCGTTCCCGGAGGTTGTCGAGCGCTGTGCCGAGGAGCGTGGCTTCGTCGACGCCCCAACGGGTCAGCAGGGTGCGCGAGACATGCGCCCATGCCGGGCCGAGATCCACCCCGAACCCCAGCCAGACGCCTGGTGGCACCCGGAGGTGGATCGGGGCCGCTTCAGCCGGGTAGAGGTGTCGCACGCGTTTCACAAGCGGGAGCACCGATGGCGCGACCTCGGTCCACGAACCACCTGGATCGAACCCCGACGTCCCGCCGATGGCGCGCAGCACGATCGGATCGAGCGACCCGGGTGGCGACGTCACGACCCAGCGTTCATCACGCCGTGCGTCCTTCGCAGCACGCCGAGCGCGGCGTTCGGCTTTGGGGGTCTTGGCGGAGCGATGGGCGTCGGGCGTCTTCATGCCGTGCATCGTGGAGATCGACGCGTATCGCCCGGTCAACCCGTCGTTATCAGACGATCATCAGAGCGTGGCGGCAGGCCAGCGATCGGACGTCCCTAGCGCGTCACCCGTGCCGATCCGCCCCGCGCGACCCGTTCCACCTCGGCGAGGGTCGCCATGCTGACGTCGCCCGGGGTCGTCATCGCGAGCGCCCCGTGCGCGGCACCGAGGTCGATCGCCCGCTGGAGGTCACCGTCGGTGAGCAGTCCGTAGATCAGTCCCGATGCGAAGGAATCGCCGCCCCCGATCCGGTCGAGGATCTCGAGGTCCGGTCGGGACGCCGCCATGACGAATTCGTCACCGGCCAGCGCCACGGCCCCCCAGTCATTGCGCGAAGCTGTCGTGGCGGTCCGCAACGTGGCCGCAAGCACTCGCGTGCTCGGGTAGGCCGCCCGCACCCGTTCGAGCATGGCGCGATAGGCCAGCGGATCGAGGGTACGCAGGTCGTCGCCGACACCCTCCACTTCGAACCCGAGCGCCGCCGTGTAGTCCTCCTCATTTCCGATCATCACGTCGACCAGACCCGCCAGTCCTCGGTTGACCTCCTGCGCAGCGGCCGCTCCACCGTGATCAGCCCAGAGCGACGGCCGGAAATTGAGGTCGAACGAGACCATCGCACCGTGGCGTCGGGCCGCCTCCATCCCCTCGCGCGCCAGCGCCGCCGTGGAGTCGGACAGACCCGCGAAGATCCCGCCCGTATGCAGCCAGCGGATCCCGTCCGACGCGAAGACGCGATCCCAGTCGATATCGCCCGGCGCCATCTGCGACGCCGCGGAATGCCCGCGGTCGGAGACGCCCACCGCCGCCCGCACCCCGAAGCCCCGCTCCGTGAAGTTGAGACCCACCCGCGCCCGCTTCCCGACGCCATCGAACGGGACCCAGCTGAGATGACGCAGGTCCACGCCGCCCTGGAGTAGCAGGTCCTCGAGCAGCCGGCCGATCGGGTTGTCCACGACGGCCGTGGCCACCGCGGTCGGGATCCCGAAGACGCGGCGCAGTCCGCGGGCGACGTTGTACTCGCCGCCGCCTTCCCAGACACGGAACGTGCGCGTCGTGTGGATCCGTTCCTCGGCCGGGTCGAGGCGGAGCATCACTTCGCCGAGGGCGAGCAGCTGGGGTTCGTTCGGCCGCGTCGCCTTCAGTGGCAGGAGGGTCATCGGGGCGGACTATGCGCCATCGATCACACCGAGACCCGCGAGGACGCGCTCGCTGACCTTGCGTTTCATCTCCACGAGCGATTCCTCGCTGTAGAACGCGGCGTGTGGGGTGAGGACGACGTTCGGGAGGCCGATGAGCGGATCCGTCGGGTCGATCGGCTCGCGCTCCAGGACGTCGAGTCCCGCCCCGCCGATCCGTCCCTCGCGGAGCGCCTCGGAGAGCGCGGTCTGGTCCACGAGTCCACCCCGGCTCGTGTTGATGAGGATGGCCGTCGGGCGCATCCGGGCCAGCGCCGCCGCATCGATGAGATGGTCCGTGCTGTCGTCGAGCGGCGCGTGCAGGCTGACGATGTCGCTCGTGGCGAGCAGTGTGTCGCGGTCCACGAGGGTCACGCCTGGGACCGCCGGTCCGAGCGGATCGCAGGCGACGACCTCGAACCCGATCGCCAGCGCGCGATGTGCCAGTGCCGACCCGATCCGGCCGAGACCGATGATCCCCAGCCGCTGGGTCGAGGCGCGGCGCACGCGACCGCCAAGGCGGAAATCCCACACGCCGCGCTGGACGGCGCGATCCAGCGGCACGATCCCGCGGGTGATGGCGAGGATGAGCCCGAGCGCGTGGTCGGCCACCTCGTCGACGCAGTAGTCCGGCACATTGACGACCGCGACCCCGAGCTCCGCCGCGGTCGCCGTGTCGATCGTGTCCAGACCCACGCCGTACCGCCCCACGACCCGACAGCCCGGCAGGGCGCGCAGGACGTCACCCGTGATCGGCGCGTACTGGACGATCAGACCGACAGCCTCCTGACCGGCCGCGATCACATCCTCGGGCGTGCGGCACTGCGCGAGCGTCACGGTCAGACCGGCGTCCCCGAGGATGCGACGCTCGACATCCACGGACGGATGGTCGCAGTCGGTGATCAGGATCGTGCCCCGGGTCACGCACCAGCCTCCTGTCCGATGGCCGATTCGGCGGGGTCGATGATCACCTTGATGGCCGACCGATCGGCCACCGCCTGGAACGCAGTCGCCCAGTCGGCCAGCGGGACCACGGTCGTCATGGCCGCAAGGTCGTCGCCGGCACCCGCCAGGATCGAGAGCGCCGGCTCCCAGGCGGTCGTATTGGAGCTCATCGCGAAGGTGACATCGGCCGCGCGGCTGACGGCCCGGTCCCACGGCACTGGGATGGTCGTCTCCCCGCCGAGCCCGATCGCCACGATCCGCCCGTGTCGGCGGATGATCCCGAACGCGAGCGCGATGGCACCTTCCGTGCCGGTCGCATCGATCACGAGGTCCGCCCCGACGCCTCCGGTCGCCGCGTCGACCCACGCGGACGCCGCATCGTCGGTCAGCACGGGGAACCCCAGTGAGGCTGCGAACCGCAGGCGGGGACCATCGGCGCGACCGACGACCACGACCTGCCCGGCTCCCATCGAGCGCGCGGCGACCGCCGCCAGGATGCCGACCGGACCCGGGCCGATGACCACCACGACGTCGCCCGGCTCCACGCCGCCGCGTTCAAGTCCGGTCACCACGACGGCCATCGGCTCGGTGAGGATGGCGACCCGGTCGGCCATGCCGTCGGGGATGCGGTGCAGCAGGTCCGCCGGCATCGCCACGTGCGAGGCGAACGCTCCATCGATGCCCCACCCGGGCGATCGTTTCGACGGGCACAGCTCGGCATAGCCGCGGCGACACATGGCGCAGGTCCCGCAGGCGAGCGAATGCGGCTCGGCCGCGACCCGGATGCCGAGCAGACCGGGATCCACGCCTTCGCCGACGGCCTCCACCGTGCCGATGAACTCGTGCCCCAGGGTCACCGGCGGGTATGACGGGAAGTGGTCGTGGAGGATGTGCAGGTCCGTGCCACAGATCCCGGCGAACGCCACGCGGATCACCACCCAGCCCGGCCCGGCGATCGGGAGCGGCCGTTCGAGCAGTTCCAGATTCCCGTCACCCCGGGCGGTCTTGACGAGAGCACGCATCACCCCGCCCCGACGTCGACGAGGATCTTGATACCGTCGCCGGCCCGGAGTCGTTCGAACGCCGCGGCCGTCTCGGCGAGGGGCACCACCGCACTGATGAGCTGGCGCAGCCCCGAGCCCTCGTCCGTGGCCAGCAGGGCCAGGGCCGCGTCGATATCGGCAGGGGTGTAGACCCGATTGCCGATGACACACAGTTCCCGGAACACGACAGCCTGCAGGTCAAGTGCCACGGGGGAGCCGTACACCCCGACCAGCGAGATCCGACCCGCGGGACGGACCAGCCGCGGCAGGATCGCGGCGACCGCGGGCGCACCAGCGGCATCGAAGACGACGTCGGCGAGGGCGCCGTCCGTGCGGGCTGCCAGGTCCTCGACCGGACCGGCGGGATCCAGCGTCTCGAAGCCGAGAGCCGCCGCGAACGCGAGCCGGCCCGCCGACGGTTCGCTGATGAGGATGCGCGCCGCTCCGGCGTGCCGCGCCGCGAAGGCGAGCAGCAGCCCGATCGGCCCGGCACCGATGATGGCGACGGTCATGCCGGGACTGACCATGGCGCGGCGGACCGCGTGGACGGCGACGGCCAGCGGCTCGCCAAGGGCTGCCAGCTCGGCCTCCACCCCGACAGGGACGGGATGCAACCGCTCAGCAGGAACGACCACGCGCCCGCTCAGCCCTCCGTCGCGGTCGATGCCCATCAACCGCAGCTCGGCGCAGACATGACGCTCGCCGAGCCGGCACGCCACGCACATGCCGCAGGCGATCAACGGGTCGATCACCACAAGCTGCCCGTCGAGCGCGCCGCCACGTGCCCGTCCCACGATCTCGTGGCCCAGCACCAGCGGGAACCGTGCTCGCGGATGGACACCCTCGACGATATGCAGGTCCGTCCCGCACAGCCCCACGTGCGTGACATCGACCGCGATCAGGTCCCCGGTCGGCTCGACCGGGGCGCGGTGCTCCAGGGCGAACCGCTCGGGCGCGACAAGGACGATGGCGGGGCGAGTCACCGCGTGCTGCCCGACACCGTCAGGCCACGCCACGTGCGCGCAGGTCCGTCCACACGGGCCCGTCGGGCCAGGCGTAGGCGGCCAGCGACGCGGCCTTCATCTCGATCGAATAGCCGGCGGCCGTCGGTGGCATGTAGTGCCCATCACGGACCACGACCGGATCGACGAAGTGCTCGTGCAGATGGTCGACGTATTCGGTCACGCGATCCTGGAGCGAGCCGCTGACCACGATGTAATCGATGATCGAGAGGTGCTGCACGTACTCGCACAATCCGACGCCACCGGCATGCGGGCAGACCGGGATCCCGAACTTCGCCGCCATCAGCAGCACCGCGAGGATCTCGTTCACGCCACCGAGGCGACACGAATCGATCTGACAGAAGCTGATCGCCTCGGCCTGGAGGAGCTGCTTGAACAGCACGCGGTTCATGCCGTGCTCGCCGGTCGCCACCCCGATCCCGAGCGGTGCCATCGCCTTGGCGATCCGGGCGTGCCCGAGGACGTCATCGGGGCTTGTGGGCTCCTCGATCCACCACGGTTTGAACGGCGCGAGGTGCTGCATCCAGGCGATGGCCTGGTCGACACCCCAGACCTGGTTCGCGTCGACCATCAGGAACCGATCCGGACCGATCTCCTCGCGGACGATCGCGGCACGGCGGACGTCGTCGGCGACATCCCGGCCGACCTTCAGCTTGAAATGGGTCCAGCCCTCGGCGACGCCTTCGCGGCAGAGTCGGCGCACCTTCTCGTCGGGATAGCCCAGCCAGCCACTGGACGTGGTGTAGGCGGGATAGCCATCGGCCAGCATCTCTGCTTCGCGGGCGGCTTTCGTGGGGGCACTCCGGCGCAGCATCCCGAGCGCCTCGGCCGGAGTGAGGACGTCTTCGATGTAGCGGAACGGGACGCACCGGACGAACTCCTCCGGGGTCATGTCGACGATGAGCTTCCAGAGTGGCTTGCCCTCGGCCTTGGCATACAGGTCCCAGACCGCATTGACGAGGGCCGCGGTCGCGAGGTGGATGACGCCCTTCTCGGGGCCGACCCAGCGCAACTGGTTGTCGCCAGTCATGGCGTTCCAGAACGCACCCATATCCGCGCTGATCGATTCCAGCGTGCGGCCGACGAGCAGTGGCGCGAGCGACTCGATCGCGTCGACACACAGCTCGTTCCCGCGGCCGATGGTGAAGGTCAGACCATGTCCGGCCAGGCCGGCCGGGTCGTCCGTGCGGACGATGGCGTACGCGGCGGAGTAGTCCGGCTTGTCGGTCATCGCGTCGGAGCCGTCCAGCTCGAGGTGCGTGGGGAATCGGATGTCGATGGCTTCGACGGCGGTGATCGTGGTCGGCACAGGATTCCCTCTGATCGCGATGCTGAGGATGGTACGTACCCGGACCTGTCCTGCGACGCTGTCGCGTGCACGGACGGAGACCTGTAACGTTACAGACGCTATGGGCGACCAATGTCGATGTCAAGACGGTCGATGGGCGAGCGCTCGTTCGGCGCCCGAGCCGGACCGATGAGCGGACCCAGGTCCGGCCGCCGACCTACGATCCGCGATGTCGCGGCCCTGGCTGGTGTCTCGGTCGCCAGCGTGTCCAACGTCCTCGGCGGTCGCGACGACCAGACCAGCCCGGCCACGAGACAGCGCATCGACGCGGCCATCGCGGAGCTCGGATTCGTTCCGAGTCCATCGGCCCGCCAGCTCCGCGGGCAGGGCGCGCGCAGCCTGGGGCTGATCGTTCATTCGCTGCTCAATCCGTCCACGGTCCTGTTCGTCCGCGGCGCCGAGCACGCGGCCCTCGCCCACGGTCACAGTCTGCTGCTCACCGATCTGGACCGGGAAGCGGCGGCCACGCCAGCCCACCTCGATGCGCTCCTCGTCGGCAAGGTCGATGGCGTGATCGTCACCTCCTACACGGCGCCCGACGTGGAGCTGGCCGCGCGGCTGCGTCAGCGCGGGACGCCGGCCGTGGCGATCACCTCGGGTGCGCCCTCCGCCGACGGCGTACCGGCGGTCGGCATCGACAACGAGACGGGGATGCGTGCCATCGTCGAGCATCTGATCGGTCTTGGGCATCGCCGCATCGCCTTCGTCGTCCACTCTCGAGCGAGCCTGCACTCCGATGCGCGGCTCGCCGTCTTCCGGCGCGAGATGCGACGGCATCGCCTGGTGCTCCCCGACGAGCTGGTCGTGGCGGTGGATGTCGCCGAGATCGCGCTGACCCACGACTACGACATCCAGGCTGGTCGCACGGCGGCGGCGACCCTGTTCGCCCTTCCCGAACGGCCCACAGCGATCGTCGCCGCCTACGACATGATCGCGTTCGGGGTCATCGCCCAGGCCCGCGTCCTTGGCTGGGAGATCCCCGGCGATCTCGCCGTGACCGGCTTCGACGACGTCCCGTTCGCATCCGTCTCCTACCCGACCCTCACGACGGCGCGGGTCCCCATGTACCAGATCGGTCGCGCGGCGGTCGAGATGCTCCTGGCTTCATTGGCCGGCGAGGTGCCGCTCCCATCCGTCTTCGCACCCGAGCTGGTCATCCGCGGGTCCAGCGCGGCGCGAGCATCTAGCGCAGGCGGCTGAGCCCGAAGGCATCGATGATGGCGTCGACGATCTCGCGCTCGCGGCGCAGGTCGACATCGAGGATCAGGTCGGCCAGCTCTTCGAGGATGGGTGCCCGATCAGCCGCTGTGCGGGCGATCCATGCACGGGAGGTGGCATCGGGGCGTCGTCCGGCGCCCGACCCGGTGCGTCGAAGGAGTGTCTCCGGGTCGGCCCGCAGCCAGACCACCTTGCCCGCGGCACGCATCCGCTCGCGCGCTCCGGCATCCGTGACCACGAACCCGGCAACGCCCACGATCGCCGGCGGTTCGGTCCATGCTGCCAGTTCGAAGGCGGCCATCTCCGCGGCATGCAGGTCCGCTTCGCCGGCCGTTGTCGAGAGGATCCGGGCATCCTGGCCGGTCGTCTCCACGACGAAGGCGTCGTTATCGAGATACGACCAGCCGGTCGCGCGCGACAGTCGTCGCCCGATCGTGGTCTTGCCGCTGCCCATGAGACCCACGAGGAAGATCCGCTCGGGCGTTCGTTCAGTCATCGGCTCGGTCATGGCCCGATCATCGTGGTGGACGGACGAGCGTCGGGTGAAGGGATGGTGGAGATGAGGGGACTCGAACCCCTGACCCCTGCGATGCGAACGCAGTGCTCTTCCAGCTGAGCTACATCCCCACGGGCGGAGCGGGCGCGAGGCGCCGGACCGGTCGCACAGTGTAGCACGCGACCCCTCGTGGACCCCGTCCCGAGGGCCGCGATTCGCGCTCGTGGGGGTCTCCGCAGCCGTACGCTTCGCGGATGCCCTTCGGACTGCTGGCCGGTCTTGGCGCCGCCATCACGTGGGGGACGCTGGACATCTTCACGGCCCTTGCGAGCCGCCGGATCGGGGCGCTCCGGGTGACCGCCGGGATGCAGCTGGTTGGCGCGCTCCTCCTCGCGGGTCTGGCCCTCGCGAACGGCACGGGGCTCCCCACGGATCTGGGCGTGATCGCGATCTCGATCCTGCTGGGCCTGGTGGGTGCGGCGGCCTACCTGTCCTATTTCACGGGGCTGGCGATCGGTCCGATCTCTGTGGTCAGCGGCATGGTCGCCGCGTATGGCGGTCTCACCGTGGTGCTCTCCGTGGTGTTCCGGGGCGAGTCGCTGACCCCGCTGCAGGCACTCGGCGCGGTGCTGGCCACGGTCGGCGTGATCCTCACTGGCGTGGCGTTCAGTGGCGGGATCCGGGCGATCCGATTCGCCGGCCCAGGCGTGATCTTCGCCGTCATCGCATTGGTGCTCTTCGCGCTGATGACCATCGTCTCGGACATCGCGTTCGACGAGGCGGGCTGGCTGCAGGTCCTCCTCACGGCGCGGATCGCCAACACGGTCATCTCGATCGCGATCATCGGGTTGCTGTCGTCACGGCAGGCAGGGCAGCACGACCCTGGTGTCAGCCCGTGGTCGACGAGGCGGATCCTGCCCGCGATCGTGATCGCGGGCACCCTCGATGTCCTGGGGCTCGTGTCATTCGCCATCGGCCTCGACTCGGCACCCACCTGGATGGTCGGTCTCGCGTCCTCGTTCGGTCCGGCGGTGACGATCCTGGTCGCGGTCGTCCTCCTCGGCGAGCGACTGAAGCCCGTCCAGTGGGTCGGGCTCGCGGCCGTGGTGGCCGGGATGGTCGCGATCGGCCTGCCGTAGGCGGCCGCGGCTCGGCCCGACGGCCTGCGCCCACGCTCAGGCCGGCAGGCTGAACCAGACTCGTGTCTGTCCGCGCGCCGACTCCGCCCCGACACGCCCGCCGGCGGCTTCGACGAGCTGCTTCACGATCGCAAGCCCGATCCCCGCGCCGCCGCGCGCGCGGTCGCGCGACTTCTCCACCCGATAGAAGCGCTCGAAGATCAGGTCCAGCTCGTCCGATGGGATCCCGTCGCCCGTGTTGGCGACAGAGACGAGCATGTCCGAGGGTCTCCGCTCGGCACGGATCGTGACCGTGCCACCGGCCGGCGTGTAGCGGGTCGCATTCGACAGCAGGTTCGCCAGCACCTGGGCGAGCTGGTCGGCGTTCGCGCGGGCGGGAAGCGTCGACGGGAGGTCGGTCGAGACGGTCAGTCCCGCACGATCGAAGCCGGGCTGGGCCAGTTCGAGCGCGGTGCGGATGGCCGCCGAGAGGTCGATCTCGACCAGTTCCGGGATGCCGCTGGCGGCATCGCCTTCGGCCAGTGAATCGAGCGAGCGCGACAGCCGGACGAGGCGGTCCGCCTCTTCCCAGAGCGACTCGTAGGTCGCACGGTCCGCGATGATCACGCCATCGCGCAATGCCTCGAGATAGCCCTGCAGGTTCGTGAGCGGAGTCCGCAACTCGTGTGCGGCATTCCCGATGAAGTCGCGCCGCATCGCCTCTTGGCGCTCGAGGCTGGCGGCCATCTGGTTGAATGAGTCCACGAGCGACGTCAGCTCGTCCGGGCCTTTGCGCGGCGCGCGCGCTGCGTAGTCGCCCGCGGCGATCCGGCGTGCCGCGCCGCCCACATCCGTCAGCGGTCGGGCCAGCATCCGGCCCAGGACGACGGCGAGTGCGACGCTCGCGATGACCGCGACGACGACGGCCGCGATCACGACCCCGACGACGGATTCGTCGTACATGGTCCGGGCGTGTTTCGCCGAATCGCCCGCCTCCACCATCAGCGCCGTGAAGACGTCCGATCCCACGACCGTGACGCCGATCGCGAGGATCGCGAGCCCGACGCCAGCCGAGGCGAGCGCCGCGAGCGCGATCCGTGCGGCGATCCCGCGGACGATCATCGGAGGACCGTGCGGCGACCGTTCGCCGTCATCACCGTTCGGCCCGCGCGGCGCGATAGCCGACGCCCCGGACGGTCGCGACATAGCGCGGATGGTCGGCGTCATCGCCGAGCTTGTCGCGCAATCGGCCCACATGGACGTCGATCGTGCGATCGAGGACCTCGGCCTGGTCGGCGCCGTAGATCGCATCGAGCAACTGGTCGCGGGTCAGGACCCGACCATCCGCGGCGAGGATCGTCTCGAGCAGGCGGAACTCGACGTTCGTGAGCGGGATCGGCCGATCGTCGCGCAGGACCTCGAAGCGGTCGTGGTCGAGGGTCAGGTCGGCATGGACGAGCCGCGGGTGGCCCGGGCTGGCCGGGATCGTGCCGGAGGGCCCGTGGGCCATGGCGCTGGTGCCGGTCGTTTTGGTCGAGGTGGCCGGGGTCGTCACGCGGCGCAGGATCGACGTGACGCGCAGGACCAGCTCCGCCGGAGAGAATGGCTTGGGGAGATAGTCGTCGGCGCCATCCTCGAGCCCGGCGATGCGATCCAGGGTCGTGCCGCGCGCCGAGAGGACGAGGATCGGCGTGGCGGCCGCCTCCTCGTCACGGCGGACGGCCCGGATGACGGCCCGCCCGTCCAGTTCGGGGAGCATCAGATCCAGCACGACCAGCGATGGCCGATGCGTCTCGATGGCATCGAGCGCGGCCGGCCCGTCCGCGGCGGTGACGACGCTGTATCCCTCGCGCTCCAGGTACGTACGGACCAGGCGGACGATCTTCGCATCGTCATCGACGACGAGGATCGGTCGCTCGGGTCGTGGCGTGGTGGGTGTGGCGGACATCGGCAGCATCGTAGGGGAGGGATGCTAGGCCCTGCGCATGACCGGCTCGTGACGGCTCGGGGTTCGTGGTTCGTGGGACTTCCCGGGGTTGGGCCGGGTTCGTCACGATCGGCGTGGCGACAGGGAGTCGACAAAACGCCCTCGAACAGGCGCGATCCGCTCGCGGCGAGGTCCTCCACCAGGGTTCGGTGACTCCAGGGCGACGAAACGTGGCGGGGAAGATCACCCCCGGTCCGGACGGGCCGCTGAGGTGCTCTTTTGTCGACCCTGAGTCACCGCCGCCTCTTGATTCGAATAGAACATCTGTTCTATCCTGACGACACATGACGACCCTTTCCCCGGACGTGACGGCGGCCCTGTCGAGCCTCCAGGCTCGATGGGGTTCGGCAGCTCCGCAGGTGGTCGGATCGCTGGCACTGGCCGCCTCGCCGGCGCCACGGCCCGAGGAACTGACACCGGCCGGGGAGACGGACGTCGTCGTCCGTGAGCGCATCACCCCCGACGAACGGATCATCCATACCGGGTTCGCCAGCCTGGATGCCATCCTGGGTCCCGGTGGCCTGCCCCGCTCCGCGAGCGTCGCGATCCGCGGCGATGGCTCCAGTGGCCGGACCACGCTCGCCCTGCGCATGGTCGCCGAGGCCCAGATCGCGGGCGGCGTCGTCGCGTGGCTGGATCTCGCCCGTACCTTCGACCCGGTCGAGGCCGTGGCACGCGGCGTCCGTCTTGAGTGGCTCGTGATCATCACCCCGGCCGCCCTCGACGAGGGCCTCGCGATCGCCGGCTCGCTGCTGGCCGGCCGGTCGGTGGACCTGCTGGTGCTGGATCTCCCCGGCGGCCGTCTCGCCGCCACGGATCGGCCGGGCGTCGTCGCGGACCGGCTGGGCCGTCTCGCCGCGCTCGCCCGTCGTGCGGAGTCGCTCTTCGTCGTCCTCGAGCCGGCCGGTCTGAGCGGGGCGATGGCCGGTGCCGTCGCGCAGGCGAGCGGTCTGCGCCTGGAATTGGCGAGGCGTTCGTGGATCCGTCTCGGCCGCGATGTCGTCGGTCAGCGCACGGAGGCCCTCGTCGCGCGCAACCGATACGGACCGCCGGGTCGTCGGGCGACGCTCCGGATCCTGTACGCGGATGGCGGCGAACGCGACGCCTGCCTCCGCCGGGACGACCTCCTCAGCGAGGCGATCCCCACCGTCGACCAGGCCCCCGCCACCGACTTCGAACGGACCCACCGCGATGCGACTGCTCCACCTCTACCGCCCGCACCTCCCGCTCGCACTGGCCCTGGCCCGAACCTCCGAGCCGTTCCCGACCGGACCGCTCGTCCTGGGTGGCCGGCCGTGGGACCCGGGAGCGGTCATCGACGCGAACCCGGACGCCCGGGCGCTCGGCGTCCGACGCGGGATCCCGCTGGCGAGCGCCCATCGGCTGGCACCGGAGGCGCACTTCGTCGATCCGGATCCTGAGGCGGACCGGACGGCCGCGGAGACCGTCTTCGAGACACTGGCCAGGTTCAGTCCAGGACTGGCCGGCAGTACCGACTCGAGCGATGGCGCGTTCGGGCTGTTCGAGGTCCTCGCCGACGGCCTCGGACCGTTGTGGGGTCCCGAACCGGTCCTCATCGAGCGGTTGACCGGCGCGCTGGCGGCGATCCTGCCACGGGACCGCGTCGGCTCCCCGGCCGGGGCCGGCTCCCCGGCCGGCGCCGGCTCCCCGGTCCGTGCCGGCTCCCCGGTCCGTGCCGGCTCCCCGGTCCGTGCCGGTCTCGCCGGGACCCGCTTCGCCGCGACCATCGCCGCGGTCCACGCCCGTCCCGGCGCCCCGCTCATCGTCGCCCCGGGCGGGGAGGCCGCCTTCCTCGCTCCGTATCCATCGGGCCTGCTCACCCAGGACCACGACGTCCGGGCTCGGCTCGCCCGGTTCGGGCTGCGACGGATCGGCGCCGTTGCCGAGCTCGACCGGTCTGCGCTCGTGGCCCGCTTCGGGGATGAGGGTGCGCGACTCCATGCCCGGGCCCGCGGCGAGGGACTCGACACGTTCCGGCCGCGCCGGACCCCGGAACGCCTCGCGTTCCACCTGCCCATCGATCCGCCTTCGGACGACCTGGCCTCGGCCCGCTTCGTCCTGCATCGACTGGCCGGCGTCCTCACCGGACAGCTCGTCGCGCGCGGCCTCGCCGCGACCCGTGCCCATCTGCGGCTGGAACTCGATCTTGCGTTCGCACCGGCCGGTACCGCCCCGGAGCTCGTCGTGGAGCAGCGCTTCCCCGAACCCACCGCGGACGCCGAGGCGATCGAACGCCTGCTCTTCGCCCGGCTCGAACGCACGCCACCCGTCGCCGCCGTCGCCGGTCTGGACCTGGAACTGGCTGGTGCCGGTCCCGCGGCCGGTCAGCAGCTTCCGTTGTTCGTGCCACAGGCCGCACGCGATTCGCGACTCGCGTGGCAACTGGCCCGACTCGCGCTCACCTATGGCGAGGACCGGATCCGACGGGTCGCCCTGCTCGACCCCGACGCGCCACTCCCCGAGACGCGCTGGCGCTGGCAGTCGGTCGACCTCGATGGTCCGGCCCGATGACCCGGCTGCTGCGCGAGCATCCGGCCATCGACGTGGAGATCGACCCCGAGGGTCGGCCGGTCGCGATCGTCTGGAACGGCCGGCGCGAACCCGTGGAGGTCTGCAATCGCTGGCGCGTGGAGGAGGCTTGGTGGCGTGGCCCGATCTCGCGCGACTACGTCAAGGTGGTGGGGCAGCGCTGGCTCGCCCTCGTCTACCTCGATCGCATCGATGGGTCGTGGCACCTCGAGCGCCTCTACGACTGATCGCGGCGGATCAGTGCACGGGTGACCCGAACAACAGGCTCACGACGAAGAGCACCAACAGCAGGCCCACGACGAACAACAGGACGCCGAGATCACGCGGTTGTGCAGTCTGCACGGTCGACCATCCCCAGGGTTGCTCGCACCGGCGGCCCCCGACCGGTCATCGCCAGTATGGACGACGGCCATCACCACATCGTTGCGGCGATGGTCAGGTCGCCGGCAGACTCCCGACGAACAGCGCCGCGACCAGCACGAACAGCACCACCGACAGGATCACCGCGCCGATGATGTCGCTTCGTCGTGGATGCATGTGCCTCGGTCTCCTGGCCTAGTGTCGACAGGTCGCCCCGTACAGGATCGTCACGGACGTGAGCCCGCCGAGCGGCGCGATCTTCAGCTCGAGACGACAGCCCGCGGTCCCGGTCGCATCGAGCGTGTAGCCGCCGTCCTCGAGTGGTCCGGCCGGCGCGTCCGTACTGTACGACGCCGCCTGCAGCGCGTTCCGGTACCAGGTGACCACGGCCGCCGCCTCCTTGCCGTTGATGACATCCACCCCGCTCGACGGTGCGGTCTGCGCCTCGTCCGATCGGGCGGCCCCTGGGTACGTGGGGAAACCGGCCGGGAGCGTGTCCCAGATGCGACCCCAGTCCGTATCGGTCTGGCCCGCAGCAGAAGCGGGTGTTGCCGAGGCCGACGTCGACGCTGTGGCCCCCGGTGCCACGCTGCTGACTGCGCTGGGTGCCGGGGAGACCGGCGGCGCCGTCGACGCAGCGGGGCCGCACGCGAGCGCCGTCAGCGCCATGAAGAGAAGGCCGACCGTCCGAAGATCCATGGCTCGCACGTCGACAGCCTAACGCGCCTCGCGGATCGTGCTGGTGCGCCCTGCTGCAGATATGACAGGACCCCGTCGCCCCCAAGCGACGGGGTCCTGTGGGTCGAAGGAGTCGCTCACCGACTCTCCCGACAGCTCAGCGTCCGACCACCCCGGTCGGCCACCGGCACGATCGTCTCGAGGCCCCCAGGCGACGAGACGTTGTGAAACGGATCAGGTGGTCGCCGCCTGGGCGGACAGCGCCGCCGGAAGCAGTACCAGGATCAGCAGCATCGCGACCGCCACCATCGCGAGACTCTTCGCGGCAGCGAAGGCGATCGGTCGAAGTGGCGCGTGCATGGCCCTGAGACGCCGGACCGATGCTCGTTGTTTCGTCGAAACGCCGACGCTGGTTTCGCTGTTCGTCCGGGTCCGGATCAGTACCGCTGGCGGAAGCTGAACGTCGGAGATCGCCACGTCGTGCGCGACGAGATGAGACGCACGCGCAGCGTGTAGGTGCCCGCTCGGAGGGCCGCCGCGGTGCCCAGCCGGACCCTCACCGTCACGAGGACCTTGTGCTGCGGATAGAGGATCCGCGAAGGCATCGTGCCCCAGGTCACGAGCTTGCCTGTGCCATCTCGCAGGGTCCATCGGAAGGCGCCCCGCTCTGGCACCGTCCCGGTCACCGTGGCATAGAGCCGGACCGTGGCGTAGACCGAACCCGTGACCCGCCGGACACCCCAGACCCGTCCGTCGACCGCAACGCCGTGGATCGGGGCGTAGAACTTGGCTCGTAGCACGTTCCACAGATCGGGATAGCCCTGATCGTTGTCGAGCGTCCAGATCCCGACACCGGCGTACCCGCTGACGATGGCGTAGTCGTACTTGGCGCCAAGGCTCTGCTCATCGTCGAAATAGACCTGCCGGTAGGTCGCATGAGCGTCGTCGCGATAGGTATAGAAGGCGCTGCCTTCCAACGCGTCGTACTGGCGTTTCACCGTCGGGTGCGCGGCGAGGAAATCGCGCGCGCTGGCATACGTGACGCTCTTGACACTGCCGAATGTGGTCTTGTCCGATCGAACACTGGCGTTCGGGACGGTAGTGGTCACTGGCCAGTCATAGCCGTAGTACGGCACCCCGAGGAGGAGCGACTTCGCTGGCGCCCATTGCAAGATCCGATCCATGTGGATCTTGACGTTGCGGGCGGCATGGTCGAGCGGGGCGATGGCACCCGCGATGGTCGAGCCGCTCCAGCGGTAGTTGTAGGTCATGACCATCTGTCGGTCCACCGATGGTACGAGACCCCGGATGATCCGTTCGCTCGAGCCGACCGAGGTGGCGTTCACGAGCTGCGAGCCCGGGAAGCGCTTGTGCATCGCCGCCGCGAACTTCGCCACGAATGGCACGTAGTAGATGCCCAGTGGGTTGAGTCCGCCGACGGGTTCGAAGTCGAGTCCGGCACCATCGGCCTTGCGCGCTGCCATCAGGTCGAGCGCCTGGGTGATGAACGTGTCCTGGGCCGCGGTCGAGGTGAGGAACTTGGTCATCTTCGGATAGCCGGCGGCCGAGTCGAACAACTGGAACGTGGGGACCACCCGGACGCCGTGATCGTGGGCAGCGTTCGTGACCGCTGCCGCGTCGTCGCCGACGTATTCCTTGTAGCCCACCCAGTTCGTGTCGAGAGCGCCGCTGGACTTGATGCCGATGCCGAAGAACGCGATGGTCGACACGAGGTCGTACTGGATGCGATCGACCGTGCCGGCGTCCAGCCGCCAGTACGGCAGGTAGCCATAGACCTCGTGGTCGAGGGGCTGGATACCCGTGATACGCGGCCGGATCTCCGTCGCGGCGCGCGCGACGGGGCCGTTCGTGACGAGCCCAGCGGCAGGCAGCAGGACGAAGGCAAGGAGTACGGCCAGCGCAGCCGGGAGGGCGCGCTGACGAATGGGGTGGGGCCGCATCGGTTCAGGTAACGCCTTTTCGGGCGATCTGTCCAGCCGCCCGTTGGTCCCACGCACGCCAGGGCCCATCGCCTAGAACGTTTGTTCTATACTGGCCAGCCCCTGCCAGCCGGCCCTCGTCCGGAGCGGATCCCATGGCTTCGATCCCGTACGCCGAACTGCATTGCCACACGAATTTCTCGTTCCTTGACGGTGCCTCGCCGCCCGATGACCTGGCCGAACGGGCCGTCGCTCTTGGGCTGACCGGACTGGCGGTCACGGACCATGCCGGTCTGTACGGCGCCGTCCGATTCGTGGCTGCCGCGCAGGCCGCGGGGATCCATCCGGTCATCGGCCTGGAGATCGGACTGCACGACACGGCCGTCCCGGACCCGGATGGACTGGTGATCGCCGCGGGACGCGGGCGCCGGCGGGCGAGCCGGGCAGGGGGAGGGGGCGTGCCGGGGGACATGCCGGAGTCTGCGGTCCGCGAGGGCCTGCCTGACCGGCCACGCCCCGAGCGAGCGCGGCTGCCCGGCTATCGGGACACGGTCAAGGAGGACCTGCGCGGGATCGGCGATCGCGGCCGCGGTCCGCACCTGGTGCTGCTCGCCCGCTCGCCGCTGGGCTGGCGCAGCCTGTGCCGCCTCATCTCGCACGCGAACATGGCTGGCTCGAAAGGAGTCCCGCGGTTCACCCACGCGCTCCTGGCCCAGCACACCGACGGTCTGGTCGCTCTGACCGGCTGTCGCGATGGGGAGCTCATCCGGCGTCTGCGGGTGGGCGACCAGGCTGGCGCGCGTGCTGTCGCCGAACGCTACGCGCGGCTATTCGGTGGTGGCGCGGGCCGCGGCGGGCGTGGCGACGCCCCGGCGACCAGCGGCTGTTTCGTGGAGCTTTCGCATCACCTGCTGGCCGACGACGACTGGCTGGTGACGGAGTCCGTGGCCGTCGCCGATGCGCTGGGGCTGCCGATGGTCGTCACCAACGACGTCCATTACGCCCTGCCCGAGGACCGCGAACTCCACGATGTCCTGACGGCGATCCGCCACGGCCGGACCCTCGACACGCTCGGCGACCTGCGCCGCCGCGACGGCGAGTCGGCGCTGAAGTCAGGCGAGGAGTTGGCGGCCCTCGGGGCGACGCTGACCGGTCGGGCGGCCGAAGCCTGGTCCGCGGGCATCGCCACGACGGTCGAGCTTGCGGCGTCGTGTTCGGTGGATCTCGGGTTCGAGCAGTACCGCTTCCCGGGCTTCGCGGTACCCGACGGGGAGACCGCATTCAGCTATCTCGTGGAGTTGTGCCAGACCGGCGCACGGTGGCGCTATCACCCGCTCACCCCGGCCGTGGTCCGCCAGCTCGCGCATGAGCTCGACGTCATCGAACGGACCGGGCTCGCCGAGTTCTTCCTGATCTGCTGGGATCTGATGCAGTTCGCGAAAAAGCACGGTATCCCGGCGCAGGGCCGGGGGAGCGCCGCCGGTTCGATCGTGGCGTATGTGCTGGGGATCAGCCGTGTCGAACCCATCCGCCACAACCTCCTGTTCGAGCGGTTCATCAATGAAGGCCGGACCACCTATCCGGATGTCGACATCGATTTTTCGAGCGAGCGGCGCGAGGAGGTCATCCAGTACATCTACGGCCGCTACGGGCCCGAGCACACGGGGATGGTCTGCAACCTGGTCACGTACCGGGCGCGCTCAGCCGTGCGCGAGGTGGGCGTCGCGCTGGGGTTCCCGCGGCCGCTCGTGGATCGCGTGGCGAAGGCGCTCGAGACGTACGACAGCGTGATGGTCCGGCGCGACCTGGAGGCGGACGGCGGGTTCGCCGAGTTCTTCCGACGCGCGGGGGAGCCCGGAGCGCCGGATCTGCCGACCCGTGCCGAGGAGCGTGGCCTGACCGACCGGATGGGACAGCTGAACGACGGGCGGGGTGGCCGGCGCGGGACGAGTGGGAGAGGCGTTGGTGCCGCCGCTGGGAGCGGCACGTCAGCGATGAACGTGCAGGACTCACTGCCCACGATGCGATCCGGGGATGCGGCCACGCGCATTCGTCCGGATCGTGCCGCTGGTGGCGGCGTGAGGGATGTGGAAGGCAGTGACAGCCCCGCGCCCGCTGCGGCGCTGCTCGACGACCGGCTCGCGCCACGGACCGGGGTGCGTGGCGGCGGCCGTTCAGACGACGAAGGTGGGCCCGGCGACACCCCGGCCAGCGTGGCGTGGCTGCAAGCTGGTCGCGGCACGGGCTACGTGCCGGTCGATCCCGAGAGCGGCCAGACGCTCCCCCCGCCACGCCGGACCGACAAGCTGGGTCGCCCGAACCACTGGGATCCGCCCGCGCCCCATGCCGGGACGCTGGGCCGTGGCGGTGGCACCTCGCTCGGCCGTGGCGGCGACCACTCCTCGGTCGCGCGCGTCGAACCTGAGCTACCCCCGCAGGCCCGTGGCGGCTCGACGGTCCATCTCAGCGACTGGGAGCGCTGGCTGGAGTTCTGCGCCCGGATCGACGGCTTCCCGCGCCACCTCTCCATCCACAGCGGAGGGATGCTCGTGACGGCCGCGCCGCTGATCGATATCGCGCCGCTGGAGCGGGCGACCATGGTGGATCGGGTCGTGGTCCAGTTCGACAAGCGCGACGTCGAGGCGCTCAAGCTGATCAAGCTGGACCTGCTGGGGCTGGGGATGCTCGCCGCGATGGACGAGACGCTCCAGCTCATCGAGCACGACTGCGCGGTCTGTCTCGACCTGGACCGGCTGCCCGAGGACGTGCCCGAGGTCTTCGCGATGCTCCAGGCCGCGGACACGGTCGGCGTCTTTCAGGTGGAGAGCCGGGCCCAGATGCAGACGCTCCCCAAGTCCCGTCCGCAGAACCTCGACGACCTGGTGGTGGAGGTGGCGATCATCCGGCCGGGCCCGATCCAGGGCAACGCCGTCCACCCGTACCTCCGCCGCAAGCAGGGGCTGGAACCGGTGACCTACCTCCATCCGAGCCTCGAGCCGGTCCTCAAGGACTCGATGGGGGTGATCCTCTACCAGGAGCAGGTCATGCGCATCGCCATCGAGGTCGGCGGCTTCTCGGCGGCTGAATCGGACGGCTTTCGGCGGGCGATGGGGACGTGGCGTTCGAGCCGGGAGATGGAGAAGCTCCACCAGCGGTTCTTCGATGGCTGC
>JBBQLI010000011.1:0-40933 GCA_038327765.1 Candidatus Limnocylindrales bacterium | reverse complement strand
CGCCGTGGATGCGCTGACCGGCAAGCTCGCCTGGCGCCTGGATACGGGCACGGATCAGACGGGCACCGCCGTGGTGGCCGATGGCGTCGTCTACATCGGCGCGTCGGCGGATTCGACTCCCGGTGGTCATCTGCGGGCGGTGGACGCCAGGACCGGAGCCCTGCTCTGGCAGGTCGACGGGATGAACTACTCGCCGACCGTGGCCGGCGGGGTCGCCTACACGACCGACACCTCCGGAACGGTGACCGCTCGCGACACCGCGAACGGGACGGAGCGTTGGCGCTTCCAGGTCCAGGGCACCGCTCGCGCACCGGCCATCGCGGCGGGTGTCGTGTATGTGTCAGCGGACTCGGAACGCCGGGTCTATGCGCTCGAGGCCTCCACCGGGCGCGAGCTCTGGCACTTCGACGTGGATGGTGGGAGTGAGTGCTGCATCGCCGTCGCGCACGGATCCGTGTTCGTCGGAACGGCGGCCGGCGGCGTGTACGACATCGGCGGCGACGGCACAGCCGTTGCCCCGTTGCCGCTTCAGTCGATTTCGCCGACTGCCGTCCCAACGGCCACAGTCGCGGCGAGCCCATCCGGGAGCCCATCAGCGACCGGGACTCCCGCGCCGTCCCCGGCGACCTTCGTCTGGAAAGCGACCGATCCTGGCGCGACGATCGTCCCCACAGCGCTCACGTTCGATCCAGCCGGCAGGATCTGGGCAGCAGACGCGCGCAGTGATCGGTTCGCGATCTTCAACCAGGACGGCAAGTTCGTCGAGTTCTGGGGAGCCTCAGGCACCGGCGACGGTCAGCTGAAGCTCACACGTGCCAACGGCGACCCGTACGGTGCGATCGCGTTCGAGCCGGACGGTTCGTTCTTCGTCCTGGATGTCGGCAACCGGCGAGTCCAGCACTTCGACGCGAAACGCAAGTTCGTGCGGGCCTGGGGCAGCTTCGGGTCCGGCCCTGGCCAATTCAGTGACCCAGTCGGGATCGCGATCGGGCCGGGCGGCAATGTCCATGTCCTCGACGATGTGCGCGGTGTCATCGAGACCTATGACCAGAACGGCAAGGTTCTGGGTTCGATCCCGGCGTTCTCGACGTCTGGAGCAAGCGCCAACACGCTAGTGATCGACTCGAATGGCGACTTCTATGTGAGCCAGATCGGTCCCACCGAGGTCACCAGGATGGATCCAACAGGGAAGCTCACGATGACGTATGGAGCTCCCGGCTCGGGGCCCGGCGAGTTCCACGAACAGCCGACCGGGATGTCAGTCGACGCTGTAGGTCGGCTGTACGTCACCCAGGGTCCGCTCCGAGGCGATCACCCGGGCGTCCAGGTCTTCGGGCCCGACGGGACCTACCTGGCAGGGTGGGGTCCGATCGGGACCGGGGACAGCGACCTCGTATTCCCGTGGGGCGTCCTCCCCGACGGCAACGGCCATGTAGTGGTAGCCGATTTCGGCTCCATCTCAGGGTTGAAGCAGTTCCAGTTGTTGCCGCCGCTGGGTCCGTAGTCCAGGCTCGCGAACTTGGTGCCCCGGTCCGATGCGGATCGGGGCACCGACCTGTCCGCGTCCGCCCGTCGCCACACCCCGGAGGCTGCATCGGCAGGACGTCGATACGCTCAAAACGAAGGCCTGCTGACTACACGGCCTACGCTCGCCATTCCACGCTTGTGCCACAACGCTCAGGCCGAACTACTTCGTAAACAGCAGGTCCTCGGTTCAAATCCGAGTGTCGGCTCCACTCCTACCCCGCGCGAGACCAGGCCAGCGTCAGGACTTGGTTCCTACCACCAGGACGCCGGTGACCGCCGGGTAGTTCGAGTAGTACCGCTTGCTCCAGTGGACCTTGCCGTGGTCGTAGATCGTCACGGTGACCCACACCTTGGCGCCGTTCACGGCGGTGTTGTTGCGGAACGAGTACCCCACGGGCTTGGTCGGATCATGCACGACCGTGTCGATCGCCCGGGCGCCCGGCTGGATGACCAGGTTGCTGACCTTGGCCGTTCGGCCGTTCGGCACGCTCCAGATCTTGAACGTGAGCCAGCGCTTGCCGCCGGCGTGGGTGATGGTCCGAGAGATCAGGATCGGGTACTTGGTGTCGTTCTTGAAGCTCATCGTCTGCTTCGCCTTGTCGACGATCCACACCGTGGCATCGAGGCCCGCCGGATACCGGTCGATGAATTCGTTGTGGTTCTGTCGCGCGAGCGGCACCATGCCTGCCCGGAACGCCGCATTGAACAGCGTCGTCGAGGTGGTGCAGATCCCGCCACCGAACGCGCCGGTGACGGTGATCTTCCCGCCCTCGATCGCATTGCCGGGGCCGGTGCCCGGCAGCTTGCGCAGATCGCCGACGACCTTCCAGAAGTCGAACGTGGAGCCGGCCGGCACGACCGTGCCATTGATCTTCGTGGCCGGCGCCTCAATATTCCCGCCCCAATGGTTGTTGATGAGGACCCAGTAGAAGACGCTGTACGAGCTGATGTCCTTCATCTTCGGGGCGAACGCTTCGGCGTCCGCGGACGTCAGCTGCGGCGCGACGGCCTTGACGACGGCCGCGACCGGCGATGCGAGTGCGCCCACCTGGCGGGCCGAGATCTCGCCGATGATCGCGGCCTTCATGCCGGCTGCGTCGAGCGTTCGGCCCTCGCGGCTGGTGCCGGTGGCGACGACGTGCCCGCTGACCAGCTTGAGGCCCGCGTCCTGCACGGTCTGGTTGACGTTATGGGCGAGCGTCTGGAGGATCGGGTCGAGGCCTGACTCGTCAACGACCGGGGTGATCCTTCCGTCCGTCGCGGTCGAGAACGAGATCAGCGGCGCGAGGCTCGTGCCGGCGATCGTCCAGCTGTCGGTTCCCCGGGCGACGACGATGTCGGCGGCCATTCGATCCGCGCCCGCCTTCGCCGCTTCGGCTGAGGCGGTGGCCACGACGGGCGCCAACGGGGCGACCGGTACGGCCATCGTGATCGACGCCGGCGCCCCGAGCGCCGCGAGCTGCTTGTCGAGCGCGGTCAGCAGGGCCGCCTTGTCCACTGCGCGACCGGCCTTCGCGATCGAGACGTTGAAGGTCCCGCCTGGGCCGGCCGACACGGAGGCATCGACCGGGGTCTGGTCGATCGTCGTAGCGAGGGCCTTGACGGCGGCCGCCAGCTTGTCGCGGTCGTAGGCAACGCCGGACTCGAGGGTCACCCCGTGGATCGCGGCCTGCGGTGCGCCGACAAGGTTTGTGAGGGCCGTTCCCTGGCGGCCTACAGCGAATGCCGCATCGAGGAGCGCCGAGGTGTCGGGGCCACGGCCCACGTCGGCGTAGCTGATGGTCGTCGTCTGGCCATCCGGGCCGGTGAGCGTGATCTGCCCGGCCGTGAGCGACCCATACGCGTTCGCGATCCCCGCCTCCGCCTGCGCGCGAGTAAGCCCACTGAGTTCCGTACTGCCGACGCGGACGCCGGGCAGGACCCGGCCGTCGTACTGCTGACCCCATGCGTACAGGACGCCGACGCCGATGCCGCCGGCGAGCAGGAAGCCCAGGACGAACGAGATGCCGAAGCGGAGGGCCAGCGACCGTCGACGCCGAGGTCGCCCCGAGGGCTCGCCGTCGGTCACGGCGGCCGCTAGGGGCAGGACCGGCACGGCATCGATGCCGGGCTCGGAGGTCGGGGCGGTGTCCGACGGGGCGGTGTCGGTCGGCTCGCCCGGCGCGGGCGCTTCGACGGTGGTTGCATCAGCCGGGGCGGCCCCAGCCGTTGGTGATCCTGCCGCGTCGCCATTCGCCGCCACCGGGGCCGGCTCGTCGGGATCGGGTGAGCTCGAGTCCGCCACGGCTGAGGTGAGATCGGAGACGGGCGCCGGGGGAAGATCAGCGGCGGGCACGGTGGGATCCGCCCCGGCCTCGGGCCGCCGACCGCGTTTCACGAGGGCGGCGAGCTCAGGGTCGCCATCGACCGACGGTTCGTCTCGCCGAACGAGCGCGGCGAGCTCAGGGTCGCCATCGACCGACCGTGCGTCGCGCCGAACGAGCGCGGCGAGCTCCGGGTCGCCGTCTGGTGTCTCGATGTCAGGTGTGGAGAACCCGGCAGCCCGGTCGGCTGCGGAGTCGGGCTGATCCGTCATCAGAGGCTCATGCGTGGTCGGTCGGCGCCGGGCCTCGTCCCCGGCAGCCGCGACATCTTCGCGCGTGCACGCGAATCTGTCACGCGACGGGTGGTCCCGCCTGGCGAGGTGGGACGTGGGACGGCCCGCAGATGTTGCGTGCCAGAACGACGCGCCGATGCGGCCCTTCGCCGATGGACTGGCGACGTGTCTCGGCGCCCGCAGTGCGACCATGTGGGGACACACATCGACCCGACCGCCGCGGCGGACCTGCAAGGAGCCACTCCATGAACATCCCGCAGACCATCGTCAGGGTCACCGGCGCAGTCATGATCGTGCTCGGTCTGCTCATCTGGGCCGGCGGGTTCGACCCCCTGATCCCGATCCACATCCTGGTCGGGATCGTGCTGGTGATCGCCCTCTGGTGGCTGGCGTACCTAGCGTATCGGGCCGGTGTCACGCCTGGACTCGTGGTCTCGGCCGTGGCGATCGGCTTCATCCTGCCGATCGTGGGCATCGCTCAGCAGGGCGTCCTCGAGGCCGACAAGAACGCCTGGGTGCCGATCGTCCATCTCGCGCTGGGGCTTGCAGCCATCGGCCTCGGCGAGGCATTGGCCGGGGCGATGGGGCGACGCTCGTCCGCCACTTCGCGCTGAGATCCGGACGGAGGCGGGTCGCGAAGACCGATCGCGATCGAAGGGCTACGGCATAGATCGCCAGAACGCCGGCCTCCACGCGAACTGACTCGTCCATCTCCTTGACCGCCGCGATGAACGCTTCGCACGCGCGGAGATGACATCGATCTCGGCTACGCGCTCGAACGGCCTGGCCTTCATCGGCCGAGTGTCGTGACGTCTCCGTTGCCGGCGTCACCACCACCGACAGCTCCACTCCCCTCGTGGCGTGCACGGTGGCGCTCGAGGCCGTCGAGGATCAGATCGAGGCCGAACGCGAACTCGACGTCGTCGTCGCAGCCACCAAGACCGCCTTCGTGACTGGCCGCCAGCGCGATCGCACCGACCGACGGGAACATCCTGGACAGCTCGCGGGCCATCGCCGCGACGGCCGCCGGGTCCACATCCGTCTTGTCGTCGTAGAGGTCCTGGCTGAAGCCGAGCACCCGACTTCCGAGCACGTGCAACGCGTGATGCGCCAGATCGACGCTGAACCCGCCTGCGAGCATGATCCCGGCCACCGTGTCCATGTATCGGATCGTCGCCGGTCCCGGACTTGTCCGGGCCTCGATCACGCGGGCCGCCCAGCGATGGCGCAGGAGCGTGCTTCGTGCGCCGAGGATCGTGTGGCGCAGTCGTGCCTGCCAGTCACCCTCGATGGTCCCACTTGGGATCGTCGCGACGATCGCGTCGGCCATCGCGTCCAGGAGGTCGTCCTTGCCTTGAACGTGCGTGTAGAGCGACATCGCCTCGACGCCGAGCACGAGCCCGAGCTTGCGCATGCTGACGGCCTCGAAGCCCTCCCGATCAGCCAGCTCGATCGCGGCGTCGACGACGCGGGCGCGAGTCAGAGGTTCGCGGCGATCCTCGCTGGGCGCACCACGTTTCGCGATCGTCACGCCGAACCCTCTTGACATCCTTACGGTGTATGGATTACGGTCCGTCGCTACAGCCTTACGGTGTAAGTATCGACCAATGTAGCACGACGAGGAGCATCGACCCGTGAATGCCCAGGATCCCACCACCCAGGCACGGAAGCCGTTCCTGCCACCGCGCATCGTGATTCGCGTGGCGTGGGCCGCCCATCGCGCACTGTACCGGTTGACCGGGGGACGGCGCGGTCTGTGGCCACCCAAGGACGCCAAGTGGGGGACGATGCTACTGACCTCGACTGGGCGAAAGACCGGCAAGGAGCGCGAAGCGATCCTCGCCTACTACGAGGACGGTCCCAACCTGGTGACGCTCGCGATGAATGGCTGGGGCGCGGCCGAACCGGCATGGTGGCTCAACCTTCAGGCTCGGCCGGACACGACGGTCCGACTCAAGGGGCACCAGCGTGCCGTCCGCGCGCACGCCGCCTCGGGCGAGGAGCGCGCCCGCCTTTGGGCGCTGTGGCTGACCCGGGGGGACGATGTCGAGGGGTACTCGGTCCGCCGACCAGGCGAGACGGCCGTGGTCGTTCTGGAGCCACGCGCCGCGGCACGATCCTGAGGCGATCCTCGCCTGACCGGCATCGATCTGCGATGGATCTGTCGCGCGCTGCGTTCTCGGCGGGGAGCCTCCGTGAGGCAGGTCCTGCAACGCTCCATCCATGCAACCCGCCACGACGGACACCGAGGAGATCCGCGACGCCGGCCTGCGCTTCGCTTCCGATGACCGACCCGGGTTCACGCGGACGCGCTCGGGTCGCGGATTCTCGAATCGTGCCGCCAGCGGAGAGCTCACGGGCCGTCGAACGCTATGCTGAACGGAGTGTTGCGATGGATCCTGTTGCGGTTCCTGCCGAGGCGGCTCGTTCCACTGTTCATGGCCTACGAGGGCTATCGGCTCTTCCGGCGCCTCCGTCCGTCCCGGCCACCAGTGGCGAGCTCATCGCGGACCGCGTGGCCGCCGTCGGACACATCCACGCGCCCAGGCGCCTCGCCCACGCGCCGGTGGTGAGCGCCGCGGCGCCCAGAGCGTCAGCCGGACGGGCAGCGTCGTGGGCCGTGATCGCCGTCGCCAAGGCCCTGACGATCGGGTTCGGGGTCGACGCCCTGTTGCACGCCGATTCGAAACGGTTCCGCGGCAAAGCCATGCGCCCGCGCGCGGCGGGGTACATCGCCGCCCTCTTCATCGTCCCGATCGCGTGGCTCGCGCGCCGCGGACGAGACGAATATCCGACGGCCCTCGACCTCGCGGTCACGATGCCACTCCTGCTGGATGCCGCGGGCAACGCCTTCGGTATCTACGATTCCGCCCATGTCGACGACGTCGTCCACACCATGAACGCGGCGATCGTCGCGGGCGTCGCCGGCGCGCTCGCGACACCGCACGTTGACGAGCCGTGGCAAGCGGCGCTCATCGGGGGTGCCGTCGCCGTCGTCGGCGAGACCGCCTGGGAGACGCTCGAGTACTCCGCGTTCAGGCTGGGTCAGCGAGGCATGAACCTGAGCTACGCCGACACGATGGACGATATCTACGTCACCTGGCTCGGGGCTGCGGCGGGGATGGCGGTCACGTTGGCGACAGCACGCACGCGCCAACGAACGATGCCGGTCGCCTCATCGAGGTCGGATGCCTGACGGCCAGGATCTGCGCGTGACGTGGCTTGGCCATTCGACGGTGCTGCTGGAGATCGATGGCCTCCGGATCCTGACCGACCCGTTCCTGCGAAGTCATCTCGGTCCCCTGCGACGGCACGGGCCGACGCCGGACGTCCAGCGCCTCGGCCCCATCGACGCCGTCCTGATCTCGCACGCCCACCCGGATCATTTCGACCGTGCCTCGCTTCGAAGCGTGCTCGGGGATCCGCTCGTGGTCGTGCCCGTCGGCCTCGAGCGGGAGGTGACCCGACTGGGGATGCGAACCCAGTCGCTCGCCGCGGGCCAACGACTCATGCTCGCTGGGGTCGACGTGATTGCCGCCCCAGCGCGGCACGGTCGATGGCCTCGTCATCCCATGGTCGCGACGCTCGGCTTCGTCGTCGACGGGACGTCGTCGGTCTATTTCGCCGGTGATACGTCCTGGTTCGCAGGGATGGGCGAGCGGGTCCACGGTGTCGATCTCGCGCTCTTGCCGATCGGCAGCTGGGGACCGCAGCGCGCGCCATGGCACCTCGGCCCGGTGGGCGCCGTCCGTGTCGCGCTCGAGATCGGGGCGAGGGCGGTGATCCCGGTCCACTGGGGAACGCTGTATCCGACCGGTCTGCACCGTCTCTGGCCATCGCCGCTGTCGCGTCCGGCGATCGACTTCGAGCGCGCCGCCGTGCGCCTCGCGCCGGACATCGACGTCCGGATCCTGCGACCAGGCGCCAGCACGACCTTCGCGCGGCGCGGGTGATCCTGAGCGCATCGCGAGACACCGGAGCCACCGGAGCCACCGGACCGAAGGGTTCCACGATGACCAGATCGGCTGTTTGGCAGGGTGTTGCAACGTCCACGCGACGTCCGAGAGGTGCGACGGCGTCTCGGGCCGCTATGGTGGTCCCATGGCGGACCCCTTGGACCGAGACACGGATGCTGTGCGCCGGGACCTGGAGGAGATGCGCGCCCTGAACGAGCAGCGGCGCCACCTCGTCCGTGGCTCGGCGGAATACGAGGCCGTCTACCAGCGCGAAGTCGAGCTCGGCAAGCGGATCCGGCGCTGGGCGCTGGATGGAGACGCCGGCACCGGCTAGGACTCACCCGGTCCGGGCGCGAGGAGGTCGATGGCCGCGGCGTCGACCGCGCTGCGTCAGACCATCATCGCGACCGTCCTGCCCCGTAGGATCGGGTGGACCGAAGCAGAGGTGACCGGATGGCGTATCGCACGGATCCTCGGATCGACGCCTATGTCCATGGCCTTCCCGACTGGCAGCAGGAGATCTGCGAGCGGGTCCGGGAGATCGTGCACGCTGCCGATGCGGACGTGGAAGAGACGATCAAGCGAACGGTCCAGCCCTACTTCGTCCTGGACGGCAACATCTGCGCACTGCTCGCCGCCAGGGATCACGTCAACATCTTCGTCTACGACGGCGCGATCGTTCCCGATCCTGCGGGCATCATCACGGCTGGCCATGACAATCAGACGGCGCGGACCATCGGGGTCAGGCACGGGCAACCCATCAACGAGACCGCGCTCCTGGCGATGTTCACGCAGATCATCGCGAACAACCGGGCCGGCGGGTGGCGGAAGATCAAGGCGGATCAGGCCAGCAAGTAGTAGACCTCGGTCGTGAGCTCGGCGGGATCGGCGCGGTGGGGGCCGTAGATCTCCCAGCGCGGGCCGGCAGGTCGAAGGCCGTGTGCGGTGCACCAATCCACGACCGCCTGATGGGCCGACCCCAGGTCTGCGTATGGCCCGCGATGGACGGTCATCGCCACTCTCCCTGCGGGCAGCGTGGAGGCGACGACCCGTCCGCTACGCGGCCAGGGTCCGGGCAGGATCACGCCCACTTCCACGTTCGGGACATCGTCCCGATACAGCATCACGTTGGGGCAGCCCCGGTCGATCCCGCCAGCGCGCAGACACGCCCACACCTCGCCACTGAGTCGTGGCCACAGCGTCGGGAACGCGCGCCAGGTGGTGGTGGCAGCCACGACCGCAGTCGGCCGGGCGGTGACGTCCGTGACGGTCACCTGATCGTGCATGCCGGCACGATAGCGGACTATCCTGCCTGGGCATGTCGGATATGGAGCTGGAGCTGGCTCTCGAGTTCAGCGGCGAGATCTGGTACTGGCGAGGTCCTTCGCCGTTCCACTTCGTCTCGGTGCCGGCTGAAGGATGCGTCGAGCTTCACGCAATCTCGAAGCTCGTGAGCTACGGCTGGGGCGTGATCCCGGTCACGGTCCGCATCGGCTCGAGCGAGTGGACCACCTCGCTGCTCCCCAAGGACGGCGGCTACCTCGTGCCGATCAAGGACGCCATCCGAGCGGCCGAACGAATCGCCGCTGGCGACCTGGTCGATGTCCAGCTGGTCGTCCGCCACTGACCTGGGTGGCTCAGGCCGGCCTTCACGGCGTCAGCCGATAGACCTCCGCGCGGGCCGGCGGTCCGACCGGGAAGGACATGGTCGGAGGGCCAGTGACGAGCGCCCGGTAGCTCGCGACCGTCGAAGATGACACCTGCGTCTGGTCGATGGCGGTGAACACAAGGTAGATGCGGCCGGCAAACGGCTTCTGGAGGAGCCCCGTCGCCCGCGACGGCCCCATCTGGACGGCGTCGCACCGGGAATACCAGGTCATGATCGGGGTCAGGGCCGATGCCACCAGACACGGACCGGCCGAATCCGCTCTGATCGCACGTCCCGCCTCTGCGACCCACGCGGACGCGTCAGCCTGCTCGGTACCAGTGCGGACCGACCGGATGACACCGAGCGAAACGCCGACGACGACGAGCAGGAACACGATTCCCACCGCCACCCGGCCGATCGGCAGCCGACCGCGGGCCTCGACCATGCTCTTCAGCCGCGTCCACCCGGCCGCGACGCCGCCACCCCCGACGATGAGGGCGAGGAACAACGGGAAGAGCACGTAGCGGCGTTCGGCGTGGGAAACAAGCACAAGCCCTACGACGGTGATCACGGCCGGGATCCCGAGCCAGAGGCACGCGCGCTCCGGCGGCGAGATCGTTCGCGTCCAGATCGAGCGGGCCAGGCTGGTGCCCGCCCAGAGCAGCCCGATCACGATGAGCAGACTGCCGGTGCGCCCTGCGATCGAGCCCCCGAGCCACGCGACGTAGTGTCGAAGCGCGGTCAGCGACCCCGACGAATCGGCGACGACCACGGCAGCCCGCACGATCCCGAGTGGCGACCCGGTGGCACTGATCGCATAGATGACATGGGGAGCGAACAACAGCGCGGCCAACCCGACCGTCCCGGCGAGCAGACGCGGGTGGCCTCGCATCGGGCGGTGCCACAGCAGGACGGAGGTCAGTCCGATGCCGCCGATCGCGACGAGGGTGCCGTAGCGCACATAGAAGGCGGCGGCCGCCAGGGGAGCAGCCGCGAGCAGCCAGCGGTTCGGGCCGCGCTCGCCCTCGAATTGGACCCAGAGCACCAGCATGAGGCCGAGCAACAGGCCCACGGACGGCAGATCGTCATGGAAGAGGCTGAGCTGGACGAGGACGATGGGCGACCCGATGGCCGCGAGCAGGACCGCGACTGCGGCCATGGACGACCCCCAGAGCCGGCGGGTCATGAGCCACGCGATCCCAAGTGCACCGAATCCAAGGGCGGCGGTCAGGACCCGCAGACTGAGGTCCGTGAATCCGAACGGCGCCGCGAGCGTCCCGATGACCGGCAGGCCCGGCGGGCGATAGATCTGCCAGCCCGGGGCGACGAGTCCCGTTGCGAGCTGCCGAGCGTGGCCCGCGTAGACCGCCTCATCCCAACCGAGCGGGCCCTCGTGCGCCAGGGCATAACCCACCGCCAACGCAAGAGCCACCATGATCACCAGAAGCGCCGCAACGTCGGCGCGGCGAGTGGTCGGGAGAGATCGGTCCTCGGGGACAGAAGCCCCGACCTCCGAGCGTGAGTGCATGGCAGGAGTATCGGCCAGCGCGCCCTTCGTCGGGCTGGCAGACCCGCGAGTCCGACCTGGCTGACATCGGCGCTCGTAGGAGCAGTTCCTGCTCGGGCTCGAGAGCACCTCGATCTCGTCGCTCGTCTTGCGCGCGAACAGCACTCCGCGATCGCAACCTCAGCGCGATGGTTGGTGCCCTGATGCTTTCCCGCGCGGTCGCCCGGGTCGCACCCAAGCTGGCCGACGAGCTCCTATCCTCGACCGCCACGGTGATCGCCCGACCCGCCAGGAAGGGGACTACCGCGCGCTCGGGCGACGCGGCCTGACCTGCCCCCTACGACGCCGGTTCGGGCGGGATGTTGTGATTGATCCGGAAGACATTGTCCGGGTCGTACCGCCGCTTGACGCGCATCAACCGCTCGAGCTTCGCCGGTCCGTATGCCTCGAGCGCCTTCTGCCGAGGGTTCGTCTCGTCGGCCCCGAGGAAGTTGATGTACTGGCCGGCGAGCGCGGAGGGCCGCATGGCGTTCGATGCGTCCTTCACCCAGCGGACCCTCGCCGCGTCATCGGCGGCGCCCGGCCAGAAGCCGTAGATGTTGAGCCAGAACTGGGCCGACCGACCCGGGAACGCCGTCTCGTCGTCGGCGACCCGGCCGAACGCGCCGCCCATGTGGTGGAGGTCGGCCGCGGTCCCGTACCAGGTCTGCGCGCCGCACTGTTCGACCAGCGTGTCGATCATCTGACCGTCCAACCCACCGAATGACGCGTTGCGCCAGTAGGCGCGGACGCCGTTCGGGAGGAGCGGATCGAACGCCGACTGGAACGAGACCCAGCGCGTCGGGTCGAGGACGGCGACATCCGGTGAGCACGCGGCCTGGAGCCGCCCGATGAGCGCTTCCCCGTCCGCCCGGTCCTGACCCGCCCACGCAAACCCAAGGAACATCAGCACGCGATCGCCGAGCTCCCAGTCGGCAGGCGGGACCATGAACGTGACGAGGGTCGTCAGCTCGTCGGGGAGGTCGGCGGTCCACGCGACGAATGCGCGCAGCGCCTCGCCCCAGCGCGGCAGCTCGTAGATGAGGGTCCCCGCGAAGACGTCATGGTCCAGCGGGTGGGCCCGGAACGTGAAGGACGTCACGACCCCGAAGGTCCCGCCGCCGCCCCGCAAGCCCCAGAACAGGTCCGTGTTCTCGGATCCGCTCGCGCGGACACGCTCGCCGGTCGCGAGGACCAGGTCCGCCGAAAGGAGGTTGTCGATGGTCAGGCCGTACGCTCGCGTGAGCCAGCCGACTCCGCCGCCAAGCGTGAGGCCGGCGATCCCGGTCGCCGAGACGACGCCGACCGGGACCGCAAGATCGAACGGTTCCGTGGCGCGATCGATATCGCCGATCCGCGCTCCGGCCCCCACCCGGACCGTGCGCGCGTCGGGGTCGACCACGATGCTGTCGAGGCGGCCAAGGTCAAGCAGGATCCCGGCCTCCACGGTCCCGTTTCCCGCGACGTTGTGGCCACCGCCCCGGATGGCGAGCGGCAGGCCGGTGGCACCGGCGAGGGCGATCGTCGCCGCCACGTCATCGACATCGGCGGCCTCGACGATCACGAGCGGGTGCTTGTCGATCATCCCGTTCCACACGCGCCGGGCCAGGTCGTAGCCGTCTTCGTTCGGCGTGAGGACGCGCCCGTGGATCTGCGTGCGGAGTCCCAGGATGCCGTCCGTCGGTTCGATCATGTTGCTCGCCCCTTCGCGTGACCTTGTCCGATGACCTCGCCAACGATCATGGGCGGGCCTCCTCGGTGGCGACCACTGTGGCGCGTGGTATGCGATGCTGGTAAGAGACGGATTCGACCGAATCGGGGCAAAGATGACACGTTCTCGACCACGGATCGCGCTCCTTGCCGCGCCGGAGACGTCGGCCTCGATCCTCTACGGCCTGTACGACGTCCTGCTGTCGGTGGGCGCCACCTTCGCCGATATGACGATCGGCGCGCCAGGTGAAGCCCTGCTCGATGTCGTGATCGTTGCGGCCGACGGCACGCCATTCCGCTGCTTCGGCAATGTGCTCATCGAGCCCCACGCCGCGCTCAGCGAGATCGACCAGGTCGACGTCGCGATCGTGTGCGACTTCTACACGCCGATCGACACGCCGCTCGGTGGCCGCTACGACGTCGAGATGGCATGGCTGCGACGGATGCATGGCCGGGGAACGCTGATCGCGTCGGTGTGCTCGGGATCGATCCTGCTGGCCGAATCCGGGCTGCTGGATGGCCGCTCCTGTGCGAGTCATTGGGCGTATCGCGAGCTGTTCCGATCGGCCTACCCCCAGATCGACCTCCAGGCGAACGCCATCCTGGACCTCGCGAGCGAAGCCGACGGCCTGATCACCGCGGGCGGTGTGACCGCCTGGCAGGATCTCGCGCTGCACCTGATCGCACGGCTGTGCGGGCCTGAGCACGCCGCGCGGACGGCAAAGGTCTTCCTTCTTGCCGGGCACGAGGACGGCCAGCTGCCGTTCTCGGCGATGCACCGGTCCCACCGGACGGGTGACGCGGTGATCCGCGATTGCCTCGTCTGGATCGCCGACCGCTATGCCACGTCGAACCCGGTGGCGGCCATGGCGGAGCGCTCGGGGCTGACGGGGCGGACATTCGCGCGCCGCTTTACCGCGGCGACCGGTCAACGACCCATCGCCTACGTCCACGCCCTCAGGATCGAGGCGGCCAGACAGATCCTTGAATCCGGGGCTGGCGTGATCGATGACGTCGGTCCGCAGGTCGGCTACGAGGACCCGACCTTCTTCCGACGTCTGTTCCGGCGGACGACGGGCGTGACACCGGCGTCCTATCGACGCAAGTACGCGCCGATCGTCGCAGCGCCCGGCCGTCCGTAGCTCCCGTCGACCGGAGGATCTCCGGCGAACGCTCCCGGACTGCCTAGTGCGATGGTCCGGTGACCGGCTCTGGCCGCAGCCGCACACGCCGAAGCAGCTGGGCATTCGCCGCCACGATGATCGTCGAGGTGCTCATCGCGATGGCCCCGACGGCCATCGACAGGTCGATCCCCCACGGGATCAGGACGCCCATCGCCACCGGTATCGCGATGAGGTTGTAGCCGGTCGCCCAGACCAGATTCTGGCGCATCTTCGCGTAAGTCGCCCGCGACAAGGTGATGGCTCCGACCACGTCTCGGGGGTCGCTCCGAACCAGGACGATCCCCGCGGATTCCACCGCGACATCCGTGCCAGCACCGATGGCGATACCGACATCGGCCGTGGCCAATGCCGGCGCGTCGTTCACGCCGTCGCCGACCATGGCCACCTTCCGGCCGCCCTGCTGGAACCGCTTGATGGCAGCGGCCTTGTCCGCCGGCAGCACCTGCGCCGCGACCTCATCGATCCCGAGCCGGCGGGCCACCGAATCGGCAACTGCCTGACTATCGCCGGTGATCATCGCCACCGTGACGCCGAGGTCGTGGAGCGCCTTGACCGCTTCGGCCGATTCCGGTCGGATCTCATCCTCGACGGCCAGCGCGCCAAGCACGCGTCCGTCGACCACCACGTGGAGCACGGTCCGGCCGTCGGCGGCCCAAGTCTGGGCAGACGTGGTGAGGACCGCGGATGGCTCGATCCCGAGGTCAGCCAGCATTCGCGGACCGCCGACCTGGACGATCCGGCGGTCGACCGTCGCCCGCGCCCCTCGGCCAGCCAGCGATTCGAATCCTGCAGCCGGCGGGACCTCGACGCCTCGCTCGCGCGCCGCGCGCACGATCGCTTGGGCGAGCGGGTGCTCGGAATCCGACTCGACCGCGGCCGCGAGCGCCAGGAGATCATTCTCGTCGGTGCCCGAGTCGACCGCGACTGCGGCCAGGACGGGTTTGCCTTTCGTCAGGGTCCCCGTCTTGTCGAAGATGACGACATCGAGCTCGCGGGCTCGTTCGAGGGCAAGGCGGTCCTTGACGAGCAGTCCGTTGTGGGCGCCGAGCGAGGTGGAGATGGCGATGACGAGGGGGATCGCGAGGCCAAGTGCGTGCGGACAGGCGATGACGAGGACCGTCACGGTGCGCGTGAGCGCCCCGTCGGGATCGCCCTGCAGCAGCCAGAACACGAGTGTCACGAGGCCCGCGCCGAGGGCGACATAGAACAGGATCGCCGCCGCTCGATCGGCCAGCGCCTGGGCCTTCGAGGACGACGCCTGCGCCTCCGCAACGATGCGCATGATCCCCGATAGGGCCGTGGCTTCGCCGACCGCTGCGACCCGAATCCGGAGCGAGCCTCCGGCGGCAACGGTCCCGGCCACGACCTTGTCGCCGGGTTGCTTCGAGACCGTGACCGATTCGCCGGTGATCATCGACTCGTCGACATCCGCCTCACCATCCGCCACGATGCCGTCAGCCGGGACGCGACCACCGGGTCGGACCAGGATGACATCGCCGACCGCGAGGGATGCGAGCGGGACCGTCTCCGTCCCGTCGCCCGTCACCCGCTCCGCCGTGTCGGGTAGAAGGTCCGCCAGCGCGGCGAGCGCGCCGCGAGCCTGGGCGATCGAGCGCATCTCCATCCAGTGACCGAGCAGCATGATCGCGATGAGGGTGGCGAGCTCCCACCAGATCTCGACGTGGACCAGACCCAGCGTCCCCGCCCAGCTCGTCCCGAACGCAACGACGATCGCGAGCGTGATGAGGGTCATCATCCCGGGCTGCCGATCGCGCAGCTCCGGCAGCGCGCCGCGGATGAAGACCAGCCCGCCGTAGAAGAAGACGATCGTGCCGAAGACCGGCGGGATCAGCGCCGATCCGGGGAAGACCGAAGCGGCATACCCCAGCCAATGCTGAGGGTCAGTGCTGAAGAAGACGACCGGGACAGTTAGCGCCAAGCTCAGCCAGAACTTGTCACGGAACATGGCCACGGAGTGCCCGGCGTGCCGGTCGTGGCTCGCAGAGTGATCCGCCGCGTCGCCATCGTCAGCGGGCATCCGCATGGCGACGTGCCCGGCCGGCCCGCCGTGGCCGATCATCGGATCACCCAGTGACCGTGATCATGGCCTTCATGCCTGCTGCGTAGTGGCCCGTTTCATGACACCCAGCGACGTAGGCACCCACCTTCGGGAACGTGTACGTCAAGGTCTTCGTCTCTCCCGGCTTCACGCTGATCGCCGTCGCGCTATCCGTCATGGCCATGCCCGCCATGGCCTGCTCATGAGCCGTCTGCTCTGCCTCATCGCCCAGGACGAATTCGTGCTCGGTCTTGCCGGCGTTGGTGACGACGAACGTGACGGGGATACCCACTTTGACGGTCATGCTGGCTGGATCCATGGTCAGCGTGTCCATGAGCATGACGGCGAGGGTCGTGGCGCCAGGCGAGGCGGACGGCGCCGGGGTCGATGACGCCGCAGACGGTCCCGTGCTGGAGCACGCGGCGACGGTCAGCAGCAAGGCGATGACCACCACAGGGCGACGGAGATCCATGGTTCCTCGTTGGATGTTCCATTCGGGGTGGACCGAGTACGACGGGTCGCGATGAATCTGAGATACTCCCTGGGAGTATCTTGCCAGCCATCGTCACGGGCGTCCAGTGGCCGAGATGGGTGCACCAGTGTTGCGATCGCGCGGTCGATGAGCGTGGCGTCGAGGCTCCCATCATCGCGGACATGCGTCGGAACCTTCGACCCGAGGATCTCGGGGGCCTGCTCGAGCAGCCACTCAATGCCATCGTCGGCATCCATCGGCTGGACGGCTCGGTCCTCCTCCCGCCCGACTGGCACCTGTTTCGCGACGGCGCGTTCCTCTTCCAGGTCCCCGGTGGCGACCGGAGGATCGGGATGCTCGAGCGCGATCCGCGGGTGAGCCTGATCGTGGCCGAGGATGCGTTCCCCTATCGGGCGATCGAGGCCAGCGGTCGTGCCCGGGTGAGTTCGGACGGCTACGACCAGATCGGCCGCGCGATCGTTCGGCGCTATGTGGCGGCCCACGATCCGCGCGCCGATGTCGCGGACGATCTCCTCGACGGCGGGGTCATCGTGCGTCTCGACCACGATGCGATCCGCGCCTGGGATTACGCCGACGCCTCGTACGTCTAGGGAGGCCGGGCGTCGCCCGATCGGTCAGTCCTCGATGGCCGCGACGTCGGACGGCTGCCGGACGCGCGGCAATGGGGAGCGGACCAGGAACAGGATCGAGAGAGCCATCCCGGCCCACCCGATCGCGATCCCGCCGCGGACGCCGATCCACGCGGCCACGCCGGCAGCGGCGAGCGCGCCGATCGGATAGGCGATCCCGTGCGAGAAGACCTCGAGGGTGGCGTTCACCCGGCCAAGGATGTGGTCCGGGATCACGCCCTGGATCAATGACAGCTCGGCGACGCCCTCGATCGTCTGGAGGCCATCGCCGATCAGCTGCGGCAGGAACACCATCAACGTTGCGAGCACGAGCGGCCCGCCCGCGAGTGGCGTCAGCACGCCGATGACCGACGCGCCCGCCGCCGTCCAGATAAGCGCAGGCCCGAACCCGAACCTGGCGATGACCCGCGACGCGAAGAGGGACCCGATGAGCGATCCCACGCCGCCCGCCGAGACGACCAGACCGAGGAGCAGCGGCGTCAGATGCAGGTCCTGGATGAGATAGATCGTGTAGAGCACGCCGTAGAACGATCCGGCGACGTGGGCGATGATCGAGCGCAGCGTGAGCGGCACAAGGATCGGGTGGCTGCGGACCAGTCGCAGGCCGTCCAGGATCTCGCTCCGCATCGGCGTCGATGTGATCCTCACCGGGCGCGGCGGCTCGGGGCTCCGGATGAGGGCGAGCGAGATCGCCGAGACGACGAAGGAGACGGCGTCGACGAGGATCGCGAGGGGCGCCCCGATGAGCTGGACGAGGCCCCCGGCGATGCCGGGACCACCGATCTCAGCCAGCGACGAGCTCGTCGCCAGTCGGCTGTTGCCCTCCACGATGCGCTCCACCCCGATCAAGGACGGGACGTAGGCCGGATAGGCCGCGTCGAACAATGCCCCGAGCGAGCCCTCGAGGAACACCACGAGATACAGCTGTTCGATCCGTAGGGCGCCCCCGAGGTACGCCGCCGGGATGGAGAACAGCAGCACGGCCCGGATCGCATCGGCGGCGATGAGTAGGGGCCGTCGTCGGAGCCGGTCGACCCAGGCACCCGCGAAGAACCCGACGAGGAGGACCGCCAGGCTGCCCGCGACGACCAGCAGCGCCATCTCGAACGGCCCGGCGCCCAGCACCAGGAGCGCCACCAGCGGGACCGCCGTGCGGGTCACGACGGAACCCAGCTCGGAGACGGTCTGACCCGCCCAGAGCTTCATGAAGTCGGCGTGTCGCCAGAGCGACGTGGTCATCACAAGTGGGAGAGCGTACCGGAACCGAATCGCGCACCGAGCGGCGATCCTCGTGACCAGCGAGGCCACTCAAGCGCCGGACCGCCGCCAGGGCGCCCGTCGAGTAGCATCACGACCGTGACCAGCCGGACACTCACGGTCGGCGGGAGTAGCTACCCGCTGGTCCTCCCGAACATCCGCGATCCGCGCCTGCACGTGGCCGCCGTGATCATCACGATCCACGTCCTTGGGCAGGTCGCGCTGCATTTCCGGGTGAGCGTGCCGCAGATCCTCGCGGCCATCGTGACCTGCGCCATCATCGAGATCGCCCTGACCTTCCGGTCGTCGCGCTCGTTCGTCTGGCCCGCCAGCGCGATGCTCACCGGGAGTGGCGTCGCGCTGATCCTGCGGGTGGTCGGGACGCCACCGGACGACCCGTGGAACACCTCGTCGTGGTACGTGTTCGCGGGCGTCGCCGGTCTTGCGCTGCTCTCGAAGTACGTGATCCGCCATCGCGGCTCGCACGTGTTCAATCCTTCGAACATCGGGCTCGTGGTCGCGTTCGTGATCCTCGGCAGCACGCGCATCGAGCCGCTCTACTTCTGGTGGGCGCCGCTGGATCTGCCGATGATCCTGGCCTACGTCGTGATCATCGGTGGTGGACTCGCGATCACGAAGCGGCTCCGGCTTCTGGGTCTGGCCGCGGCGTTCTGGGTCACGCTGGCGAGTGGCATCGGGATCCTGGCCGCGTCAGGGCACTGCATGGTCGCGAACTGGGCGTTCGAACCCGTCTGCGGCTTCGATTTCTGGCGAACCATCGTCACCTCGCCCGAGGTCATGATCTTCCTGTTCTTCATGATCACGGACCCCAAGACCGTGCCGGCCGGGCAGGTGGGGCGGATCGTGTTCGGGATCCTGATCGGCGTCACGAGCACGCTCCTGATCGCGCCGCAGACCGACGAATTCGGGGCCAAGGTGGGGCTGCTGGCCGGGCTGGTCATCCTGTGCGCCGCGCATCCGGTGCTGGATCGGTTCCTGCCGGAGCCGCGCTCGGCCGCGGACGATATCCGGCGCTACGCGCTCGGACTCTCGCGGGGTGTCGCGCGGGTCGGGCTGGTGATCGCGACCGTGCTCGTGGTGGGTGTGGGCATCGTGGCAGCGGGCACGCCGGCACGTGGCTTGGTGGTCGCGGCGCCGGAGGACGTCCTGGGTCGGACGCCGGTCTCTGTGGACCCGAACACGTTCCCGTCGATCGCGATCACCCCGGACGTCGCCGGTTTCGACCAGACGATCGTGGGTGCTCGGGCGCAGGAACTCGTGCTGACGCTCGCACAGAACCTTGAGTACGAGAACCAGGGCCTCCTGCATCACGATGCATCGATCCTCACGGCCGTGGACCACGGCGACCGGCTCATCGAGATGCAGGGTCGGCTTGATGCCGCAGTCTCGAGCGGGACGACGATCATCGAGCGCTATCAGTTCGATACCGTGCGGATCTCGCTCTTGTTGCCGTTCGGGAAGCAGGACGGGCTGAGCCTGGGCATGGATTCCCATGGCACGGTCAGCGAAGACACGTACGACGCGAACGGCACGCTGGTCTCGCGCAGGACGACGCCGTTCGCGCAGACGTTCGTGATCCGGCGCTCCACCGGGGCACGCTGGCTCGATGTGGCGGTCCTGCCATCAGGGGCCGGAAGCTGAGCGACACTGCATACTGGCCCGAACGAACGCCGACAGCGCGGACCACAGGAGACTCGGGCATGGCACGTGACGAGGAGCGCATCGAGCGCTCGATGGAAGACCCGATCGTCGGCGGGTTGCCCGATGTCCCTGGCATCCTGGTGGCGATGCGGCTGACGCCGGAACTCGGCGTGCACCTGCGCGGCCTCGCGGATGAGCTACTCGTCAAGGACTACCCGGGTGCGACGATCGTGCGCCACGAGCGCGAGATGCTCGCGACCGCCGTGTCCGCGGCGAACGACTGTTTCTACTGCATGGACTCGCACGGTGCGTTCGCGAACGCGCTGCTCGAGCAGACCGGCGCCACGCATCTCGCGCCGCTCCTCGACGTGATCAAGCAGGGTTCGTCCGAGGGGCTGAGCGAGAAGATGCAGGCGTTGCTGCATATCGCGAGGACCGTCCGCCGCGCGCCGCGTGAACTGACCGGCGAGGACGTCCAGGCGGCCGAAGCCGCCGGCGCGTCCGATGCGGACGTCCAGCTCGCCGTGCTCATCGCGTCGGCATTCTCGATGTACAACCGGATGGTCGATGGGTTCCGCGCCAAGACGCCGCCCACCGCTGAGGCCTACCGCTCCCGGGCTCACGAGATCGCCGAGCACGGGTACAGCGCCCCACGGGTCGTCTCGGTCCCTCGCTAGAGTCGCTCATTGGCCAGCCTGCTGGACGGCTCTTTGTAGGTTGTACAACCGCGCCTCCTGATCTACCCTCGGCACGACGCGTGGTGGGCCGCGGTGTGGCATCACTCGACCGAGGGAGGTCGCGCGACGACGATGAGGCTGTCCCGTCGTGAGCGGCTGCTGCTCTACTTCCCGCTTGCGATCCTCCTCTCGATCTTTCTGCTGATCCCGGCATCGCTCGGCCTCATCGCGACGCTGAGTGACTACGCACCGGTCCAGCCCGACCTCCGCTGGGTCGGTCTGCACAACTTTGCGGTCATCCTGGCGGACCGGACGTTCGGCGCATCGGTCCGGAACATCGCGATCTTCACCCTTGTGGCCGTGCCGCTTGAGCTGGCCGTTGGCTTCGGGCTGGCATACGCACTGCGTCGGCCGTTCCGGGGCCGCACGACAGTCCGTGTCCTCCTCCTGCTGCCGTGGCTCGTGAGTCCGATCGCGAGCGGCGTCATGTGGCGCTTTCTCCTGGCGAGCGAGACCGGCTTTCTCACGTTCGTTGCGCGGTCGGTGGGGCTGCCGGCGGTCCCTTCGCCCCTCAGTCAGCACGGGATCGCCCTTCTGACGGTTGGTCTTGTCGAAATCTGGCGGGTGGCACCGCTCGTGGCCTTCCTGCTCCTGCCCGGGCTCTCATCCGTGCCGCGCGAACGCTGGGCCGACGCCCGGATCGATGGTCTGTCTCGGCTGGCCACGATCCGCCACGTGGCGTTCCCACCGATCCGGCCGCTTGTGCTGGCGGTCACGCTGCTCCTGGTCGGCGGGGCGTTCGCCACCTTCGACAGTGTCCTTGGCATGACCGGCGGCGGCCCTGGCACGGAGACGATGACGCCGGCCCTGTACGGCTACGACCGAGCGTTCACGTTCAGCGACTGGCCGATCGGTGCGGCTTCGGGCTGGCTGATCGGTGGGGCCGTGCTTGTCGTCGGTCTCGTGTATCTACGCATCACCCGGAGCGACGGCGCATGAATGGGGCTGCGTTCTGGCAGCGCGACCGAGCCCGGGGGGTCGTCCTTGCGGTCGGGCTCATCGTGGTCTTCGTTCCGCTCCTATGGACCGCGTCCGCCGCGTTCGGGATCCTGCCGAACAATCACAGCTCCCCGCCGTCGTGGACGGTCGCCCCCACCCTGGACCACCTCGCCGACGTGAGCGTGGTCGAGCAGGCGTTCTGGCAGGAGCTCGCGACGAGCTTCGGGGTCTCCGCGGTCGCTGCCATCCTTGCCGCCGCGGTCTCGTTCCTGGCGGCCTTCGGGCTGGCGCGATCGGGCGGTCGATCTGGCCAACGGTCCGCCCCGCTCATGCTGGTCCTGGCCAGTCTGCCGGTCATGGCCTACGTGGTCCCGTTGAGCGACCTTGTCCGGCGCATCGGGCTGCTTGACACGCTGCCCGGCGTCACCCTCGCCGAGGCGGCCGTGACCGCACCGCTTGCGGTCTACGTCTTCCATGCCTATCTCGCGAGCGCCGGACGGGAGGCCGAGGAGGCTGCCCGGCTTGATGGCGCGGGGCTCGTCGGACTCATCCGTACCGTCGTGCTGCCGGATGCGGCCCCGATCGTGGCCGCGACGGTCATCGTCCTCTTCGTCCTCGACTGGAACCAATTGCTCGTCCCGGTGGTCCTCACCGGCATCGACGTTCGGACGCTCCCAGTCGTCCTTACCGACTTCTTCACGCTCGAGCGCGAGCTCGACTGGCCGACCGCGGCTGCTGCCCTGACCATCTCGCTGGCGCCGCTCCTCGTCCTCGTCGTCGTGTTCCAGCGATTCCTCGACCGGTTCGACCTCACGCCGCACACGACGGAGACGTGAGGTCGACGACCCTCTCAGCGATCCTGGATCTGCGCCCGGAGTGCGTCGGCCAGCCACGTCTCGTACTGGTCCGCGGTCCAGCCGTGGACGACGACCAGCTCCCGATACACATCGGGGAGCGTCATGGCATCGATGATCGCGGTGGCATGGTCCGCATCGACCGATGGTCCGAGGGAGGCGGCCAGCCGCGCGATACCCGCCCGCCGCCGCTCGAAGATCGCCTCAAGACCGGCACGCACGGTCGGATCGGTGGCCGCAGCCTGCGTATCGATCGCCACGATGTCATAGCCGAACTCCCAGCGACGCCGGATCGACCGGGCGAACAGCTTGAGCGTCCGCTTCGGGCTGGGCGCCGCAAGCGCCTCCCCGAACAAGACGTCTGCCTCAGGCTGGTCGGCTACGGTCGCACGCAGCGCCGTCAGGATCCCCGCTTTCGAGCCGAAGACTGCGTAGACGGTCTGCACCGCCACGCCCGCCTCCGCCGCGATGGCGTTCAGCGTCGTCGCCCCGTAGCCGCGATCGGTGAACAGGGTGCGCGCCGCGCGGACGATGCGCTGGCGCGTGACGAGCGCCCGCTCGGTTCGAAGCGTGACGCGCTGGTCAGGCTTGACATCAGGCATGTAGATAGAGTATCACTCTATTGTAATAGAGCGTCGCTCTATCGACTGACCGAGGACATACCATGACGACCCAGGACAACGTGGCGACGATGCGCAGGATCATCGACGCATTCTCGAGCGGCGACACGGACGCCCTCGACGAGCTCATCGCAGCCGACTGCGTCGAGCACCAGCGTGGCAACCATCCAGGCGTCGAGGGCGCGAAAGAGATCATCCGCACGCTCCACCGCTGGATGTCCGAGTTCAGCCTCACCATCGAGGACATCGTGGCCGACGACGATACCGTCTGGTGCCGCAACCGCGCGCGTGGCGTGAATACCGGCTCGGTCATGGGCAATCCGGCCACCGGCAAGCACGTCGAGTTGGACGTCATCGATATCGGGCGATTCGAGGATGGCAAGCTCGTCGAACATTGGGGAGTCGCTGATCAGTTGGGCATGATGCTCCAGCTCGGCGTCGTGCCTGGTCCCAGACGCGAGCCCGCGCCCGTCGGCTGACCGTCACCGCTCGACGCCGATGGCGGGATCGGGTGGGCGGCAACGGACCACCTCGAGGACTCCCTCGATCGAGCACGCGCCCGCGGCGTGCGGGACCAGGACTGTCTCGCCGCCGCGGATCCGCGTGCGTGTCCCGTCATCGCTCACGATGTCGCCCGTGCCTGAAACGACGACCAGGACGGCGTAGCCGGTGTCCAGCGCCACGGAATCGGTGACCAGGTAGCGCTCTGCGCGGAAGAACGGATCCGCGGCGGCGGGGAAGAACCTGGCCATGGCGCCTGGGCCGCCACCGCGGAGCCCCGCGATGGCGTCTGAGCTCCACGCTCGACGATCGATCGCGGCCAGGGCAGTCTCGAAGCCGAGACCCAGGTGCCCGGCGGTGGCGCCATCGATCGCAAAGTCCCGCCACTCGAGCAGGATCGACTGGTCGGTGGGCTCCTGAAGCTCGACCAGGAATGCCCCCACGCCGATCGCATGTGGCAGACCGGCCGGCACCAGGACCGACTCACCGGCCGCCAGCGGGAGCGTGTTCATCGCGCCGAGCATCGGACCGACGTCCTGCGTGCGGACCCAGTCGGCCAGTTCGCGCTCCTCGACATCGCGACTGAACCCGAGATACGCCGTGGCTCCGGCCAGCATGATCCACGCCTCGGTCTTGCCGTGGACCACGCCCAGATGCTCGCGGCTGAACGCGACACTGGGGTGGGCGTGGACGGGAAGCCGCTGGCCCGCATCCAGCAGCTTCACCAGGAGCGCCGGGTCGGCGCCCCAGCGGGCGACGTGGGCCGCTCCGAGCCAACCGACCGGGTCGGCGGCGATGCGCTCGGCGAGAAGGCGACCGTCGGCCAGCCGCGTCAGCCCGAGCGAGACCTCGCCGAACAGGGAGGTCGTGGAAGCGATCCAGTCTTCCGGTTCGCGACGCGCGATGCTCGCCATCCCGCGGAAGCCTGCGATCTGCGGGCCCCCGAGGTAGAACCGCTCTGGCGGCTGGTTCTGCGCAAGACGGATCGGATGCAACAGCCGGCCCCTTGGTGCGGATACGGTCGGGCGACGCACGACGAAGGAAGAGGCTACCGCAGGATCACCTGCGCGAGCATGGCGATGGCGCCATCGATCGCCTCTGCCTCGATCCGGCCGTACCCGAAGATCACGCCCCCACGACCAGGCGGCGTCACGTGGTACCGGCCGACCCCCACCATGGCGATCCCGTTCGCTTCAGCAGCGGCCAGGAGCGATGTCTCGTCCATGTGATCCGGCAGCCACGCCAGGAGATGCAGTCCAGCCGACGCACCGACCGGGTCGAGCGCCGGAAGATGGCGAGCGAGTGCGCCGAGCAGGGCATCGCGACGACGGCGGTACATCGGGCGCATCCGGCGGAGGTGCCGGTCCAGCTCGCCGCGGTCGAGGAGATCGGCGAAGGCCAGCTGATCCATGACCGGCGATCCGCCATCGGCATCGCGTTTTGCCCTGGTCAGATCCGCTGTGATCCCGCTCGGGGCGACCAGCCAGCCCAGGCGCAGACCGGGCGCGAGCACCTTGCTGGCCGAACCGGCGTAGATCACGCGATCGGGACGAAGCCCCTGGATCGCCCCGATGGGTTCGCGGTCGTAGCGGAACTCCGCGTCGTAATCGTCCTCGATGATCCAGCCGCCCCGACGCGTGGCCCAGTCCACGAGCGCGACGCGTCGGTCCGGCGAGAGGACGCCGCCGGTCGGGTACTGGTGCGATGGCGTGACGAGCACGGCGTCCACACCGGCGCGCTCGAGCGCATCCACCCGGAGACCACGGTCATCCACGGGGATCCCGACCACCCGCAGCCCCGCCGCCGCGAGCATGACTCGGTAGTCAGGATCCGATGGGTCTTCGATCCCGATGGCCCGCACGCCGCGCGCGACCAGCACCTCGGCGATGAGTCGCACGCCCTGAAAGAACCCGGTCGCGATGACCACGTCGTCGGGATCGAGGTCGACGCCACGTGCTCGGGCAAGGTACGTCGCGAGCGCACTGCGCACCTCCACGACGCCGCGCCCATCCAGGTAGCCGAAGCGCTCACTGGGCGTCGTCTCCAGCACCCGGCGCACGGACCGCGACCACACGGCCCGTGGGAACTGGTCCAGATCCGGGCGGCCCGGCCGGAGATCGATGCGGAACGCGGAGACGACCGACATGGCTGGCACTGCCTGCGGTCGCCGCGTGGTCGAGGCGACACGTGTCGCGCCACCGGGACGCGTGACCAGATACCCCTCGGCGGCGAGCTGTTCGAAGACGTCGACCACGACCCCCCGCGACACCGCGAGCTGGCGGGCGAAGTCGCGACTGGACGGGAGCGTGGCGTTCGGTGCCAGCCGGCCGGTCCGGACGGCGTCGCGGAGTCCGCGTTCGAGTTGTCGATGCAGCGGCTCGCCGTGCTCGCGATCGAGCTCGATGAGCAGCTCTGGAGCACGACTGGTCCTCTGCGATGGCATCGAACTGGACCTTATCAGAGGACCGGCTCGATGACATCGTTGGCGCTGACGAACCACCCATGGAGAACCGCGATGACCACCCTCATCCTCATCCTCGCCGTGGCCCTGATCGTGGGCCTGATCGACATCCTTGCCATCACCCACGGGGTCGACTCGCGTGACGGGTTCGACGGGCAGGTCCCGGGCCACCGGCCGTGGTGAGCTGGGCCTCCTTCCGCGAGGGCGCACCTGAGATCGCGGCGATGACGGAGCGCCTGCTCCGTCGCGGCGGGATCGACGAGGCGCTCCTGGCCACGGTCCACGGCGACGGTCTGCCGCGGATCCACCCGATCTACGTGGGCTTCGTCGACGGGCACCTGTACGGGTTCATGCTCCCGTCCGCCAAGGCACGCGACCTGGAGCTGGATGGCCGTTTTGCCCTCCACACCCACCAGGATCCGCTGGCGCCCAGCGAAGCCATGCTGCGCGGGCACGCGACGAAGATCGGTCCAGGGTCGGTCCGCGATGCCGTGGGGGCCGCGTGGTCGTTCACGGTCGGTGAGGACGACGTCCTGTTCGAGTTCTCGATCGAGCGAGCCCTGCTGGGGCAGCGGGCCACCGCCGATGACTGGCCGCCCGTCTATCGAGCCTGGTCGGCCGCAGGCTGAGGGCTGGCACCGATCCGGCCCGTCCGACCGGCCCGCGGGAACGGGCCGAATGGACCTCGCGAGTGGCGCCGTTCGCCCGATAGGGTCGAGCGACACCATCCTTGCCGAGGTCGAAGTCCGTGCATCGTTCCCGTCTCGCGCGCGCGGCGCTCCTGGTGGTCGCGGCCACGCTCGTCATCGCCGCGTGTTCAGCCGGTCCGTCGGCAACACCGCGCGTGCCTGCGGTCACTGACGCATGGGTCCGCGTGGCGCCGGTCGGCGCCGACTCGGCGGCGTACTTCACGATCACGAACCCCGGGACCACCACGGACCGGCTCCAGTCCGTCGCCGCCGCCGACGCGACGATGGCCCAGCTGCACCAGACCTCGACCGACACCTCGACGGGGATGACCGGGATGACCGGGATGGACGGCCTCGAGATCGGCCCTGGCGCGACCGTGACGCTGGCTCCCGGAGGCACGCATGTGATGCTGATGGGCGTGACCCGAACCCTCACGGCGGGTGCCAGCACGGAACTGCGTCTGACGTTCGAGCACGCTGGCACGATCACCGTCATCGCTTCGGTCCGACCGAGCTGACATGGCTCGCGTCCCCGCGAACCCGCCCGTGGAGGGCCGGGTGGCCGCCCTTGACGGAGGATTCTGGCTCGTAGCAGCGATGGCCGGCGTCTGTGCGCTGCTCCTCGGCCTGAGCCTGCTGCGAGTCGTCCTGGCACCGGCGGCCGGGGTCGCGGCGCCATCGCCGTCGCCTTCGTCCTCGGCTGGCGACCTGCCGTCGACGCCATCTTCGTTCCTGCTCGCTGACATCCGTCCGGCGCCGGCACTCGCCCTCACGGACCAGGACGCGGCGCCGTTCGTCCTCGACGATCTTCGCGGCACGCCGACCTTCGTCTTCTTCGGCTACACCCACTGCCCCGACGTGTGTCCCGCCACGGTGGCGACCATCGGCGATGCGATGACGGCCGCCGGCGTCCCCACCCGAGCGATCTTCGTGACCATCGATCCGGCTCGCGACACCGTGGCCTGGCTCAAGGAGTACCTGCGCTACGTACCGGCTGGGTTCATCGGCCTGACCGGCTCGGACGCGGCGATCGCCACGACGGCGGCTGCGTGGGGTGTCCGCTACGCCAGGGAGGAGACCGATCTCCCGGACCGCTACGGCATGTCACACACGGCCGATGTCTTCCTCGTGGACGCCGCCGGCCAGCTCCGGGCACGGTTCCCGTTCGGGACTTCGGCCGCGGCGATGGCTGCGACCGTCACGGCGGTCGTCGTGAACCCAGTGGCGGCCGCCAGCCCGACGCCCGCGACGCCAGCGGCGTCCGGATCGGCTCCGGGGTCCGGATCGGCTCCGGGGTCCGCGAGCGCCGGTCCGAGCCCCACGACCAGCCTTGGCGTGACCGTGGTCTCATCGTCGGTGTGGTCGGGTCCTGCCGGTCCGGTCATCCTGACCCTGTCCGCGGCCGGGGTGCGTCTGGACAGTCTCACGATGCATCCGATGGTCCAGCTCCTCGGCCCCGATGGTGGCGCCGTCGGTTCGCCGGTCGCCGCGACCGCTGTGCAGCCACCGGGCGTGGCGCACACGTCGTGGGTCGCGCAGCTGCCGATCCCGTCGGCCGGGTCGTGGCGGATCGCGGTGACCGCCGCGATCGGCGGTCGTGACGCTGCCGGCGACGCGCCGATCAACGCCCTTGACCCTGGGACGACGCCGGCGATCGGCCGGCCCGCCCCGACGGTCCACACGCCGACCCTGGACGATGTCGGTGGTGTGGCTCGAGCGATCACGACGGACCCGGCACCCGACCTGCGGCTGAGCCAGCACTCCACCACGGATGCCCTTGCGGCGCACCAGCCGTTCGTGCTCGTCATCGACTCCACCCGCTTCCGCGTCTCGCCGGCTTGCGGCCGCGCCATCGTGCTGGCGCGGTACCTGCTGGATCGCTGGCCGGCGGTGGACTTCATCCATCTCGAGCCGTACCGGTACGACGTGATCACCGACACGGCCGTCCTTCAGGGCACGCTCGATGCGCCGACGCTCACTGATCCCACGGCAGGCTGGGGCATCGGTGGAGCGCCGTGGGGAGCGCGCTCGATGCCGTGGATCTTCGTCGTCGACGGTGCCGGTATCGTCCGGGCGAAGTACGAGGGTGTGATCGGCAGCGACGACGTCGATGTGATCGTCTCGCTCATCGAGCAGGGCGGGTAGCCCGGCCAGCGTCGACTCGGCGTTCACGAACGGCCGCGGCTGTTCCCGGCACGGCGGGCAGGTGGCCTTCGGCCCGTCGCAACGGGCCGGATGTCACGGGACGAGCGACGGCGCCCCCACCGACCATCGGGGACATGGACACGACACCCGAACTCCCCGCTCTCGCCTCCGGACCGACCATCGCACCGCTCACCCGACGTCAGGTCCTGCGTGGTGCAGCCCTGGCAGGCGGCGGGCTCGTCGCTGCAAGCCTGGCAGCCTGCTCGGCGACCAGCGCCTTCCCGACCGGTGGCTGGACCGTCGTCACGCCAAGTGCGGCGGCTGCTGCCGCTGCCGCATCGGCCAGCCCTGTGCCGGCGGCCTCCGCCAGCGCCTCGGCCGTGGCGTCGGCCAGCGCCAGCATGGATCACGGTTCGCCTGCACCCGAGGCCAGCGCCAGCCCGCTCCCGGCCGGTGGTCCGCTGCCCGCCGGCTGGACGGCCCATGACGTCGAGGCCCGCGACGTGATCCGCCGCTATATCGGGAACCTCGCCCCGGCACTCAAGGACATCTACCCTCCGGCCGCGTTCGCCAAGATCGCCGATATCCTCGGCGCCGCCGATGGCTACGCGCAGCTCTCGCAGAAGCCCGCGTTCGTGCAGGTCCCGCAGCTCTATCTCAGCGACATCCTGACGCCGCTGACCCCGCAGCTCGATGGGAACGTCAAGGTCTTCCACCTGACGATCGACGAGTTCGAGCAGCACATCGACGAGCTCAAGCCGCCGGTCGCGGCGCTTGGCTACAACGCCCAGTGGCCAGGGCCTACGATCCGCGTCACCCTGGGAGACCGCGTCCGCGCGGTGTTCACGAACAACCTCCACGAGACCACCAGCGTCCACTTCCATGGCGTGGAATTCGACGACTTCTTCCAGGACGGCGTGGCGTTCGTGACCCAGAAGCCGATCCTGCCCGGCGAGACCTACACCTACGAGTTCACGGCAAGCAACGCGGGCTCGCTGATGTACCACTCGCACCACAACGCCACCGACCAGGTGGGGCGTGGGCTGCTGGGTGCGTTCATCGTCGAGCCGAAGGTCGATCCGATCGTCTCCGACCGCGAGTACACGTGGATCTCGAACGACTCACTGGGTGGCTTCACGATCAACGGCCACGGATTCCCGGCGACCGTGCCGGTCCTCGCGGCGGTCGGCGAGACCGTCCGGGTCCGGTTCATGAACGAGGGGATCATGATGCACCCGTGGCATCTCCACGGGATGCCGATGCGGGTCGTCGCGCGAGACGGCTGGCCGCTGGGTGGCGCGGAATTCACGTGCGACACGCTCGGCGTCAACCCCGGCGAGCGCTATGACGTGCTGATCAAGGCGAAGACCGCCGGCGTGTGGGCCTTCCACTGCCACATCCTGCCGCACGCCGAGGGCGCATCCGGGATGTTCGGGATGGTGAACACCCTGATCGTGGTCCCCGAAAAGGCCCACGTCGACGCGATCGTGAACCTGCTCCTGGCCTAGCCGGTCGGGCTGGGCGCTTCGGTCGAGGAGCGTTCTTCGGTCGGGGTGGCTGAAGCAGCCGTTCGTCGCGCGATCTCGGCGCGCACGACCGGCGCGACCTCCGTGCCGAGCAACTCGATCGACGTCATGACCTTGTCGTGACCGGCGCCGCCGACCATCGACTGGAGCAGGAACCGGTCGTGACCGAACAGCTCGTGCTGGAACAAGATCTTGTCGATCACCTGCTGCGGGCTGCCGATGAACGTGGCGCCACGCAGCTCGCGTGACTCCTCGAACTGGTCGCGCGTCATCGGCGACCAGCCACGCTCGCGTCCGATGCGATTCATCATGGCCTCGGTGACGGGCCACGCGATGTCCGACGCCGTCTGCGAATCGCGGGCGAGCAGACCATGCGAATTGATGCTGAGCGGCAGGCCCGGGTGACCGCCCTGGGCTGCGGCCTGGCGGAAGATCCGGGTGAACGGCGTGAACCGCTCCGGCTGACCGCCGATGATCGCGAGCGCCATGGGCAGACCAAGGAGCCCGGTACGAACCGCTGACTCGGGCGTACCGCCGACGGCGACCCAGATCGGGAGCGGGTCCTGGATCGGCCGCGGATAGACGCCCCGGTCGTCGATCGCTGCGCGGAGGCCACCCGACCACGTCACGCGCTCCTGCTCGCGCAGCCGGATCAGCAACTCGAGCTTCTCCGCGAACAGCGCGTCGTAGTCGTGCAGGTCATACCCGAAGAGCGGGAAAGATTCGATGAACGAACCGCGGCCGGCCATAATCTCCGCGCGGCCCCCGGAGAGCAGGTCGAGCGTCGCGAATTCCTGGAAGACGCGGACCGGATCGTCGGAGCTGATGACGCTGACCGCACTGGTGAGCCGGATTCGCTTCGTGCGCTCCGCCGCGGCAGCCAGGACCACGGCCGGCGCGGAGATCGCAAAATCGGGCCGATGGTGCTCGCCGACGCCGAAGACATCGAGGCCGACCTGGTCGGCGAGCTCGGCTTCCTCGATGACGTCGCGCAGTCGCTGGGCAGGCCCGACCGGACGGCCGGTATCGGTATCCGGGGTCAGCTCAGCGAAGGTGTACAGACCGATCTCGAAGGGTGCCATGGCGCGATGGTAGCGCGAATCGGGCCGGTAGTTGCGGCCGCAACGACCGCTGGTCGGTCACACTTCCCGCCATGACCCCCGACGAGCGCCGCACGTTCATCCTCGCCAACACCGTGGAAGGCGCGGCGCCGCTCGTGCAGGAGATCGTCTTGCGCATCGGCGGCCCGTCGATGACGCTCTGGGAAGCGACGGCTCTGACTGACATGCGACCGGCCGTGCCGCCACCGTACTGGGCGTATCCCTGGGCCGGCGGTCAGGCCCTCGCTCGGTTCGTGCTCGACCATCCGGATCTCGTGGCGGGACGGTCTGTGGCTGACATCGGGGCCGGTGGCGGCATCGTGGCGATCGCCGCCGCATTGGCCGGGGCGCGGGCCGTCGTCGCCATCGACATCGAGGTCTTCGCGATCGAGACATGCGGGATCAACGCCGCCGCGAATGGCGCGCGGATCGACGTGCTCGAGGCGGACCCGACCGACACCGATGACGGCTGGGACGTGGTGCTTGTCGGCGACCTCTGGTACGAGGACGATGTGGCGCAGCGGATCGCGCCGTGGCTGCGCCGTCTCGCGACGCGCGGCGCCCTGGTGCTCACCGGCGACCCGGGTCGCGCGTACCTCCCGGACAGCGGTCTTGTGGCGCGGGCCACCTACGCGGTCCCCACCGATGACGACCTCGAGGACGGATCCACGAAGACGGTCCGGGTGCTCCAGTTCGAGGCCGACGGGCCCGCGTGACCGGGTCCGGTCGGCGCGTTTTCATGCCACCTACCAATGGGGGTGGTACGAGACGAGATCCTGGGCCCGATTCCCGCCGGATACCACCCCGGTTGGTAAGTGACAGGAATCAGACGCTGATTCACCCCATTCGAGGCTGAAACCGGTCGTCCAGCCTGGCGCGCACCACCCGGGTTGGTATATGGAAGAAACCTGGTCGTCGAGGTCGTTGTGGCCCGCCGCACGGCCCCGGGGTCTCGCTGGCTGCCCGCCGCACGGCCGACCCGCCTGCCGGACCGTCAGTGCAGGATCCGGTACGTCACCTTGACCCGGATCGAGTAGACGATGGCCGTGCGGTAGTTCATCACCACGATCGCCCGCACGATGCGGCCCGAGCGGTTGACGGCCGGGGAGCCGGCATTCGGGTAGCCGGTCATCGACTGCCAGGCCCGCGATCCCTTGCCGATGGCGGTCAGCGGGGTGACGCAGGCGAGATCCCACGGTGCTGCCGCCACGTACGGGCAGCTCGAGAAGTCCTGGAGCCCGAAGCTGTTTGGGCCCGAGACCAGCGGCGCCGTGTCGTTGACCTGCAGCGTGAGCTTCGAGTAGCTGATCGCGCTCGGCAGGGTGAACTGCCAGCCCGCGAACGCATACCCGGGCACGCTCGAGCCCGCCACCAGTCGCACGGGTCCGGACGTCAGCTTGGTCACGGTCGAGCCGCCCGTGTGGCCGGAGACACTCAGGCTCCTGCCCAGCTTGGTCACGTAGCTCGTCTTCGTGACCAGGATCTTGTGCGACAACGCGACGGAGCTGACCACGGTCAAGGCTTTTCCCTGGGCGTCCCTGACGACCTGAACCACCCTGTAATGACCCGATGGTAGCAAGGCCCCGGCCGTGGAGCGACCGTTCCACCCGATGCGGTAGGGACCGCTCCCGATCGGCGCCGTCAGGGAGCGAACCTTGTGACCGGCGCTGTCGTAGATGCTCACCACGACCGAGGCCGGTTCGAGGCGATCGCCGACGGCATGCACGACGTCGCGATAGCCGTCGTGGCGCGGATAGAACGTCGCGAGATCCAGGCCGACACCCGTGACGTGGACGGTGTTCGGCACCACCGTAAAGGTGAACGAGCCGGTCGAGACCGAGTCCGCGAAGTCGGCGTCGCCCGTGTAGTCGGCCTCGACCGTGTGTGTCCCGACCGGGAACGACCCCGCATCGAACACGTGCTGGTCATGCATCGCGCCCGTCGCCATCTCGACGCCGTCGATCTTGAGCGAGACAGCCCCCGAATCCGGCAGCGGCGTGATGAGGAAGCCGGGGTCGTACACGTCCCACATGGCGGTGAACGTGGAGCCCGGCTCCAGCGCGGCCAGATCCGCCCCGCTGGACAGCTGCAGGACCGTCGTGGTCGGGCGCGGACCGACGTGGAGCATCGTGTGTGGCGACTCTGACCCCGCATAGGTGGCATCGCCGCTGTACCGGGCAAAGACCTCGTAGGTGCCGAGGCCAAGATCCGAAGGCAGATCCAGCAGAGCCACAGGGCCGCCCAGCGACACGAGCCCCGATGTGCCCAGCGCGACCTCGGTCGCGCCGTCGAGGCGATAGAAGGTCACCGTGCCGCCGCCACCGAGGACCCCGCTCGGCTCGATGCCAACGGACAGCTGGCTCGTACGGCCGATCGGTTGCGGTTCGATCGTGCTCAGGATCGGCTGCGTGTCGGTCGGCGTGGTGCCGACGTCGGCCGCTGCCGGACCTGCCATCGGCAGCATGGTCGCCACCATGAACAGCGCGACTGCCGCAGTCTGCCGACGCTTGACCGACAGGACCATCCCGAACCCCCTCCCAGCCAGCGACGGGGCCGTCGCCGTGCCACGCGACGATACCCGAACATGCGTGCCGGTTTCGAGTCGTCCCGATGCGGGTGGGGTGCACATCGTCACCGCCGTCAGTCAGGCCGCGACTCCCGCGACGCCGCGACGTACACCTCCTCGACGCGGCCTTCGAGGAACGTGCGCTCCGGGCCGTTGTCGGTCAGCTCGAGCGCTCTCTGATACGCCGTGATGGCCTCCGACCAGCGACCCAGCCGGCGGAGAAGATCGGCGCGGCCAGCGTGAAGGTACGGATACGCCGCCAACGCTCCGTCGTCGAACAGTCCGTCCATCATCGCCAGCCCGAACGCCGGTCCGTCGGCCATCGCCACCGCGACCGCAAGGTTGAGCTCGACGATCGGTGTCGGCAGGTAGACCAGCAACGCCCGATACAGGCCGACGATCTCGTGCCAATCCGTGGCCTCGGAGGTCGGCGCCGCATCGTGCAACGCCGCGATCGCGGCCTGCAGTTGGTACTGACCCGGCCGACGCGCAGCAACGGCGACATCGACCAATGCGAGTCCTTCGGCGATCCGCTCCGCGTCCCACAGGGAGCGGTCCTGATCCGCAAGGAGGATCAGCGCACCGCCAGGACCTTCGCGGGCAGCTCGCCGGGCATCGTGCAGCAGCATGAGCGCGAGGAGCGCCGTCGCCTCGGGCTCGTCCGGGAGGAGTCCCGCCACCACCCGTCCGAGGCGGATGGCCTCGGCGCACAGGTCACGCCGGATCAGGGCCTCGCCGCTCGACGCGGCATAGCCCTCATTGAAGACCAGGTACAGCACCTGGAGCACGCCGCCAAGGCGCTCCGGGAGCAGCTCGATCGGCGGGACGCGATACGGGATGCCGGCGTCGCGGATCTTGCGCTTGGCCCGGACCAGCCGCTGGGCCAGCGTCGATTCCGGGACAAGGAAGGCGCGGGCGATCTCCGGCGTCGTCAGCCCGCCCAGGGTCCGCAACGTCAGCGCAACGCGCGCATCCAGCGCCAGCGCCGGGTGGCAACAGGTGAAGATCAGTCGCAGTCGGTCGTCGATGATGGGCATCGTGTCGTCGCCTTCGAAGGGGTCGACATCGGTCGTGGTCAGGTCGCCGTCGATCGTCGCGTCGCGCGTCAGCGCCTCGGTCTTCGCGCGGAGGACCCGCTGACGGCGCAGTCGGTCGATCGCATGGTTCCGGGCCGTCGTCGTGATCCACGCCGCGGGATTGGCCGGGACTCCGCGAGTCGGCCACGTCTCAAGTGCGGCGATGAACGCCTCCTGGACGGCCTCCTCGGCGAGGTCGAAGTCCCCGAGGACGCGGATGAGCGTGGCCACCGCTCGCCCGGATCCCTCGCGGAACAGGCGGTCGACGACCTCGTGCGCGGACGCGTCGGCGGTGGTCAGCTGGCGCCGCTCGCGTCCGCCATCGCACCCGGCATGGCGCTGAAGTCGACGATCGGGCGGATCTCGACCGCACCATTCCTGGCGCCCGGGATCATGGCCGCGTAGGTGATCGCCTCGTCCAGATCCGCCGCCTCGACGATGTAGAACCCGCCGAGGACCTCCTTGGTCTCGGCGAACGGTCCGTCCGTGGTCAGCGTCTGACCGTCGCGGACCCGGACCGTCGTGGCCATGGTCGAGGGGTGGAGTGCCTCGCCAGCGCGGAGCACCCCGCGGTCGCGGACGTGCCCGGTGAACCGGTCGTATTCGGCGATCTCGGCCATCCCCGCGTCGGGATCGTCGTCCGCTGGATCCTGGCCGTAGATCAACAGGGCGTATTGCATCGTCGTCGCCTCCTGTGGTCAGTCTGGCCGCTCGGGGCGACCTTTGTCATGGCGACGAACGAGCGCCGGTCGAATCGACAGGTTCGCGCTCGAACCGACCGGCCGAGACCGGGAGTGCGGGCTCCTGGACACCGGCCGCCAGCGTCGCACGTCGGTCCATCTCCTCGGCGAGCACCACGATCAGGTTGTCGACGCCGCGCTTGAGCGTGTCCTTCAGGAACGTCTCGACCGTGGCGAACGCGGCGCGATCCTTGGCCGTCCGGGGTCGCAGCAGATGCGCCCGCAGCGTCGTGCCACCCGGCGCGGCCTCGAACGCATAGGTCAGGGTGAACTTCGGGATCCCCGGCACCGGGACCTGCATCCTGTGGGTCCAGTAGTCGAACGGCCGCCAATCGAGGATCTCCTCGACGATCGCGTCCTTGCCATGGACGCAGTGATTGGTGGTTCCCACTCCCCGTCGCCCGCCGACGGCCGACTCGTTCACCTGCTCGACGCCGTACTGCCACCCCGGCCGACGAGCCGGCGAGGTCTGGTACTCCCATGCCACAGCCTGCGGCGCCGGCAGCAGCGCGGCATAGGCGAGGATCGCGTCCTTCTCCGTGACGAAGACCCGGGTCTTGGTGGTCTCGGCGGTCCACGCGGCGTGGAGGTCGCGGACCCAGAGCGTGATGTCGCCAAGGTATTCGTAGCTCTCGCGGTGCTCGATCAGGCCGGCGGCCGCGGGATCGGCGAGACCCATCGCCTCGACACACGCTCCGGAGTAGATCGCGTAGGCGTTGATGCCGAGCGTCGAGACGACCTCGTTCTTGAGTAGCCGGTGGACCTCGATGACCGGGCGACCGGCCAGCTCCTCGCGTCCCGCGATCCGGTGCCGGGCGATCGTCCCGTGATGGGCGACGATCTTGAGGTCGAGGCTGGGCATGCGCATGCAGGCGTTGCAGTCGCACATGGATGCCTGCCCGATGTCGCGCAGGCGCCTTCGGAACGCGAAGTAGGTGCGCTCGATCGCGTCCTGGAGCGCCGACCCGTCGACCGACTCGGTCAGGGCGTAGACGAACGCGGCGTCACCTTCAAGCTTGGCCAGGCGGAACATCGGCCGGAATGCGCCGACCACCGTGTCCATCAGGTCAGCCAGGATGTCCTGTGCGTGGTCGAGTTCGACGCCGGCGAGATAGCTGGTGTAGCCCGAGATGTCGGCGATGATCATGCACGCTGGCTCGGACCCGTTCAGCATCACAACCCTCATGGATCCGTGGCGACCGATCGGTCGCCTTTCGGCTCACGCGCCGCCGCCGCCGCCCCCGAGCGCATCGCTTCGCTCGCTCCTGACGGCGGCTGCTTCGCGTACGCCCACGGCGACCAGCGAACGACGGGCTCCCATGATGGGTCGGTCGTGCGAGCGTGTCGAGAGGTATCGTTCCGGCCATGGCGAGTCCCAAGGAGACCATCCGGGTCGGCGATCGCGAGGTGACGGTCTCGAACCCGGGCAAGGTCTACTTCCCCGAGACCGGATACACGAAGCTCGATCTCGTGCAGTACTACCTCGCGGTGGCCGAGGGCGCCCTGCGCGGTGTCCGTGGTCGGCCGATGGCGCTCAAGCGGTTCGTGGATGGCGCGGCCGGCGAAGCCTTCTTCCAGAAGCGGGCGCCCGACAACACGCCCGACTGGATCCGGACCGCAGAGCTGACCTTCCCGTCCGGCCGGACCGCCAACGAGATCGTGATCGACGAGCCGGCCGGGCTGGCCTGGATCGCCAACCTCGGCTGCATCGATCTCAACCCGCATCCGGTCCGCGCCGACGACCTGGACCACCCGGACGAACTGCGCGTGGACCTGGACCCGGTTCCGGGCGTGCCGTGGTCGCAGATCCGCGAGGTCGCGCTGGCGTGCCGCGAGGCACTGGAAGCGGTGGGGCTGGTCGGCTGGCCGAAAACGTCCGGGTCACGCGGGATCCATATCAACCTCCGCATCGAGCGGCGCTGGGGTTTCCCGGAGGTGCGTCGCGCCGCACTGGCGCTTGCACGGGATGTGGAACGGCGCGTGCCGCATGCCGCCACCTCGAAATGGTGGAAGGAGGAGCGCCACGGCGTCTTCCTGGACTACAACCAGAACGCGAAGGATCGGACGGTCGCATCCGCGTATTCGGTGCGGCCGCTGCCCGACGCTCGGGTCTCGACGCCGCTCTCGTGGGACGAGGTGCCGACGGTCGAAGCCGAAGCCTTCACGCTGGCCACGGTCCCGGCACGCTACGCGGCGATCGGCGATCCGGGGGCTGGCATCGACGACGCGGTCGGATCGCTCGAGGCGCTCCTGGAACTGTCGCGGCGGGACGAAGCCGATGGTCTCGGCGATGCGCCGTGGCCACCCAACTACGCCAAGCAGGCCGGTGAACCGCCGCGCGTCCAGCCATCGAAGGCGCGCCGTCCGCCGGCTGAGTACGAACCGGGCCAGGGTGAAGCGGGCGGACCTCCGCCGGACGTGGCAGAGAGGCGTCGACGCGCGGTGGAAGCCGGCGACCCCAACGCGGGTCTTCCGACGGAGTGGGTCGGGTCGCGCCCAACGCCGACCGGCAGGCGCAAGACGAACATCCCGGTCATCGAGATCGCCAGGACTGCAACGAAGGCGGAGGCGCTCGCCGCGCTGGAGGGCTGGAAAGAGCGTCATCCGGAGGTGGCGACCAGCCTCGAACCGGCCGATATCCTCGTCGACGGGATGCGCGGCCGGTCATCCCTCTGGTACCGCGTCCGGCTGAACCTGATCCACGTGCCGGAGGCGGATCGCCCGACCCAGGGTCCGCTCGAGGTGGACTTCGATCCATGGGCCGGCTACGAATGGCCGGATCGGGCCGGTCAACCGGTGCGCGCCCCGCGCAAGCCGAAGGTGCCGCCCGCACAGTGAACCGTGGCGCCCTACCCGTGGATCGCCACCGGAGCCAAACGACCGGAGAACGGCCCTCGGGAGGGCCTTTGGCCGTCGATCGGCTTCCTGACTGTTCCATATGGCGGAGGAACGGGCCTTCAGCTGTTGGACGGCTCTCCGGGTGATCCAGAGGGGCGGACCAGCGCTGAGCGCCGCTACGCGCCGAAGATCTTCGCCAGTTCGAACGCGGCCGTCTCTTCGAGCTGGTCGTAGCGGCAATCGGCCGGTGACTTGTCGAGCCGCCAGCGCTTGAACGTCGTGGCGTGGCGGAACCGGTCGCCCTGGAGATGGTCATAGGCGACCTCGGCCACCCGCTCCGGGCGCAACGCTTCCCACGACAGGTCCTTGCCACGATTCCAGCGTGACGTGGCGCCGGGCAGCCGCTGCCCTGACCCGTCGGCGTCGCCGGCCGACGCCCATTCCGCCCACGCACGCCACGGGTGACCCTCGGTCGCGTCCTTGCGCAGCGGCGCGAGTTCGTCGACCAGTTCCGCCCGTCGATCCCAGGTGAATGACGACGTGATCCCGACGTGATGCAGCGAACCTTCGTCGTCGAACAGCCCGAGGAGCAGGGAGCCGATATGCGTGCCTGGACCGTTCTTGTGCCAGCGGAATCCGGCGACCACGCAGTCTGCTGTCCGCTGATGCTTGATCTTGAGCATCGCCCGTTTGCCCGGCTGGTACGGCGCATCGAGCCGCTTCGCCACCACTCCATCCAGCCCGGCTCCCTCGAATCGCTCGAACCAGTCCTGCGCCGTCGCGCGATCCAGGGTGGCGGGGGTGAGGTGGACCGGCGGCTGGGCACCAGCAAGCACGGCCTCCAGCCGGGTCCGTCGTTCGCTCTGCGGCGTTGCGCGTAGGTCCTCGTCGCCCAGCGCCAGCAGGTCCCAGGCGATGAAGCTCGCTGGCGACGCCTCGGCCAGCATCTTCACGCGCGAGGCGGCCGGATGGATGCGCAGCAGGAGGGCCTCGAAGTCGAGCGCGCCATCGCGCGCGATCACGACCTCGCCGTCAAGCACGCACCGTTCCGGCAGCGACGCCCGTAGCGGCGCGGCCAGTTCCGGGAAGTAGCGATCGAGCGGTTTGAGGTCGCGCGACTGGGTCAGGACGTCGTCGCCATCGCGAAAGACGAGCGCACGGAAGCCGTCCCACTTCGGTTCGAACAACCAGCCATCGCCAGCGGGCAACCCATCCGACGCCTTCGCGAGCATGGGTTCGATCGGTGGCTGGAACGGGAGTCGCAGGTCGACCATGGCCGGAGTGTACCTAGGGAAGCGTCTCCAGCGCGGCACGCTTCGATGCGTCGCCAACGGAACCTCGGTCGCGGACCGGGCGTCACGCCGGTGCCCGCTGACGGCGTTCGCCGTCGGCATCGGCACGAAGGCCTGTGGAGGGCCACACCATGCACAACCATGGAGGACACCGTGCCGGACGTCCGGCATTGCTCGTCCTGTTCACCCTTGTCGTCCTGGTCCTGACCGCGTGCTCATCGAGTTCGGGAACGATCCTGTCGACCGTCGGGGCTCCGGTCACGGACCCGAACGGCGGCAGCCGGAGCGCCGTCGACTCGGGGGCCAACGGCGGACCTGTGCCGGCCGCGTCGGCCGGAGCTCCCGACGGCGGTCAGACCGTCGGCCTAGTCGATGACGCGAAGATCGTCCGGACCGGGACGATGCAGCTGGAGGTCAAGGACGTTGGCACGGCCGTCGATGCCGCCCGGACGGCGATCCGCGGGCTCGGTGGCTACATCGGCGCCTCGAACACCTCCAACGACGGCGACCGCCCGGTCGCCGAGATCACCTATCGGATCCCCGTCGCGCGCTGGGAGGATGCGCTGGCAGCGCTGCGCACCC
>JBBQLI010000010.1:0-41737 GCA_038327765.1 Candidatus Limnocylindrales bacterium | reverse complement strand
CACCGCGGTCCGCGCCCCCGCCGCGCCACCAACGACCCCCCGCATGCTGACCGTGAACCCATCCGTCGCGGGTACACTGGGGCGCAGGCGGCGGGCACGGCGAACTGAGGGTGATATCGACGATGGCGGAGGCGACCGAGGACACGGCGAGTCCGGCGGCCGGGCGGGCGGCCGACGAGCCGAAACAGCGTGGCAAGACCGTTCACGGCGAAGAAGCGAACGCGGGTCATCGCGTCCTTGCCCCTGACGATGCGGAGGTGGAGGCCTACCTCGAGGCGGCCCTGAAAGCCCCCGGCCCGGAGCGCTCCCCCGAGGATCGCCCGGCGGCGGTGGACGCCGACGATCGCGAAACGGTGGTCGTCCTGGACTTCGGCAGCCAGTTCGCGCAGCTGATCGCACGGCGCGTCCGGGAGCTGGACGTCTATTCGGAACTCCTGCCGCATGACACGCCCTACGCCGAGCTGGAGCGTCGCGGGGCTCGCGCGATCATCCTCTCGGGCAGCCCCAATTCGGTCTATGACCCCGGTGCCCCGCGGCCCGATCCGGCCATCTGGTCGGGCAAGATCCCCGTCCTTGGCATCTGCTACGGCGCGCAGCTGATGGCCCATGAACTCGGGGGCGACGTCATCGCGTTCGACCATCGCGAGTACGGCCCCGCCAACGTGAGCATCACGGCGGAGGATCCGCTGTTCGCCGGCATCGAACGCGAGCAGCCCGTCTGGATGAGCCACGGCGACTCCATCTCACGGCTGCCCGAGGGCTTCCACGCCACGGCCCAGACCGATTCCACGCCGTATGCCGGACTGGTCGATGCATCGCGCAACCTCTACGGCATCCAGTTCCATCCCGAAGTGGTCCATACGCCGCGCGGTCGCGACGTGTTGCGCAACTTCGTGGTGGGGATCGCGGGTGTCTCGCCGACCTGGACCCCATCCAATTTCATCGACACCACCGTCGCCGGGATCCGCGAGCGAGTCGACAAGCACGCCGCCGAGACCGGCTCGGACGGCCTCGTCATCTGTGCCTTGTCGGGCGGCGTGGACTCGGCGGTAGCGGCGGCCCTCGTCCATCGCGCGGTGGGTGACCGGCTCACGTGCATCTATGTCGACCATGGCCTGATGCGCAAGAAGGAATCGGAACTGCTCCGGGTCACCTTCGAGCGCGATCTCGGGATGAACCTGGTGATGGTCGATGCGCGCAAGCGGTTTCTCGCCCGGCTGGCCGGCGTCGAGGACCCGGAACAGAAACGAAAGATCATCGGCGACGAGTTCATCCGGGTCTTCGAGGAGGAGGCCACCAAGCTGGGGCGGATCGACTTCCTGACCCAGGGCACGCTCTACCCGGATGTCATCGAATCGGCGACGTCCGAGACGAAGACCGCGCAGAAGATCAAGACCCATCACAACGTCGGCGGGCTGCCCGCGGACCTCCGATTCCAGCTCATCGAGCCACTGCGCTACCTGTTCAAGGACGAGGTCCGCAAGGTGGGCCTGGAGATGGGGCTCCCCGAGGCCATGGTCCTCCGTCAGCCGTTCCCGGGACCCGGGCTCGCCATCCGCATCCTGGGTGAGGTCACCGCCGAGCGACTCGACACGCTCCGCGAGGCCGACTGGATCGTCATCGACGAGATCAAGGGCGCGGGGCTGTATCGCAGCCTGTGGCAGTCATTCGCGATCCTGACCCCGGTTCGCAGCGTCGGGGTCATGGGCGATGGCCGGACGTACGCCAACGTCGTCGCGATCCGGGCCGTCACCAGCGAGGACGGCATGACCGCGGATTGGGCGAAGCTCCCCTACGACGTCCTTGGCAAGATCTCCTCCCGCATCGTCAATGAAGTGCCCGGCGTGAACCGCGTCGTGTACGACATCAGCTCCAAGCCACCAGCCACCATCGAGTGGGAATAGGGGACTCGCCGGCGGCCGTGGTCCGCCCCCACCCCTGACCGATGGGCCATTCCTGGCGCCGCGCAGCGCGGTAGCATTCCGTTCATGACGGACGACTCCACGATCGCAGCGCCCGGCGGCGCGGTCTGCCCATGGTGCTCGGCGGCATTGCCCGCCGGGAACGTCGACCACTGCCCGACCTGCGGGGCATCGCTCGCCGCTGGCCCGGATGAGAGCCTGCCCGGCCTGACGGCGATCGACGCCGCCGCGATCGTCCGTTCGAAGCAGACGACCATCCGCCCACGCAGCCGATTGCTTTCGTGGCTGTCCGGTGACGACCCGGACGATGTCTACACGAAGGCGGAGGGGACGGCCCTCCAGCTCCCGGAGATGGATGTCCGACGCGAGATGCTCCGCCTGGAACTCGAGGCCGAGGTGGCCAACCTCCAGGCCGAGAACGACGCCATCCTGGCCGAGGCCGCCGCTGAAGGGCGGCCGATCACGCTCCCGCCGGATCTGAACGAGGCGATGACTCCCATCGAGCCCGACGCGGCAGACGCCGTCGCCGACGCCGATGCAGCATCCGCGGTCGCGGACGTGACCCCCGTGGCTGACGGCGCGACCGCCGAGCCTGAGGCGCCGCCGCCAGCCTGACCCGGGGACCCCGGCTATCCTCCCGGAGTGTCCGACCCCACCGCCCAGCCCGCACGTCTTCCACCGCCCGGACCGTCGTTCCTGCGCGAGCAGGATGTTCGAATCGGCGATCGATCCCTGAAGGCCGGGATGGCTCGCCCATCCGAGGCGCCCGACGGCTGGTGGCTCGCGATCCTGTGGGTCAGCGACGGCGAGACGGTCGTCGACTTCCGGGACGTCGCGCCGGATTCGGGGCCGCCGCCCGATCCACCGCTGGCTCGGCTCGGACCGGCCATCGCTGGCGCCCTGTCCGGCCTGATCCTCGAGGACGCCGGTCGGCTGCAACTCCGGATCGGCGGCATCGTCCCGCCCCTGGATCCCACCCGTCCGTGGCGGGCGCCGCTCGCGGTCCGCGCGGCCTTCCGATTCGAGCCGGCACGCGCCGCCGCGATGCGCCCCAACGAGCTCGCCGAGACCGTGCTGGCCGGGTTCCGCCGCGCGGTGGAGGGTCTGCACCGGCCGTGACCGGCAGACTCTCGGCGAGGTCTGCGGCCCTTCCCGGTCGTGGGGACTAGACTCACCCGAACCGATGCGTGACCTCTTCGACGATTTCATGGAGGAGCTTCGCAAGCGCGAGGCCCAGGCCCGCGGCGAGACGCCGCCCCGACCCGTCGGCAGCAGCGGTCCGCCCGACGATGGCGATGACCCCGCTGACGATGCTGCCGAGGATCCCGACGAACACGATCCGGACGAGCCGGAGCCCATCGACCGCACCAGGGCGCAGCGTCGCCCGACCGGTGTCCCGCCGCGTCGACCGCCCGGTGGTCCGCGCGATGGAGCTGCCGAAGGCGGCCGAGGTCGCCGCATCGGGGTCGGCATCGTGCTGGTCGCGATCGTCGCGGTCTTCCTGCTGCTCAGTGTCGGGATCGACCTCTGGACCGACGCCATCTGGTATCGCAGCATCGGGTTCGACAGCGTCTTCTGGACCCGCATCGGGGCCCAGGTCGCGCTGGTGGTCCTTGGCATCGTCGTGGCCCTGGTCGTGCTGCTCGGCAATCTCTGGGTCGCGGGACGTCTGACCCCGCCGCCGGGCGATGGCCCGGGCAGCCTGCGGCGCGTGATCGATCGTGTGAACGATGCGGCGAATGCTGGCGCGAACCTCGGCGGCCAACGGCCCACCGCCCGCCCCCGCGGTCCGTCGCCATTCGGCGAGGCGCGGCCCACCGTCTTCGAACTCGACGACATCCCGGATCTCACGCCCTATGCCGGCTTCGCCCTCGGCGCCTTCGCGATCATCCTTGCCCTCGGCATCGGCGGGTCACTCGGCTCGTCGTGGGAGACGGTCCTGCTCTGGATCCACCGCGTGCCGTTCTCGCCGGACGCGACGAAAGTCGTCACGGACCCGGTCTTCAACCGCGATATCGGCTACTTCCTGTTCGACCTGCCATTCCTGAAGCTGGTCCAGGGACTGGTGAGCGGACTGATCGTGACCTCGATCGTCCTCGTCCTCGCGCGCTACCTCGTCGGTGCGATGCGCGGGGGCCTGGCGTTCTCGACGCCGGTCCGGATGCATCTGGCCGTCCTTGGCGGGCTGTTCCTGTTGACCGTGGCGTTCGGCTATCAGCTGGACAAGTACGGCCTCGTGTACAGCACGCGCGGTTTTGCGACGGGTGTCGGCTATACCGACCAGCACGCCCAGTTCTTCGCGTTCGACGTGCTGACGGTGATCTCCGGCATCGCCGCGGTGGTCCTGATCGGTGGCGCGCTCGTCCAGCGCGTCTGGCCGCTGGCGCTCACCGTCGGGGTCTGGTTCCTTGCCTCGATCGTGATCGGCACGATCTATCCAGAGGCCATCCAGCGCTTCACGGTCCTCCCGAACCAGGCGTCCCAGGAGGCGCCCTTCATCGCCAACAACATCGCGATGACCCGCCTCGCCTACGGGCTGGACACGTGGGAGGACGACCACACGTTCGGCGGCAACGCGGTCCTCACGCAGCAGCAGATCGACGGCGACGCCGATACCTTCCGCAATGCCCGGCTGTGGGACTACCGCCCGCTCAAGACCACGCTCGACCAACTCCAGACGATCCGCAAGTACTACGACTTCACCGACGTCGACACCGACCGCTATGTGGTCGGCGGTGTCCAGCGCCAGGTGATGCTGTCCGCCCGCGAGCTCGCGCTCGAGCAGAACTCGTCGGCCACGGGCTGGGTCAACCAGCGCATCACGTACACCCATGGCATCGGTGCGGTGATGGTGCCGGTCAACGAGGTGGTCAACGCGGGCCAGCCCAACCTGTTCATCGGGAACGTGCCGCCGACATCCGTCTCGGGTGCCCCCACCATCACCCAGCCACGGATCTACTTCGGGGAGCGCTCGTCGAGCTACGTCATCGTCGGCGCGAGGCAGCCCGAGTTCGACTATCCGACCGGCGAGGGCGACGTCAACGGCGCCAACGGAACGACCACGAACTGGACGGGGACCAGCGGGATCAAGCTGGACACGGGGCTCACCCGGCTGCTCTATGCACTCCGTTTCCGCGACCTGAACCTGCTCATCAGCGATCAGGTCACGGCGAGCAGCCAGCTTCTCTTCCATCGCTCGCTGAACGACCGGCTCAACCTGATCGCCCCGTTCCTTCGCTTCGACAGCGATCCGTACCTGGTGGTCTCCGAGGGTCGCCTCGTGTACATGCAGGACGCCTACACGGTCAGCGACCGGTTCCCGAATGCGCAGCCCTTCGACCCATCGACGCTGAACGGCGGCGCCGGTCTTGGCGCTGACCCGATCGATTACATCCGAAACAGCGTCAAGATCACGATGGACGCGTACGACGGGACGATGCACTTCTACGTGTCAGACCCCAGCGACCCCATCATCCGGGCCTACCAGGGCGTCTTCCCGTCGCTGTTCGAGCCGCTGACGTCGATGCCGGCTGATCTCCAGTCGCACCTGCGCGTGCCCGAGGCGCTGTTCAACGTGCAGACGGCGATGTACGGCCGCTACCACGTCACCGACCCGCAGCAGTTCTATCGCACGGATGACATCTGGACGGTCCCCGAGGGCTCGACCAGCGAGCAGACGCTTCCGTCCGAGGCCTACTACGTGATCATGCGGATGCCCGGCGAGTCGTCGGCGGAGTTCCTGCTGCTTCAGCCGATGGTGCCGAAGAACCGCCCGAACATGATCGCCTGGGTCGCTGCGCGGATGGATGCGCCGAACTACGGCGTCACCCGCGTGTACAGGTTCCCGGCCGACACCACGATCTTCGGGCCTGCCCAGATCGAGGCGCGTATCGACCAGGATCCGCTCATCAGCCAGCAGATCACGTTGTGGAGCCAGGCGGGCAGCACCGTCATCCGGGGCAACCTGATCGTCGTCCCGGTGGGCGACTCGCTCATCTATCTCCAGCCCGTCTACCTGCAGTCCACGGGCTCCGCGTTCCCCGAGTTCCAGCGGATCGTGGTCGCCTCACCCCGTCAGGTGGTGTGGGGCGAGGGTCTGGGCCAGGCGCTCGGTCTGCTGCTCAAGGCCGAGGCCGGGAACGCACCGGGCCCGTCGCCGAGTACCGGTCCGTCGCCGAGCCCCGGGTCCAGCCCGACGCCCTCTCCGACAACGAACCCGAACGAACCGCTGCCCACCGATATCCCCGGGCTGATCCAGTACGCGAAGGCACACTTCGACCAGGCCCAGCTGGACCTGCGGGCGGGCGACTTCGCCGGGTATGGCATCGAGAATGCCAAGGTCCAGGCCGCGCTCGACCGGCTGGATCAGCTGTCGCCCGGGGCATCCAGCGCACCGGCCGCCTCGCCGAGCCTGAGCCCGAGCCCTTCGCCCAGCCCGGCGCCGTGAGCCTGGGGAGCGTCCTCTCGACGGCTCTCCTCGTGGTCCTGGCCCGGCCCACCACGTGGCTGCTGGCGCTGGCGGGCTTCCTGATCCGAGGCGGCGTCCTCATCGTCCTGCTCCCGATCATCACCCTCCCCACGCCGGTCGGGCTGGCCAACGTCGTCGGGCCCGCGATCGTCTCCTTCGTCTTCGGTGGCCCGACCATCGGGATCGTGATCCTCGTCCTGATCGGGTTCGTCGGGCTGCTGGCCTGGATGCTGGCCGGCGGCTGGCTGGCCGCGTCGATGGAGGTGGCCCTCATCCGCATCGTGGCCGCGGACGAGGAACTGGGGCCCAGGCCCGCCGCCACGTCGATCCGCCCTCGAGCCTCGGGGTGGATCCTGGGTGCGCGGCTCTTCTCGCTGGCGCCGCTGCTGGCGGCCTTCATCTTCGGCGCCACCCGGCTGGTCGCCGCGACCTATGCGGAACTGACCCTCCCCAGCGACGCCACGACCTCGATCGTCTGGCGGGTCCTCGCCGCTGCGCCCGAGGCGGTGGTCGTGATCATCGCGGCCTGGATCCTCGGCGAGATCGTCGGCGCGTTCTGGGCCCGCCGACTGGCGCTCGGGCACGGGCGCGTCTGGCGCGCGGTCGGGAGCGGGGTCGGCGATATCTTCCGCCGACCCCTTCGCGCTGTCGTGCTGTATCTCGTCCCGACGATCGTGCTCGTCCTCGTCCTCGTCCCGTCCGCGGCTGCCGCAGGTTCGTCGCTGCTGGCCGTCCGGGCCGCATTCGACCCGTTCGTGGATCCGGTCCGAGCCTTCGCGACACTGGCGGCCTTCGTCGGCCTGTGGGTCGGTGGTCTGCTGCTCGCCGGACTGGTCTGCGCATGGCGCCAGGCGGTCTGGACGGTGGATGCGGTTCGGCGCGGTGTCGGGACGTTCGAGCCATCTACCACGACCCCAGCAGGGGGCTGGAACCCAGCCGACGTGTCTGGCACCCTGTAGCAGTCCGTCGAGGACGGGTCCCGGACCGTCGCGAGGTGGGTGATGACCAGCCGAACCATCGTCTGTTCCGACTGTGGCGAGGCAGTGCCGTACGGCCGCCTCTCGTGCCCATCGTGCGGCGCGCTCCTGGCATCGGTAGCCGGTGGCGCTCGTGGTGTGACGGCGGCGGCCGGCGCCAGCGAGCCATCGCTCGAGCCCGATCCGGACGATCGGCTCACGGACTGGGCGACCGCTCCTGGCCCGGTGGCCGGCTCACCGTCAGCCGAGCTCGACCCGCCGGTCGCGAGCGGACCGGGCGCGTACGTGCCCTCGACGCTGCGAGCGGCCCCCCCGCCCGCAACGGCCGGGGCGTCCGCACCCGACGTGATCCCGCTCATCACGACGCAGACGGCACGTCCGTCGACATCCGCTCCGGGAGCCGCGCCCGCGCCGACCGCTACCTCCAGCGTCGCGGGACCTCGTGGCGCGGCACCACCGGCGGCTCGCCCGCAGGCGGCGATCTGGCTTGACCGGGCGGTCGCCGTGGCCGGCGGCCTGATCGCTCTTGGCCTGCTGCTCCCCTGGTCGTCCTCGGTGGTCGGCGCATCGGGCATCGCGAGCTACGTGGATCGCTGGGGTCTCGCCGGGCCGTGGCACATCCTGGTCCTGGTCGCGGCGGTCGTGGTCGCGGCCCTCGCCGTCGTTCCGACCCCGTTCCCGGCCTGGTCCCGCAGCGGGCTGCCGGCGCTCGGGCTCGGTGCCTTCGTGGTCGGGCTCGTGTGGCCGTACCTCATCGGTCCCCTGGGTGGGGCGATCGGCAGTGCGCTGGTGGGCATCGGCGGCATCGTCGCGGTGGTCGGCGGGCTGCTCGTCGTGTGGCACGGTCGTCACAACCTGGCTGGCGTGTCGGTCTGACCGAGGCGGCGGGTAGCCCCTGCTACACTGCGCCGGACGTCGGCGGCAGTCTGATCGGCCGCACGTCGCGTCGAAACGGAGGTTCTGGCCGGACGTATGGACGTCATCCTCGCGCAGATCGGGGGAGCCATCGCGGGTTTCTTCGGGAACCCTGTCGTCCAGATCAGCTTCCGGGCCGTGGGCATCTATCTCGTCGTCGTGTGGCTGGCCACGGCCTACTGGGCATTCCGCGACATGCAGCAGCGATCGGACAACCCGATCGCCCCTTATCTCGCCGCGACCGGGATCATCCTGCTCACCCCGTTCTTCTTCATCCTCGCGGTCTGGGTCTACAAGATCATCCGGCCGCACGAGAAGATCGGCGAGGTCTGGGAGCGGAATCTGGCCGAGGAGGCGCTCCTCGCCGAGGTGGAGACGATCCACCACTGCCCCGGCTGCGATCGGAGGGTCAACGACGACTGGATCATCTGCCCCACCTGTCGGACCCGGCTGAACCGCGTCTGCCCGAACTGCAGCCGGCTGGTCGGCATGGACTGGTCGCTGTGCGCCTGGTGCGGCAAGGACTTCGAACGTCGTGAGGTCGGCCCGGCCGTCTTCGGCGATCCGAGTGGCGGTCAGGACACGGGTCGCATCGCGACTCCAGGAGCCGCGCCCGCGCGCATCCGTCCCTCGACCGCGGCAGCGGCCGGCCCGCGCCAGGGCTCCGCGCGCAGTGGCGGGAGTCGTTCGGCCAGCACCGTGGATCCGCTGCCCGAACGTTGACCTCGTCAGGCACTGAGCCGCCCGACGACGACCGAGCCCTGGTCCTCATCGACGACCGGTCGCTCTCCCCGGCGCCTGACGACAGTCTGACGTCCGCGGCGCTCGACGACGACCTGCCGCCGCCCCCGGCCCGACCCGGGGCGTCCACCTTCACCATCGATGGTCGCGCCGCGCCGGCGCTGTTCGTCGTCGGGTGGCTGGCGACCATCCTGGGCCTCGGACTCGTCGCGATCGGTGTCATGTCCGGCGCCGGCGGCCCGGTCCTCGTGGTGGTGGCCGGCCTGCTGCTCCTCTCGATCGGGCTGATCGCGGCCGCAGGCTCGCAGGGGATGGAACGTCGCGCCCGGGCCGCGCTGCCCTATGTCGGACCATCGCCGTTCCTCGTCTTCGCCGCCGCGATCCCGCTCTCGGCACTGGCGGGCGGGCTCATCGTGCTGGTCCTGGATCCGTTCCACGTGGACCTCCTCGGGCCTGCGGGCCAGTTCGTCTCGATCGCGGCGCTGGCCCTGATCTATGTCGGGCTGATCCGGCTGCTGGTCATCGATACCGGGGCACTGACCTGGGCCGCGATGGGACTTCGCCGACCCGATCGGCAGGCCGTCGTCGACATCGTCGGCGGGGCGCTCTGGGCGATCCCGGTCATCGTCCTGACGATCCCGATCTCGGCGCTCCTGCTGCAGCTGTTTCCGGTGGCGCCGGTGAGTCCGTTGCCGCCGGCCGGCGAGACCGCCGGGTTCCTCCTGCAGCTCACCGCGGGCGCGCTCATCGCCCCGTTCGCCGAAGAGCTGCTCTTCCGCGGCCTGGCGACGACGGCCTGGGTCCGCGGGCTCGGGGTGTCGCGGGGCATCCTGCGCGGAGCGCTCGTCTTTGCGATCGCGCACGTGATCTCGGTCAGCGGGAGCACCTTCGGGGAGACCTTCGGCCTGGCGGTGGTCGGCTTTGCGACGCGCGTGCCGATCGCCGTCGCCCTCGGCTGGCTGTTCGTGCGGCGGGGGTCGATCTGGGCGTCGTTCGGGCTGCACGCAGCGTTCAACGGTGTCCTGCTCGTCATCGGGGAGCTGGCCGCGCGAGCCATCGTCCGCTGAGGCCGCGGTCCGCTGTGCCGTGGGGTCCGGGCTGGCAGCCCTGATGACCGGGTGTGCAGCGCTGGTTGTCTGGCCGGTGAGCGGGTCTGCGTAGTCTGGACCTCGTCCTCAAGGTCCGGATGGCGGGGGGAATCGGCGGGCTCCCGTCGTCCGGACCGAGGGGACACCATCCCCATCCGTAGCCGGAGACCGCCGTGGCTGAACTCGTCGAACCGCGGCCCTCCGGTCACGCGCTCCGCGACGTGCCGTTCGCGGAGCGGCCGCGGGAGCGCCTGGCTCGCCGTGGCGCCGCCGGCCTGACGTCTGCGGAACTGGTCGGTCTGCTGTGGGGATCCGGGACCCGCGGCCGTTCGGCGGTCGACCTCGCTGCGGACGCCCTATCCCGGTTCGAGGGGCTGACAGGTCTGGCCCGGGCGTCGGACGTGGAGCTCGCTACGATCACCGGCATCGGTGACGCGAAAGCCGCCCAGCTCCTCGCTGCCTTCGAACTCGGCCGACGACTTCTGGCCGATTGGCCGACGGCGCGCTGGACGATCCGCGGCCCTCGCGACGTCGCCGACCGGCTGATCCTCCAGATGGGCCGCCTTGAGCGCGAGGAGCTGCGCGCGGTCCTCCTCGACACGAAGAACCATGTCCTGCGGGTCTCCACGATCTACGTCGGCAATGTCAGCGCGTCGCTGGTCCGCGTCGGTGAACTGTTCCGAGATGCCGTGCGACTCGATGCATCCGGCATCATCCTGGTGCATAACCATCCATCGGGCGACCCCACGCCATCGCCCGACGACCTGCACCTGACGGCCGAAGCACTCGCCGCCGGGAGGCTCCTGGACATCGCGCTGCTCGACCACCTGGTGATCGGGCACGATGCCTACGTCTCGCTCAGGGACCGCGGGATCGCATTCGACCGGACCGCCACACCCGCGGTGCACGCCGCCGATGCGGCCTCGCCGAAGGTCCGATTGACTTCGGCGGACGCCGCGCCATAGTCGAAGGCACGGGCTTCCCGTCGCTGGATCCCATTGGCCTCGACGCTCGCCACCTCGAAGGTGTCGCCATGCGTCGCCGGTCAGTCGCACTTCTTCCAAGTCTCCTCGCCGCAGGCGTCCTGTCCTTCGTGTCGGTCGCCATGGTCGTGCCGGGACCCGTCGCCGCCGCGGTCGCGGCCACCACGACCACCTGCAGCAATGGCGTCGACGACACCCCTGGTCTCGGCCTGATCTGCGAGGTCACGATCGAAAACACGATCACCAGGACCGGTGGGTCCGCGTCGGTCACCATCCGTGAATGCCATGGCGCAGCCGGCGCTCCGACCGCGGCCTGCTCCACCCGCACGACGAAGCTCACCAAGCCCGTGACCAAGGTCACCCAGTGCAATGCGGCCACGAACGGCGGTGGCGGCACCTTGCGCTGCAGCGTCCGGGTCACCAACCGGTTCGTCGGTCTGAAGCCGAACGTCACGGCGGTGACCGTCGATCAGTGCGTCGGGTCCGGTGGCGGCATCCACACTGGTTGTGATCCGTTCCCGGCGACCACGACCGGCGCAAAGATCACCCAGTGCAATGGCTCCGCGAACGGCGGCACGCTGGTCGGCCTGATCTGCACCGCGACGGGCACCAAGGCATCGACGAACTCGGTCACGATCAACCAGTGCAACGGCTCCACCAATGGCGGCGGTGCGCTCGTCATCTGCTCCGCGAATGAAGCCAACATCATGGTCAGCGGCGGCGGCGGCGGGACCCCCGGCAGCGGCGGCGGGACCCACGGCAACGGAGCCGGTCCGACCGCACCCGCGACCCACGCCCTGGATCCGGCTTCCGCCGCGGCGAGTAGCTTCAACCCGCTGGCGCTTGCCATCCTCACCTTCATCGTCAGCCTCGCGCTGATCATCTCCATCCGCCGCACGCGGGTCCGCATCAGTCGCTGACCTGCCCCGGCACGGGCCCACGTCGCCCATCCGTCGACCGCCATCGTTCGATTCGTCGAACCAGCGGCCGGAGGATGGGCACGTGGACGTCATGGACCTGGTCATCGACCCGTTCATCTCAGCGATCGTCGTTCGCGGCGGGCACAGCGGGTGCTCCGCCAGGTGTGCGGGCTGGAGTCCCAAGGACATCACGCTGCCGTCCCTGAAGTCGCTCGACCCGGTCTCGCGAGGCGTCTGGGTATACTTCGGACCCTCCCACCACAGCACGCGTTCCCACGGCCGTCACCCACGCGACCCGCCCTGTCCTCGGCGCGCGAATGACGCCCTTGCTCCCGCCACGACCAAGGATCGACCCCGAGACCCATGTTCGATCGCTTCCTGAGCATCTTCTCCCGCGATATCGGGATCGACCTCGGTACCGCCAACACGCTCGTGCACGTGCGCGGCCGGGGCATCGTCATGAGCGAGCCGTCGGTGGTCGCCATCGACGCCAAGACCCGCCAGGTCCTCGCCATCGGCGCCGAGGCCAAGCGGATGGTCGGACGCACGCCGGCGAACATCATCGCGGTCCGGCCCCTGCGTGACGGGGTCATCAGCGACTTCGACGTGACCGAGCAGATGCTCAAGTACTTCGTGAAGCGTGTCCACGACCGGGTCGGGATGATCCCGCGGCCGCGGATGCTGCTGGGCATCCCGTCGGGTGTCACCGAGGTGGAGAAGCGGGCCGTTCGCGATGCCGCGCTGAACGCCGGCGCGCGCTGGGCTCGCCTCATCGAGGAGCCCATGGCCGCGGCGATCGGGGCTGGTCTCCCGGTCAGCGAGCCATCCGGAAGCCTCATCGTCGACATCGGTGGCGGCACCACGGAGGTGGCGGTTTTGAGCCTGGGCGGCATCGTCGTGTCGCGCTCCATCCGGATCGGTGGCGACGAGATGGACCAGGACATCGTCACGTTCGCTCGCCGCGAGTACAACCTGTTCCTCGGCGAGCGCACGGCCGAGGACATCAAGATCGCCATCGGGTCGGCCTATCCCGGTGACTGGGACGCGCAACGGGTCACCCTCCGCGGGCGGGACCTGCTGACCGGTCTGCCGCGCAGCGTCGAGGTGGGGGCCGACCAGATCCGCGAGGCCATCGAGCCGTCCGTGGCCCAGATCGTCGATACGGTCAAGGACACGATCGAGGAGACGCCGCCGGAGCTCGTCGCCGACATCATGGATCAGGGCATCGTGCTGGCCGGCGGTGGCGCCCTGCTCGCCGGACTGGATCGTCGCGTGGCCGAAGCCACCCAGATGCCCGTCCATGTCGCGGACGATCCGCTGACCTGTGTGGCCCGCGGGACCGGCGTGGTCCTCGAAGAGCTCGATGCGATGGACCGCGTCCTCGTCGCGGAGACCTACTCGCGGCCGCCGCGCTGACGCGTCGGATGGCCAGCATCCACTGATGACCACGCTCCTTGCCAACCGCTCGACGCGCCGTCGCGGGATCGTGTTCGTGGTCCTGCTCGTGGCGACGCTCGTGATGATGGGGCTCTCCTCGAGCCCAGCCATCCGCGAGCTGCAGAGCGGTCTCGGGTTCGCACTGCGGCCCATCCAGGGTGCGCTCTCCTCGGTCGCGAGCGGCGTCTCCTCGGTCACCGCGGCCATCAGCGACATCGACCACCTGCGCACCGACAACGCGGCGCTGCGCGCCGAGAATGCGCGTCTCCAGAACGAGAACGCCGTGGCCCAGGAGGCGAAGCGTGAGAACGACCTGCTGACCGGGCTGCTGCAACTCCAGAGCGGGTTCGACCACAAGACGACGGCCGCTGCCGTGATCGGCCACGATTCGTCGGAATTCACGCGCTCGATCACGATCGACAAAGGGACCGGCGCCGGGATCGCCGTCGGGGACAGTGTCATCGCCTCGGGTGGCGCGCTCGCCGGCCGCGTCACCGTCGCCGGCCCGAACAGCGCGACCGTGGTCCTGCTCACCGATGCCAGCTCGACGGTCATCGGCCAGATGGTCTCGACCGCCGCGACGGGCGAGGTGGTCGGTCAGCTGGGTGGCGTGCTGGTCATGAACCAGGTGGACGCCGCTGAACGCATCACGCTCGGCGACGAAGTGGTGACGGCTGGGATCCAGCTCCCGAACGGGATCCGGTCGCCTTTTCCGAAGGGACTGATCATCGGCCAGGTCATCGATTCCCGGCGCGATGCGAACGACGTGGTCCAGGTCGCCTACCTGCAGCCGACCGCCGACCTCGAACGACTCGAATACGTCCTGGTCATCACCGACTACGAAGGTGGTCTCCCGCCGGTCGACCAGCAGCCGGTCGATTGCAGCGCCACCAACGGCACGCTGCCCGTCGGCGAACAGCCGTGCTACACCGCCCGACCCACCTCGGCGCCGACGCCGCGGCCGGCCTCCACGCCGCCGGCCTCGCCTGTCCCGTCGACCAAACCCTGACCGGCGGCTGGTACCCTCTGCACCGATGACGACCGACAGTCGCAGCCCGGACGACCACCGATGAAGGGCATCGTGCTGGCCGGTGGGACCGCCACCCGGCTCTACCCGCTGACGATCGTCACGAACAAGCACCTGCTCCCCATCTACGACCGGCCGATGATCTACTACCCGCTCGAGACACTGGCCGGGATGGGCATCCGCGAGGTGATGGTCATCGTCGGCGGCAAGAGCGTCGGCGATGTCGTCGAGCTCCTCGCGGATGGGGCCCACTTCGGGCTCGACCTCACCTACCGCTACCAGCGCGGCGCCCTCGGCATCGCCCATGCGATCGGTCTCGCCCGGGACTTCGTCGGCGACGACGCGTTCTGCTGCGTCCTTGGCGACAACATCCTGCGCGGCCCCGCCCTCGATGACGTGGCCAGGGCGTTCGAGACCGGCGACCTAGGCGCCGGCACGCTCCTCTACCGCGTTCCGGATCCCGAGCGATTCGGCGTCGCCGAACTCGATGCGGATGGTCGCGTGATCGGGTTCGAGGAGAAGCCGGCGAAACCCAAGAGCGACCTGATCCCGATCGGCGTCTACTTCCTGCGTCCGGACGCTTTCGACGTCATCGAGCGGCTGGCGCCGTCCGGTCGCGGCGAGTTCGAGATCACCGACGTCCTCAATCACTACATCCCGGACGAGCGCCTGTTCACTCGTGTCTACGAGGGGATCTGGACGGATGCCGGCACCGTGGACTCGCTGATGCGCGCCGCCGTCCTCGCCCATGAGGACGACATGGCCGGCCGACTCGCGCCGCCGGTCGCGCGGCCGACCTCGTGAGCCCGGAGACCGGCGCCACGGCTGCCCCTGACCGCCCCATCCGGCGGATCCTCGTGACCGGCGGGGCCGGGTTCATCGGCTCCTGCTACGTCCGTGACGTGCTGGCCCGACACGACGGCACGGAGATCGTCGTCCTCGACAAGCTGACCTATGCGGGCAACGAGGCCAACCTCGCCCCGGTCCGGGCCGATCCCGAGCAGGCCGCCAGGCTCACCTTCGTCCACGGCGACATCTGCGACCCCGACTCGGTGGAGCCCCTGGTCGCAGGCGTGGATGCGGTCGTCAACTTCGCCGCCGAATCGCACGTCGATCGCTCGATCCTGGACCCGGCCGCGTTCCTGCGGACCGGGGTGATCGGGGTCCACGTGCTCCTGGAGGCGTGCCGCACGGCGCCGAACCGGCCGCGCTTCCTGCAGGTGTCCACCGACGAGGTCTACGGATCCGTAGCGACCGGCAGCTCGCGCGAGGACGACCGCCTGGTGCCGCGCTCGCCGTATGCGGCTGCGAAGGCCGCCGGGGAGCTGCTCGTGGGGAGCTATGTCGTGACCCACGGCATCGACGCGCTGGTGAGCCGCGGCTCCAACACCTATGGGCCCTATCACCACCCCGAGAAGCTGATCCCGCTCTTCATCACCAACGCCATCGACGACAAGCCGCTGCCGCTCTATGGCGACGGACTGCAGGAGCGCGACTGGCTCTACGTCTCCGACCATGCCGCCGGCATCGACTTCGCGCTGCGTCATGGAGTGAGCGGCGAGACCTACAACGTCTCGGGCGGGACCGGGATGACCAACCGCGACACCGTGACGATGCTCCTGGAAAAACTGGGCAAGCCATGGTCGCTGGTCCGCCATGTCGAGGACCGCCCTGGGCACGACCGCCGGTATGCGATGGACGGCTCGAAGCTGGCGGCGCTCGGCTGGCGACCGGTGACGCCGTTCGCGGCGGGTCTCGCTGCGACGGTCGACTGGTACGTCGCCAACGAAGCGTGGTGGCGTGCGACGCGCTCAGGCGATTGGGACGCCTACTACGAGCGGCAATACGGGTCGCGCCTGGCCCCTACCGACGCCACTGTCTGATGCGGGTCGCCGTGACGGGTGTGACCGGTCGACTGGGGAGCGCACTCATGACGGCACTTGCCGACGCCCCCTACACCGGTCCCGCCGGGCCGATCGGCTGGGCCCGCGACGCCTTCGACCTTGACGCTCCCGATGGGGTCGGGGCACGGCTTGACCGCGATCGTCCGGAGGTCGTCGTCCATGCCGCCGCGTGGACCGACGTGGACGGCTGCGCCCGCGATCCGCAGACCGCGCTCCAGCGGAACGGGAGCGCGACCGGGATCCTCGCCGACGCGTGCGCCGCGCGTGGGGTGGACCTCGTGGTCGTCTCCACCAACGAGGTCTTCGACGGCTTGCGGACGGACCGCATCGGCTACGGCCCGGACGACGTCACCGCGCCGCCCAACCCGTACGGCGTGTCGAAGCTGGCCGGTGAGCGGGCGGCGACCACGGCGTTCGAGCGGGCCGACCACGGCGGACATCTCGGCATCGCCCGGACCGCATGGCTGTTCGGGCCGCCCGGACGGGACTTCCCGCGCAAGATCCTCGAAGCAGCCACGAAGGCTGCCGCCGACGGCACGCCCCTGCGCGTGGTCGGCGACGAGTGGGGGACGCCGACCAACGCGGCGGATGTCGCGGACGCGATCGTCGAGCTCCTCGCCGAGGATGCCGCGGCCGGGATCCACCACCTCGTCAACGGCCTGACCGCCACCCGGGCCCTCTGGGCCGAATATCTGGTCCGACGTTTCGCGCTCGGGGTGGAGGTGGAACACGTGCCCGCGACCACCTGGGAGCGTGCTTCCGTCCCGCCGCGGTGGGGTGTCCTGGCCCCGACGCCGTTGCCGTCGGGCGAACAGCTGCGGCCGTGGCCGGACGCGATGGCCGACTACGCCCCCGCCCTCGAACGTGCGTGGCGACGCGGATGAATCAGCCTGTGGGTCCGGGCCCGGCCGCCTCCGCCCTCGCGGGCGTCCGCTACGGGAGCCTCACCCAATTCGCCGACAGCCGCGGGTCCTTCACGGAGGTCTGGCGGGCGAGCGCCTTCGGGGCGATCGATCCGGCCGACGCCGGCTCGCCGGTCGGCAGCCACCCGACGTTCCTCCAGGCTAATCGCTCACGCTCTGCGGCCGGCGTCCTGCGCGGCCTCCACTACCATCGCCGCCAGCTCGACTACTGGGTGGTCTCGGCGGGGCGCGGGTTCGTGGCGCTGGTCGACGTCCGGCCGGTGGTCGCTGGTGTCGGTCCGGCGATCGTGGAGACCCGCGAGCTCGAGGCCGACGCCTGGGTGATCATCCCGACCGGTGTCGCGCACGGGTTCCTGGCGCTCGAGCCATTGGAACTGCTCTACCTGGTCACCGGCGAGTACGACGGCTCGGACGAGCTGGGATTCGCCTGGGACGATCCCGACGTCGGCGTGCCGTGGCCGGTCATCGACGGCACGCCTGACGGCCGTCCGATCCTGTCCGACCGCGACCTGACCAACCCCTCCCTGGCAGAGCTCGTGGTGCGTCTGCGCGCCACGGCGACCTGAGGCGACCACACTCCTCGGCACGGCTCCCCACGTCTCCCCACGTCAACGCGCTCCGAACGACCTATCGAACTCGGGACCTTCCCGCGATAGAGCGAGCCACCCAGTCCAACGAGACTTGCGATGTCCTTCGGGAACGCCCGTCCAGTGGAGTGATCTATTGCGCAAGCTCATCGCCATCGCGATCCTCGGTCTGCTCTCGTCGCTCGGTGCCGCGGCACCGGTCGCCGCGACAGCCAGCGGGGTCAAGGTGGTGATCATCGTCGGGCCGACGGAAGGGACCACGGCGTCGTATCGACACGATGCCGACTCGGCGTACGCGGAAGCGATCAAGTACACCTCGAACGTCGTCAAGGTCTACAGCCCGAATGCCACATGGGCGAAGGTGAAGGCCGCAGCCGTCGGCGCATCGATCGTCCTGTATTTCGGCCACGGGAACGGCTGGCCGAGCCCATACGGGAACGACGCCGCCTACACGACCAAGGACGGCTTCGGGCTCAACGCCACGGCCGGCAACGGCGACAGCAACCACACCTACTACGGCGAGCCGTTCGTCTCCACGCTTGCCCTTGCCCCGAACGCGGTCGTGATCCTGGGTCACCTCTGCTACGCCTCGGGCAACTCCGAGTCCGGGAAGGTGGAGGGGACCGTCTCGGTCGCGCATCAGCGCGTCGACAACTTCGCCGCCGGGTTCATGAAGGCCGGCGCCCGGGCCGTGATCGCCGAGGGCCACGGCGGCCCCGAGCCCTACATCCGGGCCCTGTTCACGACCCACTCCACGATCCTGGGGGTCTGGCAGAGCGCTCCGAACAATCACGGACACCAGGTAGCGTTCGCGTCGACCCGGACGCCCGGCGCCACGGCCTATACCGACACCGATACCACGACCGGCGGGTACTACCGCTCGCTCGTGGCAAAGCCCGGCCTGACCAGCGACATGGTGACCGGCGCGGCCTACGCCGACACCGGTGTGGATCCGGTCACGCTCGTGGTCCCGGGCAACGCCTCGGTCGGCTCGGCGGCGGTGCCGATCTACGGGTCCGATGGTCAACCGAACGGCGGCACGATCCCGGCCGACGCTCGCCTGCGCGTGGTCCCGCCCCAGAACGCGATCTCGGCGGTCGTCACCGGCGCGCCGCTGGTCCACGTCGAGGGGATCGACGACGGCAGCATCGACGGCTGGGTCGCGACCACGGACCTTATCCCGCGCGACAGCACCGCACCGCAGGCGTGGGGCGTGGACACCGGCGTCGGCGTCGTGTCGCCGAACGGCGACGCGCGTTCGGACACGATCACCGTCAGCGCCCGCTGGTCCGAGACCGTCACCTGGCGGGCGCAGATCCTTGACGGATCCACGGTCGTCGGCCAGGCGACGGGGAGCGGCACGCAGTCCAGCCTGACCTGGGATGGGACGCACGGTGGCAACCCCCTACCCGATGGCACCTACACCTACCGGTTCACGGGCAACGACGCCTGGGACAATGGCCCCAGCACGACCACTGGCACCGTCGCCATCGACACCACACCGGCCCAGCTCGGCACGGTGGCGCCCGCCGCCGACCTCCAGCCGTGGTTCTCGCCGAATGGCGACGCGTCGCGCGACACGGTCGCGTGGTCGGCGGCCATGACCGAGCCCGGGAGCCTGATCGTCCATGTCGAGGACAGCGTCGGCACGCGGATACGCTGGCTGTCCGTGCCGGCCAGCACCGGGTCGAATGCCGTCATATGGGATGGCAAGGACGACGCCGGCCACGTCGTGCCGGACGGTGTCTACACGGTCCGCATCTGGCCGCGCGATGTCGCGGGCAACCAGGGCGACCCGCAGGTCCGGACCGTGCTCGTCGACACCACGCTCGGATCCGTGACCACCTCGAAGACGATCTTCTTCCCGCAGGACGGCGACACACTGGCGCCGGCGACCGCGCTCGGGTTCAGCCTGGCCCGGCCCGCGACGGTCACGTGGACCATCCGGAATGCCGCCGGTGCGATCGTCGACACGCTCATCGACGCCCAGCCGACCGCGGCCGGCCGGATCTCCCGCACGTGGTATGGCTGGCGGACCACCGGGCCGCGCCTCCCGCTCGGCAGCTATACCTCGGTGGTCACCGCCACCGACGACGTCACGACCATGACCCAGGCCGTGGCCTTCCAGATGAACGCCTTCGGGATCACCGCGTCGGACACGACCCCGGCGCGCGGCCAGACGATCACCGTCCATGCCGTCTCGGCCGAGTCGCTCAAGACCACGCCTCGCCTCTACATCACCCAGCCGGGCAGGACCACCTGGAGCGTGGCCATGCATCGCATCAGCGGCGGCGTCTGGAGCGTCACGATCCGGCTGCGCACGGGCGGTTCGGCCGGCGCCGTCAAGCTGAAGGTGGTCGCCACGGACACACTCGGGCACAAGCAGCGCACCACGCTCGTCGTCATCGGCCACTGATCGCCGGCCGCGGGCCCATCGGTCGGCGGCCGCGGACCGCCCGCCCGCGCCACCGCCGTCGCCGGACTGCTCGCATCTGCACCGGACCGCACCGTACCGGTCCTACCCGGGACCATCGACCCGTAGCCGCGCTCCGGCGGTCGTCCTAGGGTTGCCCTCCGATGCAACGGAGAGGAACCATCGTGCCGATCGTCCGCCGCCGCCCCAGCCTGACCATTGGCCGTCACGTGATCGCCACGCTCGCGCTGAGCCTTGCCGGTGGCCTCCTCCCGATGGGCACCGTGACGTCGGCACCATTGACCGTGGCGGCCAGCACCTCGGACCAGACCCCGGGCCGTGCCGCGCGCGCGGATGGCATCTCGTCTGCGACGGTCGCGCCGGCGGCCACGGCGCCGTCGGGGGCGATCCAGCCGACCGTCCAGTACGAGGAAGCGCTGGCCCACGCCAGGGACCGCACGTCATTCCGGGCGGGCGGACGGGTCAACGTGCCGTTCCAGCCCCGCTCCGGCGACACGTGGTCGGTGGGCGGCGGCTCACCGCGGGCGCTGCCGGCCGGTCGCATCGCGGGCGCGACCATGCGCGCGTCCACGACGGATGGACCGGCGATCGCGCCGCTCCCCGTCGACCAGCCCAGCGTCCGGCCGAGCCGGATCGGCGGTGCCGACGGCGCGACGTGGGATGCCTCGAATGGACCCGCGGTCGTGACACCGGCCGCCGCGGTCGACCCGGGCGCGCTGCGTCATGAGGTCTTCGGCTTCCTGCCGTATTGGGAACTGACCGACAGTTCGCTGCGCTACGACTGGTCCACGCTGTCGACCATCGCCTATTTCGGCGTCGGAGCCGACTCCACGGGGGACCTGGACAAGACGAACGCCGACGGGTCGCCGACGGTCGGCTGGAGCGGCTGGACCAGCGCCGCGATGACGTCGGTGATCAACACGGCCCACGCCCAGCACACCCGCGTCGTCCTGACCGTGCAGAGCTTCGCGTGGACGTCCACCGGGCTCCAGCGCCAGCGGGCCCTGCTCGGGAGCGCGGCAGCGCGTTCGAGACTGGCGTCACAGATCGCGCGCGCCGTGCGCGACCGCGGCGCCGACGGTGTCAACCTCGACTTCGAGCCGATCGCGTCCGGCTCTGCGGACCAGTTCACGGCCCTCGTCCGATCCGTCCGTGCCGCGCTGGACGCCACCGCCCACGGCTATCAGCTGACCTTCGATGCGACCGGCTGGATCGGCAACTACCCGATCGAAGCCGCCACAGCGCGCGGTGGTGCCGATGCCATCTTCATCATGGGCTACGACTACCGGGCCGCGAGTTCGGCCACGGTCGGCTCGATCGCGCCGACCGGTGGGCCGACCTACGACGTGCGCGACACGCTCATCTCGTACCTCGGGCGTGTCCCGGCCTCGAAGCTCATCCTGGGCGTCCCGTATTACGGCCGCGCGTGGTCAACCGCGACCAACCTCCTGGACGCGAAGAACATCTCCGGGACGAAGTACGGCGCGTCCACATCGGTCACCTACGCGACCGCCCGGCAGTTCCTGGTCGCCAACGGGCGACGCTACGACGCTGCCGAGGGTGTCGCCTGGACCGTCTACAAGCGCCAGAACTGCACGACCGCATATGGCTGCGTGACGCCGTGGCGTCAGCTCTATGTCGACGACGCTGCGGCGCTGTCGGCTAAATACGCGCTCGTCAACAGCTATGGACTGCGTGGGGCTGGGATCTGGGCGCTCGGATACGACGGGACGCGCCCCGAGCTGCAGCAGGCGCTGCGCGACTCGTTCATCGTGGACACCGTCCCGCCGGTCATCACGGGCGGCGCCATCTCGACCGGGGTCATCTCCCCGAACGGTGACGGGATCGCCGATGTGACCACAGCCCGCCTGGCCGTCACCGGTCTGGTGACGTGGGGCTACACCGTTCGACCGTTGACCGGCTCGACGCCGGGCGCGTCCGTCCGCACCGGCGGCCAGCCCGGCAGGACGCCGAGCTTCGCCTGGGACGGCCGCGATCAGGCTGGTCACGCCGTCCCGGACGGCCGCTATCTGATCACGCTGTGGGCTGCCGACGTGTCGAACAACCGCGCGCAGCGGTCATTCACGGTCGTCGTGGACACGCGTCCACCCGCCGTCCGGCCTTCCGTGTCGCTGGGCTTCCTCTCGCCGGATGGCGATCGGCACAACGACAGCCTGCCGCTCGCGTGGACGGCCGACGAAGCCCTGACCGGGACCGTCCGCGTCCGGTCGGCCGCGGGCGTGACGGTCCGCGGCTGGGTCGTCACGGGCAAGCGCGCCTGGGCCACCACCTGGAACGGCCGGACTGCGTCCGGCCGGACCGTCCCGGACGGGCGCTACACGTTCCGTGTGGACGGCCGCGACGGGGCAGGGAACCGGATCGTCGTCGACCGTACGATCCTCGTCGACGGGACGATCCGGTCGGTCCGCTGGTCGCGGCCGTCCTTCGCGCCGCGCTCCCACCAGACCTCGCGGGTCCGGATCTCGCTTCGGCGCACGGCGCTGGTCTCCGTCACGGTCTATCGGGGGAGCATCCCCGTCCGCACCGTCTGGACGAACCGCCGTTCCGCCGCTGGCGTGCTTGCCTGGACCTGGGACGGCCGGAACGATGCGAAGGGACTCGTCGGCGCGGGCACGTATCGCATCGTCGTGACGGCGACCAGCGCGATCGGGACCACCCACTTCTCGACGTCGGTCACGGTCAGGACGCAGTAAGCGGGTCGCCCCGCCTCTACACTTGCGCTCCATGATCACCCGACGCAGGAACGCGCCCGCGACCGACGATGCCCGGCGCGCGTTCGAGACGGGGATCGGCGTCTGGATCGTCCTGCCGACGTACCAGGAAGCCGACAATATCGAACCGATCGCCGCCGCGATCCTGGCGGCCATGCCGGCGGCGACCCTGCTGGTGGTGGACGATGGCTCCCCGGACGGGACCGGTGCTATCGCCGAGACCCTGTCCGCGGCCGACCCGCGGATCCGCGTGCGCCATCGTTCATCGAAGCAGGGACTCGGCCGTGCGTACCTCGACGGGTTCGCTCGAGCGCTGGAAGGCGGTGCCACGACGGTCGTCCAGATGGATGCCGACTTCAGCCACGACCCGGCCGACCTGCCGGATCTCGTCAGCCCGATCCGCGACGGATCCGCCGACATCGTCATCGGCTCGCGCTACTGCCGTGGGGGGAGGGTCGAGGACTGGGGGTTTGCCCGGCGTCTCATCTCGCGCGGCGGGAGCCTCTTCGCGCGGTTCGTGCTGGGGCTTCACCAGAACGACCTGACCGGCGGCTACAAGGCGTGGCGCGCCGAGACGCTGCGTGCCCTGTCGTTCCAGGGGGTCCATGCCGGCGGCTACGTGTTCCAGATCGAGATGACCTTCCGGGCCGACCGTCTCGGCGCGCGGATCATGGAGACCCCGATCACCTTCCGCGACCGTCGGGTGGGACAGAGCAAGATGTCACGCCGGATCGTGGTCGAGGCGCTGGTCATCGTGGTCCAGCTGCGGGCCGAGGAACTGCTCGGGCGACTCACCAGGGGACGCATCCGCTCGTGACGATCCCGGGCCTGCGCATCGTCATGGACGTGCGGCCGCTCCAGGAGCCAGGTCGCGGGCCGCTCACGGCGCTCTACCTCGACAGCCTGCTGTCCGCCTTCGATGCCGATCCACTGCCCGGTGAATCGTTCGCCTTCCTGCTGCGCAGCGACCTCGACGATCCGACGACCCGCTACGACCGCCTGGATATCGTCGGTCGACGTCTGCTCCCCCCGACGCGACTCCTTCGATCGGCGGCGCAGACCATCGACCCATTCCTGCTGCGTGGCGCGGCCGTGGGTTCGGCATGGCGGGCGGACCGGGGCGGCGCGGCCGGGGCGGTCTACCACGCGGCGGGTGCCGGGCCACTCCCCGTGGCCTCGGGGCTGCCGGTGGTCGCCACGCTGCTCGATCTCGCCCCGTGGGAACACCCGGAGCTCTTCACCCGTTCCCTGGCCGCGCGATTCGGTCAGCGCCTGCGCTCGCAGCTGCTCCGCGACGCGGCCGCCGTGCTTGTCGCCAGCCCGGCCGTGGCGCTCGACGCTCGGCGAGACCTCCATCTCCGCCCCGAGCGTACCCATGTGGTCCCGCTGGCGCCGCGGACCGCGTTCAAGCCGCTGGCTGCCGGCAAGACCGATCGCGCCACGCAACGGGAGCGCGAACGTCTCGGCCTGACCGGGCGGTTTCTCGTCTACTCCGGCCGCTACGACGCGCGTCAGGATCTCGCCACGCTCCTGCGGGCGCTCGTCCTCCTCGCCGGGGCCGGTCGTCCGGCGACGCTGCCCGAGGATGTCGAATGGCCGCCGCGCATCCTGCTGGTCGGCGCCAGCCCCGATGACCGGGCCGCCCTGGCCCGGACTGCGTCGCGACAGGGGATCGGGGAGCAGCTGACCTATGCCCAGAAGCTGACGCCCGCTCTCCTTGCCGGTCTCGTCCGCGCGGCGCGCGCCGCGATCCTGCCGACCGTCTCCGACGCGACGGGACTGGCGGCGACCGAGGCGATCGCCTGCGGTACGCCGGTCGTCGCGTCGTCCGTCGGGGCATTGCCCGACCTCGTCGGCGGTGCCGGGATCCTGGTCGAGCCACGCGAACCGGAACGTCTTGCCGTCGCCCTGCGCGCGATCTGGGCCGATGACCAGGTCCACGCCGGTGTTGCGGCAGCGGCGCGGGAGCGTGCTGATCGCCCGCGTCGGACCTGGGCCGATGTCGCGCGCGAGACCCGCGAACGGTATGCCGCCGCCGGCATCCGTCAGGCGTCCACCGAGTCAGGCTGAGCGGTCCGCCCGGGCCGCCGCGCGGCGTATGCTCGATCGCGATGACGATCACGAACCCCGACCTGACGGTGATCCTGACCTCGTGGAACGCCGCCGACACGGTCGGACGGGCCATCGCGTCGGTGCTGAGCGAGACGGGTGTCGACCTCGAGTGCATCGTGATCGACGACGGCTCCGGCGATGGCACGGCCGACATCGTCGCGGCGGTGGCGGCGACCGATCCCCGGGTGATCCTCATCCGGCTTCAGGACAACGGGGGCGTCTCGAATGCACGGAACCACGGGCTGGACGCGGCGCGGGGGACGTGGCTGACGTTCCTTGACGCCGACGATCTCCTCCGTCCGGGCGGCCTCGCGGCACTCATGCGACCCACCGCTGACCCCGTGGTCCACGCGGTCATCGGTCAGCGCATCTGGACCGATGGCGAGCGCACCTGGCTGACCTCGCTCTACGACATCCCGGATATCCGCGAGCCCGGCCGCAAGTCGCTCGCAACGCACCCGGGACTGCTGTATCACGTCTCGATCACAGGCAAGGCATTCCGGCGCTCGCTGACGACCGATCTGCGATTCGAGGGACGGATCCTCGGCGACCAGCCTTGGGCGATCCGGGCGCTCCTCCGGGCGGGCGACGGCATCGAGATCCTCGAAGAGACGATCTACGAATGGTGGCGACCACCGGCCGATGCGGGGGTAGCCACGATCACCTCGGCTGCGCGCGTCTCCGTGCGGCGCGCGACCGAAGCCGCGACCGTCGCGCGCGGAGCGTTTCTGGCGGTGAGTGCCGAGATCGACCTGCGCATCCCGGATGTCGCTGCGGCGACCGTCCTGAAGCGGGCCTACCTCGATCGTCTCCTGCGATCGGACCTCGCTGGACCCCTTCGTTCTCTGCTGGATCGACACGACCCCGACGTCGGGCAGCTGATGGACGCCATCAGCGCGCTCCTCGAGACCGCCCCCGATCCGATCGTCGCGGCTGCCGTTGATGGCACGTCACGCGTGCTGCGACCCCCCTGGCAACACTGGGGGTGGCTCACGCCTGACGCCCGGCGGAGCTACTGGCGGATGGTCCGGCGCGTGACCCGTGCCGATCCCCGGCCAGCGGCGCGGCTCGCCGGTGGCCGGGCGCCGGGTCTGGGGTTCGCGCTGGTCAGGCGATTCGACGGACCAGCAGGCCCGGGGCTGGCGTCGTTCGTCCTTTCCATGGCGGCCCGTCGACGACGGCTCCTCGATCGCGGCCCCCGTCGCCCGACCGGGGATCACGACTGACAGCCAGCCGGGTCAGGTCATCGCACTCACAGGTTCCGCGGAGGTCGACTCGCGGGTCGTCAGGATCAGCGGGTTCCGCGCAGCAAGCACCGGCCCGAGTTCCTGGAGCAGCCCGGTCGCGCGCTGGTCGAACGTGTGGCGGGCCAGGACCGCTGCCGATGCCCGTTTCGCATGTTCCGCCCGGGCCGCCGGATCGGCCAGATAGCGGTCGACCAGGGAGCGCAACTCGAAGCCGGTCGCGAACGTGACGATCCCGCCGTCGAACTCCTCGGCGATTCCGGCGACCGTGTCGGAGATCACGAAGGCGCCGCTGGCCGAGGCGTCGTACAGGCGGTTTGACAGGAAGCCTTCCTCGGCCATGTCGGCCCAATGGTCGTTGAGGACGATGTCCGCCGCCGCGTAGTAGCTCGCCAGCTGGTCGTTCGGGATGTGCCGGCCGCGGAGATAGCGCGGGTCGAGCAGCTCGCTCGTCCAGTCCCGGCCGTAGACCGCCAGATCGTGCTCGGTCGCCGTCAGTTCGTCGGTCACCGTGCGGCGGACCTTGCGTGAGTTCGCCACGAAGAGAAGCTCGTGATGCGGCCCGCCGGGCAGCGGCTGGAACCGGTCGGGGTCCGTCGCCTGGTGGAGTGGCACGACAGGCTTGCCGGTGCGCTCCGTGATGCGAGCCGCGAACGGATCGGAGGCGGCGAAGACCAGGTCGTTGCGCAGGATCAGCTCGTCGGTGACCAGTTCGGGGTGGCTGATGATCCACAGGACCGACACCTGTCCGGGGCGAGTCCGGCGCTCCTTGAGGCCGAATAGGTGGATGGCCGCGTCGGCGCGGTTCGACGAGCTGCCCTCCCAGTCCGGCAGCAGCCGTACGCGGGTCGCGTGACCGCGGCGCTGAAGGACGCGCTGAAGCGCGCGGGCGAAGTGGTAGTCGCCCCAGTTGTCGACCACCTCCCACCTGGGCGGTCCGATCGCGATATCGATCCGTGGCTGCGCAGCCCAGGCGATCAGGATGTCGCGGAGGTTCGGGGCCGGAGGCAGCAGACCGGCGAGATGGACGGTGCGATGGTCGATGAGCTCCTTCGAGGCGACGCTCGAAGCCAGGACCATGTCGTATTCGTCGAACCAGGGCTGGCCGATCCAGCGATCGGTCCCGTCGCCGATCCAGGCCACCGTGATCATCCCGTCGGGCAGGCGGCGCACGTCGAACGCGTCCAGGAGCGCAATGACGACGTCGATGGAGACGTCCGGCTGGTACCACCGGTCCTGCCAGCTCTCGAGGTAGCTCACCCGCCAGCCGAGATCGGCGAGCGAGCCACCCAGCTCGTGCGCGATCGACCAGTCCGCGAACCCCGCCGTGGGGTCGTCGCGGGTGACCGTGATAGCGACGTGGATCGGCTGGGGCGACCATGCGCCAGCGCCGGTGAGCCGGTCGAGGAGGACCTGGCGGAACAGGCGCGGTCCCCACAGGCTCCCCACAGGGTCCGGGTTGGGGTGGTGCGGGGCCGGACGCGTCTCCAGGCTCGCGGCGCGCGTGGTCGCAGATCCTTCGTGCCAGAAGGTGGCCTGCGGCTCATAGACGATGCGGCCGCCGTTGGCGCGCAGCTTCAGGCACAGGTCCACATCCTGCGTGTCATCGTCGTACCCGGGGGTGAACCCGCCGACCGCCTCGAACGCCGATCGGCGGACCAGCAGGCAGGCGGTCCGCGCGACCTGGAGCTCGGCCGGTGTCGAGGCCGCCGGCCCGATGGGATCCTCTCCCGACCCGAGGTCGCGCGCCCGCGGGACGCCGTCGCGGATCTCAAAGGTGACCCCGCGATGCGCGAGGGTGAGATCCGGCGCTCGGGTGACCGCGCCGTTCGCCGGACCCGTGCGGCGCGGGTGGATCAGCCGGCTCGCGACGGCCGCGATCGAAGGGTCGGTCTGGAGCAGCGCGACCATGTGGCCGAGAACATGATTCCCGGCCGGGATGCTGTCGTCGTCGATGAGGAGCAGGAACTCGCCGGAACCCGCGGTCGCGGTCTGGCCATCCCTCGCTGAGGACGGCCCGTCCGTGCTGCTGCGGATGATCCGGTTCGGGTGGCGGGTCGCGAGACCGTCGTTCGCGGCGACGCCCCCGTCGTTCGCGGCGACGCCCCCGTCGTTCGCGGCGTCGTCGAGGACCACCTCGATGTCCCGGTACGCGAGCGCATCGAGCGCCGGCAGCAGGGTGCGCAGGCGATCGATCCCGTCGTGGGTCCGGATCAGCACCGAGACGAGCGGCCCGGTCGTGACCGGACTGGGGATGAGTACCGCGACCAGACGCTCGCGCAGGGAGGTCTCGGCGGCGGTGCTGGCCCGTAGTCGATGGGTCGGACCCGTGGGTTCGGTGGTGGAGGTGGGCCGCACATCCCGGAGGAACGCTCGGAACCGGCGTCCAGCGGCCACGGCGGGCCTGGCCCGATCCGTCACGCTGAGAACGAGGCGAACGGCTCGTCGCTTCCGGATCGAAGCGGCCTCACGTCGCGCCTGCTCAAGCTCCTTGCGCGCCTCGCGGAGCTGCTCGGACAGGAGCTCGATCCGTCGGGCGCGGCTCGTCAGCTCGGCCGCGCCGCGCGCCCGCTCGGTCTCGAGCTCCAGGCGCAGCGCCGCGAGCTCCTCGGCCAGCGGGGTCGGCTCCCCGGTCTCACGCCGTCCGGCCTCGCCCTGCCCACGTGTCATCGACGAGAGGATAGTCGAGGCGACCGCCGTTCAGGACGGGCTGGGCGTCGGGACCGGTGTGGCGGGCGGCGTCGTCGAGCCCTTGCTGAACGCGATCGACGAGCCCGTCGGCATCACCTGGACGAAGGTCTGGCCGACGGTCAGCGGGATCGGCCGACCGTGACTGTCGAAGAATTGGGTGGGTGCGGTGACACTCGTCTTCTTCCAGATGCCCTTCACCGTGACGCCGTTGGTCGAGACCCATGCGGTGCCACTGCCCACGACCTTCGCCTCGAGACGGTGCTTGTTCGGGTGACCGTCATTGAGCGGACCGAACGACATGATCATCACGATCACATTCGTGGGCGCGATGCGCCGCTTGTCGGCCGCATCGGTCTCCTTCTTCTCGCCGGTGACGGTCCGCAGGTACGTGTTCGAGGTGTGGTCGTAGTGATAGGTGATCGTGTTCGCGAGGTATTTGACCTGGATCGTCCCGCCATACGGGCGCACATCGGGCGATGCGGGCTGGGCGAAGACCCAGGCGGGCTGGTAGGTCTTGTCCTTGGCGCCGAGTTTCGTCCCAAGGTGCTGCAACTTGGTCCCGGTCGTGTACAGGTTGTGCGGCGCGAACCGGCTGGTGATGCGCCGGAACGTGGCGCCGTAGCGAAGACCGTCGATGTTGTAGACGTACTGGCCGTTGCCCTTCGTCTTGAGCGTATCGAGCGCCTGCGGCGACCCGCCAGCGTGGGCGTAGACCGCCCTCCACTCGGCGGCCCACGCGATGAAGTAGTAGCGCGAGCTGCGCACCGGGCCGAGGTCGGGCGGCAACGTGTCCTGGAAGATCGCCATGTAGCGCGGGATCCCGCCTTCTGCGGGGGCCTGCCAGACCACCGACGCCGAGGCCAGGCCGGATTGCGGTCGCGCGGCTTGCAGGTCGTCGATCATCACGGCGATCGGGTGGCGCTTGGCGACGGCCGGGGTGACCAGCCGACCCGTGAGCGGCGCAGGGACCAGCAACGGGGTGGGGGCGGGCGTGGGTGTCGGGACCGGGCTGGGGCTCTCGCTGGGGAGCGCGGACCCGCTATCACCCGGACTCGATGAGGCCGACGGCGGGGCGCTGGTCACCGCGAGCGGGGACGGGCTGCCGCTCGGGCTGGAGTCGCCGCAGGCGGTGACCAGGATCGCCGCGATCGCGATGGCGACGACCGCCAGGGCACCCGATCCGACCCGCTGTCGTGTCTCGCTCACTCGCACGTGGTTGGCCTCAAAGAGGGAGGTCCGGCCCGACGCTCGGTGTCGGGCGGCGCGAACCGTCGGCAGGATACAGGAGGATGTGCCGACCCACGGATTCCGCGAGACGGACGCGTCCTGCACGCACCGGCGGTAGGCTAGTGGGGACGCATCGAGCCACGCACCCGACGCCGCCCGACGCCGCCCCGCCACGAGGGACCACGATGTCCGACCGACGAACGACCCGACCCGACGGCGACGACGCAGCCGTCCCGAAGTCGAAGCCTGTGCGCCGCCGCGCGCCGCGCGCCGCGACCCTGCCCAAGGCGGAGACGACGACCTCGCCGACGCCGGTCGTCGCCCTGCGCCCAGCGCCCGTGGCGGTCATGGCCGCGCCCGATGGCGCAACGGTCAGGGCCGAGCGCGTCGACATCGTCCAGGGCGGCGCCGATACGGTCCATGCCACCCACGTCTCCGTCAGCCAGGGCGGCGTGAACGTCGCCAACGCCGAGCAGGTGGATGTCCGTCAGGGCGGGATCGCTCGCGTGACAGCCACGGACGTCGCGGTCAGCCAGGGCGGGATCGCGTTCGCCCGCGCGGATCGCGTCTCGGTCGAACTGGGCGGGATCGGCCTGGCCATCGCCGGAGACGCCCGGGTCAGTCAGGGGATGGCGCGCACCGTCGTGGCCCGGGATCTCTACTTCGAGCAGGGCCTGATCGGCACCGCCGTGACCGGCAAGGCCACGTTCGTGCGGAGCAGTGGCGTCTTCCTGCTGGTAGCCAAGGACGTCGAGGGCGACGTCAAGGCGGTCTTCGACTGGCGCGGGGCACTGGCCTTCGGCGCGGTGGTGGGGCTGTTGCTGGCGGTCTTCCGCCGCCGCTGACCGGCAGGTCCGGGCGGGCGCGGCGGGCGGGCTAGCGCCGAAGCACGATCCGTGGGTCGATGCCGGCCTTCTCGGCCATCTGGGTCTGGGCGGCATGGGCTTCGGCCATATGCTCCTGGTGGAGCGCCACGACGTCCGCTGGCTCGCCCTCGAGGATGACCCGGCCGCGTTCCAGGAGGATCGCCCGGTTGCAGTACTCGGTGACCCAGTTCATGTCATGCGTCACGAGGACCACGCCCTTGGCCGCCTTGACGATCTCGATGACGCGCGCCTTCGACTTCTCGCGGAACGCCGCATCGCCCGTGGCCAGCACCTCGTCGAGCAGCAGGATGTCCGGGTCGACCGAGGTCGCGATGGCGAAGCCGAGGCGCGCGCGCATGCCCGAGGAATAGGTCTTCAGCGGGGCGTCGATGAATTCGCCGAGCTCGGCATACTCGACGATCGAGGGTAGGAGCCGCCGCGTGACCGCGTCATCCAGGCCGAGGAACGCGCCGCCGAGCAGGATGTTGTCCCGTCCGGTCAGGTCGACATCGAAGCCGGCCCCGAGCGTGAGCAGCCCGGACACATGGCCGCGCACCTCGATGAAGCCCGCCGACGGCCGGATGATCCCGGCGAGGACCTGGAGGAGCGTGCTCTTGCCGGCCCCGTTCGGTCCGATGACGGCGAGCGACTCCCCTTGGACCAGCCGCATCGAGACATCCTTGAGCGCCCAGAACTGGTGCGCCGCGCCACGGCCGAGCATCTGCCCGATCGAGGTCCGGATCTTCGTCTTGCGGTTGAATCGAAGGTCGTACCTGACGCCCATGTCCTGGACCCGGATCGCGTCGGGATTGCCGGTCCGGTGGATCGGCGGCGGCTCGTTGGCGAACCTCATCAGAGGACCTTCGCGAAGTTCGGCTCGAGGCGCTTGAACATGATGATGGTGACCGCCAGGAAGACGAGGCTCCCGAGGAACAGCAGCCCCAGCGACGTGAAGTCGGGCCAGCCCGGCAGGCTGCCGCCGTTATCAGCCGATCCGTAGATGACCTTGCGATAGGCCTCGAACAGGACCGCGAAGGGGTTCAGCGAGACGAGGATGCGCAGCCATTCGTGGCTCTTGAAGATGCCGACGTCGTCGAGGGTGGACAGGCTGTACAGGCCCGGCGACACGAACCACCACAGCCGAAGCATGTGCTGGAGGACGTTCCCGAGGTCCCGGAAGAAGACGTTGCCGGCCGAGACCATCAGCGCGAACCCGAGCGTGTAGACGTACTGCACGAACGCGATGAGCGGGATCAGCAGCAGGAACGGGCTGATGCGGTTCGGGTAGAACAGCATGATCCCGGCGAGTGGGATCAGCCCGAACAGGAAGCCGACGACGCCCGCTGTCGCCGACGAGACGGGCAGGACGATCTTCGGGAACGCGATCTGCTTGATGAGCTGCTGCTGGCTGACCACGGAGACCGCCGCGTCGCCGACGGCGGCCGAGAACCACTTCCATGGCAGGATGCAGGCGAAGATGTAGAGCGGGTAGTCGTCGACCCCCTTGCCGCGCGACAGGATGGTCACGAACAGGACGTAGACCAGCATCTGGAGCAGTGGATCGATGACCCACCAGAGATTCCCAAGGATCGTGTCCGCACCGCGCTTGCGCATGTCCGCCTGCACGAGATAGCGGACGAGACGACGACGCGACCAGAGATCGGTGATGCCTTCGCGCACGAGTCCGATCGGACCCTGCTCGCCGGCGGCATGACGAAATGTGGCCGGCGCTTCGATGGAGGCGGACATCTCGGCGAAGGGTATCACTTCCCCTCGACGGATCAGGATCCGAGCAGTCGATCCGCGATGCGCTCGCTGGCGTGACCGTCGCACGTACCGAGATGGCGGGCGATGAACGCCGGATAGGGTGTCAGGTCGAACCGGCCCTGGAGGATCGCGTCGGCGACGCCGGTCGTGTCGTTGACACGGGTCCCGATCATCTCCGTGCGGTAGTCGAGATAGAGCCCCGGGTCGCGCTCGTACGCGTCGAGATCCGGGACGAGCAGGATCAGCGGGCGGCGCAGCAAGGCGTACTCGAAGATCGACGACGAGTAGTCCGTCACCAGGATGTCCGTGGCTGCCAGGATGTCGTTGAGCTCGGTCGCGGGATCGATGGCGACGTCGAACCCCAGCTGCGACGTGAGAGCCGGATCGAGGTTCGGGTGGGCCTTGAGGACCAGGACGTGGTCCGCCGGAAGCGCTGCGCGAAGCGCGACGGCATCAAGGGCATCGCTGGCTTGTCGCTCGCGGCCACGGCCCCTGAAGGTCGGGGCGTAGAGCACGACCGTGCGACCGGCAAGGGCCGGGTAGGAGGCCAGTGCCCGGTCGCGCGCGGCGGCCAGCGCGGTCGGATCGAAGAAGACGTCGGTCCGCGGTGCCCCGAGCGGGAGCACACGTTCCGGGGCCACCCGGAATGCGGCGGCATAGGGCGCACGCGCCGACTCGGCCGAGGCGATCACCAGGTCGTAATGGCGATGCAGGAACGTCCGCTCCGGTTCGTGCAGCGGTCGCAGCGTGTCCGCACCGAATCTCTTCAGGGCGCTCACCGCATGCCAGACCTGGACCACCGTGGTGCCGGGGCGATGCGGCGCGACGTGGATCGGCAGATAGGCGTTGTCGACGATGACCAGCCCGGCGGTCCTCAGGTGATACATGCCCCGGACCAGGCGGCCGAGATACGCGACCTTGGCAGCGAGGCCATAGCCGTAGGGCTCGAGCAGGAGCACGTACTGCCGCTCCGGGTGGCGAGCCAGCATCGCGCGGTGGAGGGCACCGAGGTTCCCCTCCAGCGTGCGCGTCCGTGCAGATGCGAAGACGACGCGATCCGGCGCGACGGGCAGAACGGAGCTGAGCATGCCGATGACGCGCAGGACCGTGCTCGCAAGGAGGTATTCGAGGCGGTTCACCCGTGGTCAGCGTCGCGGTCGGCGAGTGCGGCTGTCGCCGCTCATGCGTCATCTCGAGGGCGGGACGGATCGAGGCGCCGCACGTCGAGGACCTGGCCGGTGAGCTCCGACGCGAGGAGTCGCAGCGTCGCGGTCGCGACGTCCGTGGACGTCAGCAGCGCCGAATGGGCCTCGTCCGGGAATGCCTTCCGCCGCATCGGCGTGTCGGTCCGCTCCGGGCTGACGGCGTTCACCCGGATCCCGTCCGTGGCCCATTCCTCGGCCAGCCCCTGCACGAGGTTGACCACCCCGGCCTTGCTCGCCGAGTACGCGACGTAGGCCGGTCGGCCCAGGGTGAAGGAGCTCGAGGCGAAGGCGGTCAGCGACCCGCGACTCGCGCGAAGGTGCGGGTAGGCGGCCACGGCGACGTTGAGCGTCCCGGTCAGGTTGACGTCGATCACCTCGGCCAGGTCGCCCGGTGCCGCGTCGGCGACCGATCCGATGCGCAGGACCCCAGCGGTGCAGATGACGTGGTCCAGGCCGCCGAGACGCGCCGCTGTGGCGTCGACCCGGTCCCGGACGGCGGCGGCATCGCGAACGTCCAGGCCGCTCGACCGTCCATCCACCGCGACCAGGGCACCAGACCGGGCGGCCTCCATCGCCAGCGCTTCGCCGATGCCGTTCGTGCCGCCGACGATCAGCATCCGCTGCCCGTCGAGTGACCGCGCGGGTTGCGGATCAGCGGTCTCTGAGAGCGTCCGCATCTGGAGCATCCGATCGGCGAGGACCATGTCGATCCGGGTCGTGATCTTGAGGTTGACCTCGTCGCCGGCGACGGCGAGCACCCGGGCGCCCGGCACATAGCGGAGGACGAGGCTGCAGTCGTCGGTCGCGCCCGGGTCGTTCGCGGCAGTGGCGGCCGCGTACGCCTGGATCAGGACGCCGGCCCGGAACACCTGGGGCGTCTGGCCGCGCCGGTACCGGCCTCGCTCCGGGATCTCGACGACACGGTCGGCGTCCACGATGACGAGCGTGTCCGCGCTCGGGATGACGGTGTCGGTGGAGTCGGCCCGCCCGTGCACGACCGGTTCGATTGCCCGCTTGATGACCTCGAGCGGAACCAGCGGACGGACCGCGTCGTGGACCAGGATGGTGTCCTCGTCGGCGGCATCGAGCTCGCGCAGCCCGTTCCACGTGCTCTGGTTGCGCGTCGAGCCGCCGGCCACCACGGTGGTCGGGACGCCGGTCGCGACGAGGCGGACCAGCTCGTTGGTCTCGGTCAGCCAGTCAGGATGCGAGACCACGACGATCCGGTCGAACCCCGCGGCCGCGACCGTGCGCAGGCTTCGGCTCAGGACCTGTTCGCCCGCCAGGCGGACGAACTGCTTTGGCAGCTCCCCGCCGAAACGGTCGCCGGCGCCGCCGGCCAGGAGGATGGCGTGGATCCGCATCGCCGATAGCCTACGACCAAACCGGACCGCCCGACCCAGCGGATATCATCGCGGGGATGAGAGGGCGATCGCTGACGCTCCGGATCGCCGTCGTCCGGCTCGGGTTCTGGCTGGGCCACTGGCTGCCGTTGCGGCCGGGTCTCCTGTTCGCGACCTCGCATGACGATGAGCTGCGCGGCAATCTCGCCATCGTGGACCAGGCGCTGCACGACCATCACCCGGAGATCCCCGTCCGGCGGCTGATGCACCGCCCCGTGCCCGGGCGGAGGGGCCGGATCATCGGTCTGTGGCGGGCGTTCAACGGCGGTTTCGACCTTGCCCGGGCCCGCCTGCTCATCGTGGATGACTACTACTTCCCGCTCTACGTGGTGACGCCCCGCAGCGAGACCACGGTCGTGCAGACGTGGCACGCGTGCGGCGCCTTCAAGCGGTTCGGCTACAGCGTCCTCGACAGGACCTTCGGCGCCGACGAGGCGTTCATCTCCAAGGTGGCGATCCACAGCAACTACGACATCTGCCTGGTCTCGTCGATGTCGGTTGCGCCGCACTACGCAGAGGCGTTCCGACAGCCACTGGACCGCTTCCGGTCCGATATCGGCATCCCGCGCACGGATGTGCTCTTCGGTGAGGCGCACATCGCGACGGTGGTGGACGAGGTCCGGCGGCGGTATGCGATCCCGTTCGGTCGCCGGGTGATCCTCTACGCGCCGACCTTCCGCGGCGACAGCCAGCTCCACGCCCGCTACGACGGCACGCTCGACCTCGCGCGAATGCGCGCCGTCCTTGGCGACGATCACGTGATCCTCATCCGGCTCCACCCGTTCATCCGCCAGGCGGCCCCGATCGCGCCGGAGCTCGCGGGCTTCGCCATCGATGTGTCGGACCACCCCGACATCAACGAACTGCTCCTCGCGAGCGACGCGCTCATCACCGACTACTCCAGCGTGATCTACGAGTTCGCCCTGCTCGAACGCCCGATGGTCTTCTTCGTCCCCGATCAGGACGCGTATGAGCTGGAACGGGGCTTCTTCTTCGACTTCCGGTCCGGCGTGCCCGGCCCGATCTTCGAGACGACCGAGCCGCTCGCGTCCTACATCCGGGCCGGGGTGTTCGACCTCGACCGTGTTCGCGCATTCCGGTCCGCCTCGTTCGACGCGGCCGATGGTCACGCGACGGACCGCTTCATCGACCTGATAGTCCTGCCGACGCTGGGCGCCGCGCTCTGACGGCCCCCCGGCCTCGACGGGATGGTGCGGTACGATACGCAGCCGTCCATCCCCGGCGACCCTCGCCGGCCATGCCACAGGATCCGACCACCGCATGACCTTCCGTGCCAAGCCTGTCGCGAAGCGCCCCCAGCGACCCTCGTGGGACCACGGCGAGCGACGCAACCTCTACATGAACATCGGCTTCGGCGTCGTCGTCGTCGCCGCCGTCCTCATCCTGGTCATCGCCTCGGGCCTGACCTGGTACGACCAGCACCTTTCGTCGGTCGGCAGCGTCAACGGCTCGTCGATCACGAAGGACGACTACATCGCCCGGTTCTCGATCGAGACGTGGCGGCTGAACAAGGCCGAGCGTGACGGTCGGACCGAACACACGGCCGGCCACCTGACCGATGGACAGGCCTCCTCGCTGCAGAGCCTCATCGATCAGGAGCGCCAGAACCTGGAGTCGATCACGCTCGAGCGACTCATCGATACGAAGCTCCAGGCGACGCTCGCGAGCGCCCAGGGCATCACGGTGACCGATGCCGACATCGACGCAAAGCTCGTCGGCGAGGCCACGACGCCCGAATCCCGGCACGTCTTCGTGATCGAGGTCACGCCGGTCAAGGACACCGGCGCCGCCGATCCAACGACGGCTCAGATCGCCACGGCGAAAGCGAAGGCCGATCAGGCCCTGGCCGACCTGACCGCCGGCAAGGCCTGGGATGAGATCGCCAAGGTGGTCTCGACCGATGCGTCCACGGCGCCGCAGGCCGGCGACCTTGGCTGGATCCGTTCCGGTGACTCGCAGACCGACCCGGGTCTGCTGACCGCCGTGTTCGCCGCCCAGCCCAACACCCCGACTGCCGTCATCCTCGGCGCGGACGGGACGTTCCGCATCGGCCGCGTGACCGAGATCGCCCCCCAGACGGTCGACCCCGCCTATCAGCAGACGATCACGAATGACGGTGTGGACCTGGCCAAGTATCGAGCGGTCGTCGCGGGCGACCTCATCCACGACAAGCTGCAGGCCAAGATCATCGCGGATGCGATCCAGCCGGGGCCGCAGCGTCAGGTCAGCGAGATCTTCATCCGCGCGTCGCAGTCGACGGTGCCTGCCGACGCGATCAAGGTCCGCCACATCCTCTATTCACCGAAGCACGACGCGCAGGGCGCCTCGGCGATCCCGGCCACCGACCCGTCGTGGGCGACGGCCCAGCAGGAAGCCCAGGCCACCTACGCGAAGCTCCAGGCCGATCCCACGCAGTTCGATCAGATCGCCCGCGCGGAAAGCGACGAGTCGCAGGCCCGCGGCGTCACGGGGACCGGCGGCAAGCTGCAATGGATCGATCCAACCAGTCCGGTCGACGCAGCATTCCTCGCGGCCGTCACGAAGCCGGGTCTCGTCGCGGGCCAGCTCCTCCCGCCGGTCAAGTCCCCGTTCGGCTGGCACGTGATCCAGGTCATGTATCGCCCCACCGATGCCCTCGAGATCGCGGCGCTCGGCACCCAGGCCGAAGCCGGCGGGGATTTCGCCACGCTGGCCAGGAATTTCTCGGATGACGCCAGCGCGGGCAAGGGCGGCGACCTCGGCTGGGTCGCCAAGGGCCAGATCGACGACAGCCTGACGAAGGCGATCTACGGCGCCACGGTGGGCGGCGTCACGCCGGTCGTGACCCTCACCGCCGGCAACACCTCGACCGATGGCGTCTACCTGTTCAAGGTGGTCGCGGAACAGACCAGGACGCCGGATGGCACGCAGCTCGACGCCATCAAGAAGAACGCATTCCCGGCCTGGTACGCCGCCCAGAAGAGCGCTGCCACCATCGTCCGCGACCCGGCACTCGCCGCGAACCAGTAGGCGGAGGACCGCGTGCTCGACGCCCTCCTCGCCGAGGCGCGGCTGCGCTGGGGTCTGGACGCGGCTGCCGGGGTCCAGGTCATCGCCGCCGAGCGGCTCATCGCCACGCCGCTCGAGCCATCGCGGCCCGTCCTGCTCGTGCCGCTTGCGATCCTTCGTCCCGGTCCCTCCGAAGGCGAGTCTGCGGTCGAACCGCTCCCAGGACGGCACGGGCCGGGCGGGCGGGATCCGTTGACACTCCTGGCGCGGCTGTACGGCGCGAGTCACCCGGTCGGTCGGTTCGGGAGTGCCGAGGCCACCACGGTCAGCGCCCTGACCGTCACGGATCTGGGCGCGCCGCTCTACCTGGCCCCACGCTCTCCGGAGGCCGCGGTCGCCGGCCCGTGGGCGATGCCGTGGATCAGCGAACGGCTCCAACGGCCCGACGGCTGCCCGTGGGATCGCGAACAGACCCACCAGTCCCTGCGTCGTCATCTGCTCGAGGAGGCCTACGAGGTCTACGACGCGCTCGAGGGAGGCGCCACCCCGGACCTTGCCGAGGAGCTGGGCGATCTCTTCCTCCAGATCGTCCTGCATGCACAGCTTGCCGCCGAGGCAGGCGTGTTCGACCTGACCGATGTGCAGGCCGCGCTCGCCACGAAGATCGTCCGGCGTCACCCGCACGTCTTCGGCGACGCGGAGGCCCGGACCGCTGGCGACGTCAACCGTCAATGGGAACGGATCAAGGCCGAGGAGCGGGCCGAGGCAGGGAAGGGCGGCGAAGCAGGTGCTGCGCCACCTTCGCCGAAGGGTGCCCTCGATGGGATCAGCGGTTCGCTGCCGGCCCTCGCGGCAAGCCAGGAGATGCAGGAGCGGGCATCGAATATCGGCTATGACTGGCCGTCGATCGACGGAGTGCTCGACAAGGTGATCGAGGAGACCGAGGAGCTGCGCGAGGCCGAGGCCGCCGGCGATGCGGTGGGCTGGACCGAGGAATTCGGCGACCTGCTGTTCGTCCTGGTGAACGTCGCGCGCAAGCGTGGCGTCGATGCCGAGGCCGCGATGCGCGCGGCGAATGGGAAGTTCCGCCGCCGCTTCGGCAGCGTGGAACGGCAGGCGGCGGCGCAGGGTGTCGCCCTGCGAGCGCTCGACTTTGCGGCACTCGATGTGCTCTGGGATACGGCCAAGGCCGAGGAGACGAAACGATGACCATCGGCAACCGACCCGCCACGGAGCGCGCGGACGGCCGCGGCCCCGACGACATGCGTGCCGTGAGCTTCGAGCTCGGCGTCCAGAAATGGGCCGAGGGCTCGTGTCGCGTGCGGTTCGGCGACACCGAGGTGCTGTGCGCAGCCACGCTCGTCGACCGGGTGCCGCCATTCCTTCGCGGGAAGGGGACCGGCTGGGTCACCGCCGAGTACTCGATGCTGCCGCGGGCCACGGCCGAGCGGACCGACCGCGAATCAGCGAAGGGCAGGATCGGCGGCCGGACCCACGAGATCCAGCGACTGATCGGGCGATCGCTGCGCGGCGTGGTCGATCTGGCGAAGCTCGGGGAGCGCACGATCACCGTCGACTGCGACGTGCTCGTGGCCGATGGCGGGACGCGGACCGCATCGATCACGGGTGGCTACGTCGCGCTGGCGGCCGCACTGATCACCTTCGGGCTCGACCGGCATCTCGTCGGCAAGGTGGCCGCAGTCTCGGTCGGCCTCGTCGATGGCGCGCGGCTGATCGACCTCGACTATTCCGAGGACTCGCGAGCCGATGTCGACTTCAACGTCGTCGGCACCGATGCCGGCGCCTATGTCGAGTTGCAGGGCACGGCGGAGGGCAAGCCGTTCGATCGGGTGGCCGCCAACGGTCTGATCGACCTGGCCGACGCCGGGCTCGCTCGGCTCTTCGAGGCCCAGGCCACGGTGCTGGCGACCGTCAAGCGGTGACCTCGTCGCGCCTGCTCGTCGCGACCCGCTCCGAGCACAAATTGCGCGAGCTGCGCGAACTGCTCCGCCTGGAGCATGGCGACCTGGTGTCGCTCGACGAACTGGGCATCCCTGGCGACCCGGTGGAGGACGGCGAGACCTTCGAGGCGAACGCAGCGCTCAAGGCGCGTTTCGGCGCGCGCGCCAGCGGCCTGCCGACCCTCGCCGACGATTCCGGCCTCGAGGTCGACGTCCTCGGTGGCGGCCCGGGCGTCCGGACGCGACGCTACGCCGGTGAGCACGCCACCGACGACGAGAACAACACGAAGCTGCTGGGGGTCCTGGATGGCATCCCCGCCGATCGTCGTGGCGCGCGCTACGTGTGCGTCCTTGCCGTCGTCGTGCCATCGACGGTAGGTCCGCGGGGCGGACTGGCGGTCACGGTCGCCCGCGGCACCTGTCGTGGCCGGATCGCCACAGAGCGACGAGGCGATGGCGGGTTCGGCTACGACCCGATCTTCGAGCCCGCCTCCGAACTGCCCGGCGGTCGGACCTTCGGTCTGTGGACCCCCGCCGAGAAGCACGCCATCTCGCATCGGGCCCGTGCCGCGTCGCGGATGGCGCCGCATCTGCGCGACCTCGGGTTCTGAGAGGAGCGCCGGACGCCGTGCGCATCTGCGTGTTCTGCGGCGCAAGCCCGGGTCGTGACCCGCGCCATCTCGAGCTGGCGCGAGCCGTTGGTGGCGAGCTGGCCGGGCGCGGGATAGGGATCGTGTACGGCGGCGGCAGGGTCGGCTTGATGGGCGCCCTCGCCGATGCCGCGCTCGACGGTGGCGGCGAGGTCATCGGCGTCATCCCGCAGGGCCTCGTCGACCGGGAACTGGCGCACCCGGGTCTGGCCGAGCTGCGCGTTGTGGGCTCGCTCCACGAGCGCAAGGCGCTGATGTCCGAGCTGTCGGACGGATTCATCGCCCTGCCCGGTGGGCTCGGAACGCTGGAGGAGCTGGCCGAAGTGGCATCGTGGGCGCAGCTCGACCTGCATGCGAAGCCGATCGGATTGCTCGGCCAGAACGGCTATTGGGACGACCTGCTGGCCTGGCTCGACCGAGCGGTCGAGGAGGGCTTCATCGCGGCGCACCATCGCGGCCTCGTCCAGGCGGATCCAGACCTGGACGCCCTGCTCACGCGGTTCGCGGGCTGGGTCCCGCCGGCCTCGCGCTGGTCGGAGCCGCC